>CAYVCE010000087.1:0-11875 GCA_964449915.1 uncultured Steroidobacteraceae bacterium | reverse complement strand
GCGACGCGGTTGCTGGGAGTTCATTGGCGTGGGACGGAGGATGACAGGCGATCGTTGCTTCGGCAACATGGCCCCATGCCCGTACGCCGATCCGTCGTGCTTGCCGCAGTCCTCGCGTTCGGGGCCGCCGCGCTCGGTCCTGCACCCGATCGCGTGGCTGCCGCCACGACCACCAGCCTGGCGCAGCGCTACGTCATCAGCGCCACGCTCGACGTCGCCAGCGGGCGGCTCGACGCGGTGGAGACCCTGACACTCACCAACACCGCGTCGCGCGTCATCGACCACGTGAACCTGTCGGTCGTGCCGCGTGCCCTCGGGTACCTCGAGATGAGCGAGACGGTCACCGTCGGCGGCGAGCCGGTGGCGGGGGAGTGGACGACGAGCATCAACCTCCGCGTGCCGCTCGACGACGTGCGCGGCGGCGAGAGCGTCGAGATCGGCATCGTCTTCGCGCTCAACGTCGGCACCAGCTCGGACGCATTCAGCGCGCGCCTGAGCCGCGAGGCGGGCGTGCTCAGCTTCGGCCAGTGGTTCCCGATCGTGTCGACCGAGCACGAGGTCTACGGCCTCGGCGACCCGCAGATCTCCTTCACGGCCGATGACATCCGCCTCGAGCTGACGACGACGGCGCCGTTGGGCCGCGACGCTGTCGCCTGCCCCGGACTGGCAAGCGCCCCCGAGTCAAGCGGCACGACGTGGGTGTGCGAGGTCGAGGACGTGCGCGACTTCAGCTTCGTCGTGAACCCGGCGTTCGCGCTCACCACCCGCCAGGTCGGCGACACGACGCTCCGCGTGTACACCCAGACCGTGTCGGGCGCTGCGACCGCCGACCTGGCGCAGAACGCCCTCATCGGCCTGTCGGAGACGTTCGGAGCCTATCCGTGGCCCGATCTCGTGTTGGCCGAGGTCGGCGCCGGCGGCGGCTTCAGCATGGAGTACCCGCGTGCCATCCACCTCACGCGCGGCAAGGTGACCGATGCGTACGTCGTCTACCACGAGGTCGCGCACCAGTGGTTCTACGCGCAGCTGGGCAATGACCAGCAGCTGGAGCCGTGGCTGGACGAGGGGTTCGCCGACTTCAGCGCGCGTTACCTCATGGGCATCGGGGAGAACCAGTGCTCCGGCCGTCCGGTTAACAGCTCCGTGTTCGCGTGGGAGGCAGGGCTGACCACCGGCGGCGACTGGACCAGCTGTGATGGCTACTTCGAGGCGGTCTTCTACAAGGGGACCGAGTTCCTCACCGGTCTGCGGGGTGCCATGGGCGACGATGCCTTCTTCGGCGCCATGCGCGCATGGGTCGAGGAGCACCGCCACGGATTCACCACCGGCCGGGGTCTCCTGCGCCACCTCCAGGCCTCGACCGATGCGGACCTCGAGCCGATCTATCGAGCCTACCTGGCCGACGTGGATGCCGTGCTGCGCAAGCCCGTCAGCGGCCTGCGCAAGCTGCCCGACGGTTGACCCGTGGGGCGGGTCACCGGTCAGGTCGCCGCGGCCAGCCCCCGGGGACCCGGCGGGCATCAGTCGCCCGATGAGGCTCCGAGTGTCGCTGCCGCGTGGGCGACTGCGTCGGACATCTGGTCGAGGGCGACGTCGCTGAGGTTGGCGATCGTGTCACAGGCGAGGTGGCTGCAGGCATCGGCGAAGGCACCCGCGCTGCCGCCGAAGGCAGCCGCCTGCGCATCGGTCTTGGGCTCGGACCCTCCGCTGAACAGGCCGCCGGTCGGGATGCCGGCGGCGACGAATGGCCCGTGGTCGGCGTGGCCGGTCAGGTCGATCGGCTCCCAGGCGAGGCCCTGTGTCTCGAAGTACGCGGCGAAGAGATCGGTCAGGGCCTGCGAACCCGGCGCTGCCCCCGCCTCGGCGTAGACGAAGCGAATGAAGTTCGGCGACCCGAGCATGTCGAAGTTGAGGTAGGCGGCGATGTGGTCGCGGTCGGCATCGCTGAGCTGGCCGACGTAGGCCGCCGACCCGAACGGCCCGCCTTCTTCCGCGCCCCAGAACGCGAATCGTAGGCGCCGAGCGGGCGCGGGCAGCTCTGCCAAGCGCTCGGCGACGACGAGCAGCGTCGCCAGGCCAGAGCCGTTGTCGTTGATGCCGGGCCCGGCCGCCACCGAGTCGAGGTGGGCGCCGAACATGACGATGTCGTCGCCGGCGCCCGCCGTCTCGACCAGCAGGCTGGCGCTGGAGACGCCCCCCGCCACGAAGAGCTGCCGCTCGACCTCGTAGCCGGCGAGCTGGAGCTGTCGCTCGACGTATGCCACGGTGGCCTCGAAGCCGCTGGTGCCGGTCGCCCGGCTGCCGCCGTTGGCATCGGCGATGCGCTGGAGCTCCTCGAGGTGCCCACGAACCTCCGCGACGCCCACGGCATCGCGGAGGACCTCACTGGTCGAGGCGATGGCTGCGGTCGGTGCCGCGGTCTGCGTCGCTGGATCCGGCGTGGGGGCCGCTGGCGTCCGGGGCGCGGACGTGGCGGCCGGAGCGGAGGCCGGCGCCGGGGCCGTCGTCGAGACCGGCCCGACGCAGGCACACAGGGTGACCATCGTCAAGGCCGCTGCCGTTGCCTGCCGGGCCAGGCGGGAGTCCATCACCCTGCGATGGTGCCGTACCGGAGGCCAGATCGAAAGCCGCGCCTCGCGCCAGTGGCGAGACGCGGCTCAGGAGACGCAGGGTCAGTCGTCGTCCTCGTCGTCGTCGTCCTCGTCGTCGTCCTCCTCGTCCTCCTCCTCGTCGTCGTCCTCCTCCTCGTCGGAGGCGTCGTCGTCGGAGGCGTCGTCAGAGTCGTCAGCGTCGGCGACGTCGGCGGCCGGAGGCTCATCCGCGGCCGGCTCCTCCTCGAGGGTCTCGTCATCTGTCTCGTCGTCCGCCCCGTCCTCGTCCTCGTCGTCCGCCCCGTCATCTGCCTCGGCTTCGTCCTCTTCGTCCTCGGCAGCTGCAACATCCTCGAGGTCGGTCGGCCCATCCGTGTCCTCGGCATCCTCCTCGTCGTCGAGGTCCGCCGTATCTCCCTCCAGGTCGTCGAGACGCTCGATGCGGGCGGCCAACACGTCGTCGACGACCTCCTCGCTGGCGTCCGCGGGCGCGTCGTTGGCCGTTCCCAGCGACCGCCCGAGCACGGCACCCCCGATGAGAAGAAGCGACACGCCGGCGACCAGCACGCTTCTACCGAATCGTTGAATTCTGTGCATGAGGTTCCCTTGTTGCGAGGACCCGCGTCGGGCCGATCATGTTGGTCGAGGATATGGACTGCACCGAAGCGTGGCGTGGGACCTTCGGGCGAATCCGGGGTGTACGTTTCGGCCCCCGGCGTGGTGGGAATAGAGGCTGTCCGGGGTGGGAGCGGCATGCAGGCGGTCGTGCGCTCGGTGCGACGACGCGTGGCTCGCGCGTGGTGCCGGCCCCGATCCGTTGTCCGAGGTGATCAGGTCGGCTCGTCGCCCTCGACGAGGGGAAGGAGCACGGGCTCGGTCGCGCGGCGCTGGCCACGACCGAGCATCATGCCGATCGGGGATCGATCTCGGGCAGCCGCGCGGCGCGTGGCGGCCAGCACCTGGTCGGCCGCGCATTCCGCCGCGTCGCACTCGGTCCCCCAGAACGCGCGTGACTGGCGGTGGAAGGCCACGAACACGTCGGCATCGCTGTCCGAGTCGAGGAGGCCGCCCACCCGCTCGCGAGTGACCGCCACGCCCGGAAGGTAGACAATCGAGTACCAGTCGGCGGCTGCCTCGCCCGGCGGCAACAGGCGGCCGGCCCGTGTGGAGGCGTCGAGCGCGTGCAGGCGGACGGACTGGTAGAGCTCGCCGTAGTCGTCAACGTGGGTCAGGGCGAACCGAGCGTTCGGCACGCCCTCGTCGAGCCCGCTGTGGCGCCGGAACTCGCCCTCGCGCGCGGTGCGCTCGATCGCGTCATCGGCCACGTCGGCGGTTATCTCGTACCGCGTGGGGAGGTGGCTGACGTTGGCGTCGATGAATTCGCGGCCTCGGCGGCGTGCGATAGCCACGCGCTTGTGGCCGTCAGCGACGAAGTAGGCGCGGTCGACGCGCACGACGTCGATTGCCTTGTCGAGTGCCGCGTCGCCGGTGCGCTCGATGTCGGCGATCCGGTCCTCCAGCACGGGGCGCAGCGGATGGAAGCAGGCGTCGAAGTCCTGCGCCCGGCTCGTGGTGCCGATGATGTGCGCCACCGCGATCGTGGCCTCGCCCTCGGCGATCGGCGCGCCGAGGTGCAGCTGCCGCCGCACGTGCCCCAGCTCGAAGAGAGGGCCGCATCGATGCTCCGTGCCGGGCAGTCTCATGGTGCCGAGACGATACGCGCGTGCCGCCCGGCGTGCATTGCGCCCGGGCGGCGCTACTCGGTGGCGATGAGCGACAGGATGTTCCCCGCGGGATCCTTGAACCAGGCAATGGGCGGGCCGTATTCGCGCGCGATGCCGCGCTCGTCCTGGCCGGCGTCGGGGCCGTAGTGCTCGAACACGATGCCGGCGCCGGCGAGGTCATCGACCGCCTTGTCGATGTCGTCGACGTGGATGTTGAGGACGGTGTAGGTCGCCGGCTGGTGGTCGTCGCCCTTGGGGTAGATGAGCACGGTGTGGCCGCCGGGGAACTTGAGCGTGAGCATGCCGTTCTCCTCGGTCACGTCGAGCCCGAGGGCGCCGCCGTAGAACTCCTTTGCCTTCGGGATGTCGTTGGTCGAATAGCCGGAGAACGCGGATCGGCCTGCGAGCATGGATCGCCTCCTCTGCGATGTGTCGCCCACTCATCGGATCGGGTCAGTTGGCTTCGGATGGCGTGAGGCGCACCACCGGGATGTCGCAACGCCGGCGCCGGTGAGCTTGGCGACAGCAGCGTGCCGAATGGGCAGCGGATCCGTCGGTCGAGATGTCAGGCATGACGAATCCATCGGGCCGTTGGCGCGATTCGGCGACGTCGTTCATGCTGCGCCTATGCACTCGGATATGGGGGACGCACTGTCCCGAGGAGCCGGCCGCGGATCGCGCCGCGCCGCGCTGCTGATTGCGGTGGTGCTCGTTCTGATTGCATGCACTCCGAACGGCATAGCGGTCGAGCTCACGCCGCCGCCGTCTGCTTCGACGACGCCCACAATGGCGCCTTCGACGCCGACAACGTCGGCGACGCCTACGCGGTCACCAACGCCACCCCCCACGTCCACACCCGGCTCGGAGTCTGGGACGGCCACGTTGCTGGCTGCCGGCGACATCGCCAACTGCAGCACCCATGGCCATGAGAAGACCGCCGACATCCTCGATCGTTACCCCGACGCAATCGTGCAGACCTTGGGCGACAACGCCTACAACAGCGGGACACGGGAGCAGTTCCAGTGCTATGACCGCTCTTGGGGTCGGGCGTACGACCGCACGCGTCCGGCGCTGGGAGGGCATGACTACCGGACGCGCGGCGCGGCGGGTTACATGGAGTACTTCAGCGACGTGCTGGAACCATTTGGCGAAAGCGCCCTGAACCCTGACCGCGGCTGGTATGCATACGACCTCGGTGAATGGCGTATCTACGTCCTCAATTCCATCTGCGACGACGTGGAAGGCGGCTGCGACGGCGGTTCACCGCAGGTGGAGTGGCTGCGCGCAGACCTGGCGAACTATCCGACGGGGTGCGTTGCCGCCGTCATCCACAATCCGCGCTTCAGTTCCGGCCGCAAGGGCGACGAGGATGAGGTCGAACCGCTCTGGGAGGCACTCCACGAAGCGGGGGCCGAATTCGTCCTCAGCGGCGACAACCACGCCTATGAACGACTGGCGCCGATGACCCCCACCGGGCAGCTTGACCCCGTTCGGGGCGTTCGTCAGTTCGTGGTCGGCACCGGCGGGCGCAGCCACTACCTATTCAGCGAGGGCCCGGCGAACCCCAACAGCGAGACCGGCGCTGACGACACGTATGGGGTGTTGATGCTGACCCTCGAACCCAGCGGGTACACTTGGGAGTTCCTTCCGGAGGAGGGGCGCTCCTTCACCGACAACGGCTCGGAAGCCTGTCACTGAGGGCAGCTCGGCGTGGCGAGTACCCCGAGAAGGCAGGTCGATCGGTGAGAAGCGATAGCTCGACCGGTTAGGGGCGTCGACCAAACCGCACGGGTGTTCTATCGTTCGCCGGTGAGCTACGTTGGCCGCGACATCTTCCAGACGCGGATCGATTGCTCATGCGGGGCGCCGATCAGGATCGGCGAGTACGGCGAGCACATGGTGCGCAGGCACTGCAACGTCGAGGGCTGCTCCGAGCGCGCGCTGCGCACGGTGTCGTTCGGCTTCCGCGATCCGCAGTTCAGGATCATCGGCGTACCGATGGGCATCTGCCGTCGCCACGAGCACGCCATCGGCAAAGGCCGCATGCACATGATCATCGACCCACCGCGCGGCTGACTGCCGCACCGACTCGCTAACTCAGGACTCGTGACCCGCTACGGAGACTCATCGGCAAGGCTGGATCTGGCCTGATCGACGAGTCATCGGCGGATTGTTGGTCTCTAATGCGCGCATACGCGTAAGCCGCGATGGGGTGCGGCCGGAGCGGGCCGCAGAGACGTGACGGTGGCGTAAGCGCCAATCGTCATCCCAGGCGAGCGTATGCGTCGAGGGTCAGGAACTCGGCGAAGTCGTCGGAGAGGACGAGGTCGTCGAGGAGGGCGGCCGCATCGGCCCAGGGGTAGTCGGGGAGCGATGCGCGCAGGGTGGACAGCTCCTCGTCGCGGATGGTGGTGTAGCGCTCGGCGGTCATCGGCGCACCGTCGTCGAGCGCGACGGCGTGGGTCCGCCATTGCCACAGCTGGGAGCGGCTGATCTCGGCGGTCGCGGCGTCCTCCATCAGGTTGTTGATGGCGGCGGCACCGTTACCGGCCAGCCAGGAAGCCAGGTACGACAGCCCGATCGAGATGTTCGCGCGCACGCCGCGCTCGGTGACGGCGCCATCGGTGACGCGCACGTCGACGAGGTCACCGGCGGAGACCATGAACTCGAGGCGGCGCCGGTCCTTCTGGTTCGGCTTCGAGCCCAGGACCGAGTCGAAGACCTCGCGCGCGACGGGCACGAGGTCGGGATGGGCGACCCAGGTGCCGTCGAAGCCGTCGGATGACTCGCGCTGCTTGTCCTCGCGCACCCTGGCCAGGGCGCGCTCGTTGACCTCCGGGTCGCGGCGCGACGGGATGAAGGCCGCCATGCCGCCGATGGCGTGAGCCCCGCGCCGATGGCAGGTCTGCACCAGCAGCTCGGTGTAGGCGCGCATGAACGGCACGGTCATGGTGACCTGCGCCCGGTCGGGCAGCGTCATGTCCGGCCGCGCGCGGAACTTCTTGATGATGCTGAAGATGTAGTCCCAGCGGCCGGCGTTGAGGCCGGCAGCGTGGTCGCGCAGCTCGAACAGGATCTCGTCCATCTCGAAGGCGGCCAGGATCGTCTCGATCAGGACGGTGGCACGCACCGATCCCTGCGGGATGTCGAGCGCCTCCTGGGCGGCGACGAAGATCCTGTTCCAGAGCGCCGCCTCGAGGTGGCTCTCGAGCTTGGGCAGGTAGAGGTACGGGCCGGAGCCACGGTCGAGCAGCTCACGCGCGTTGTGGAAGAACCAGATCCCGAAGTCGAAGATGCTGGCGCTGATCGGCGTGCCGTCCACCAACACGTGGGCCTCGGCCAGGTGCCAGCCGCGCGGCCGGATGCAGAGCGTCGCGATGGTGTCGTCGAGGGCGTACGCCTTCTCATCGGTCTGCACGGTCAGCCGCCGTCGCACGGCTTCCGACACGGCCCAGTGCCCGGTCACCACGTTGTCCCAGGTGGGGGACAGGGCGTCCTCGAAGTCGGCCATGAAGACCGATGCGCCGCTGTTGAGCGCGTTGATCAGCATCTTCGGCTCGGCCGGGCCGGTGATCTCGACGCGCCGGTCGTCGAAGTCCGCCGGCGCCGGCGCGACACGCCAGTCCGGGTCGCGGCTCTCGATCGGGTTGGGGAGGAAGTCGGGCATCTCGCCGGCGTCGATCCGCGCCTGGCGCAGGGCTCGGTCGGCCAGCAGCCGCTCGCGCTCGGGATTGAATGACCGATGCAGCTGCGCGACGAAGTCGAGCGCCTCCGGCGTCAGGACCTCATCCGCGTGCGGGGCGCCGGCGCGCGTGAGCTCGACCCCGGTGCGAGAAACGGTCATGACGTCAGGGTAGCGGAGGCGAGTCGAGATGGACGAACTCCCCGGTGCGCAGGTCGTAGCGGGAGCGTCGAGGCCCGTCGGCCTCCGTGCCGGGCGCCGGGTTGCGCTCGAGCATCGCGATCTCGATGGAGGTCGCCGGGAACACGGCGTGGATCTGGAGCGGCTCGGGGCCGGCATTCGCGGTCCCGTGCGGGACCCCGGCCGGGATGAAGACCACCGCTCCGGGGCCGACGCGCCGCGACTCCTCGCCGAGGCGCGTGTCGGCCAGGCCGCGGAGGATCGTGATCGCCTCGTCCACGTCGTGCGTGTGGAGCGGGATCCGGTCGCCGGGCGCGATCTCCTCGGTGATGATCGCGAGGGTCTCGACCCGGCCTCGCTCGTCGCCCGGGTCGACCTTCAGCCCCCAGCGAGATGCCGGTCGGTGATCATCGGGATCACCGACCATCACCTCGAGCGGGCCGGCCTCGATGATGCTCATTCCCCGATTGTGGCACCCTCGCGCCATGGGCCCGGACGATCGGCAGCCGCACTTCCCGTTCGGCGAGGCGCCCGAGCCGATGCCGGACGACGCGCCGGTCCGCAACCCGATCCTGCTGGCCCTGCCGCTGGCCGCGGCGATCGGCCTGTTCGGCGTCTCGTTCGGCGTGCTGGCGGCCTCTGACGCGGGGTTCGGCGGCCTGGCGGCGATCGTCATGTCGGCGACGACCTTCGCCGGATCGGCGCAGTTCGCGGTGCTCTCGGTCCTGTCGGCGGGCGGGAACGCCGTGGCGGCCGTCCTCGCGGCCGTGCTGCTGAACCTGCGCTACCTGCCCATCGGCGTGTCCGTGGCACCCTCGATGCGCGGCGGCCCGTTGCGCCGCTTCGTCGTGTCGCAGCTGGTCGTCGACGAGTCGTGGGCCCTGGCCGCCCGTCGAGGCGGGCGCTTCGACATCCGGACGCTCGTCGTGGCGGGCGCGGTCATGTGGATGGCCTGGGTGGGCGGGACTGCCCTCGGAGTGCTCGGCGGCTCGGCCATCGGCGATCCGAACGCACTCGGCCTCGACGGCGGCCTCGCGGCGCTCTTCCTGACCCTGCTGTGGCCGCAGCTGCACGACCGAACCTCGCGGCTGGCGGCTACGCTCGGCGTGCTCATCGCCCTGGGCCTCGTGCCCCTCACGCCGCCCGGGCTGCCGATCATCGCGGCGGCCGCGGCCGCCCTCATCGGCCTGTGGCGCCGATGACGTCCGCATGGCTCACGGTGCTCGTCGTCGCGAGCGCCACGATCGCGATCAAGGCCGCCGGTCCGCTCATCCTGGGCGGTCGCCAGCTGCCGCCACCGGTCCTGAACGTCGTCGCGCTGTTGCCCGCCGCGCTCCTAGCCGCACTCGTCGCGGTGCTCACCTTCCGGGCCGATGGCGCCCTGGTCGTGGACGCGCGGCTCGTCGGCGTGGCGGTCGCCGTCGTGGCCACCTGGCTGCGCACCCCCATCCTGCTCGTCGTCCTGCTGGCGGCCGCGGCAACCGCGGCCGCCCGCGCCTTCGGGATCGGCTAGGCCATCGCCCTAAGACATCGGGCCCTAGAGGTTGAAGCGCATGAGGACCATGCAGGTGAAGACGATCAGGAAGCCGGCCAGGTCGATCTGGGCCAGGCGCTGGACGCGGGTGCTGGCGGCTGCGAAGTCGGCGGCGTCCTTGAGGCCGGTGGTGGCGGGGCCAAGGTTCCGCGCGC
Organism: uncultured Steroidobacteraceae bacterium; assembly: GCA_964449915.1. Classification (GTDB taxonomy): domain Bacteria; phylum Chloroflexota; class Limnocylindria; order QHBO01; family QHBO01; genus JACDBZ01. The sequence continues at coordinate 2,009 of CAYVCE010000087.1, read as the reverse complement.
CGTTCACGATGAGGCCGATGGACACCGCCAGCGCCACCAGCCAGGTGATGCCGTAGGCGGTGCCGAACAGGGCGTCGAGCGAGTCGATCGGTCCGAGGACGGTGCCGCGCAGGATGCCGAGCAGGATGACGAGGGGCGCCACGATCGGGAAGACACGCTGCGCGAGCCGGCCGAGCTCGAAGTTCGCCTCGCGCTGCGATCCCTCGCTCAGCCGGGCGAGCGCTGGCGCGACGAGGAAGTACATCGACAGCGAGTAGCCGAACCACACGATGGCCAGCAGCACGTGCAGCCACTGGACCAGGAACAGGAGCCAATCCACGAAACACCCTCCGCTGTTCGCCGATGACGACCGGGCGCGCCATCGGTCTTGAGCGCACGATAGTCGCTAGCCGTCCCGCTCCTCGAACGCACGCTGCCCGGCGGGATGCATCCGTCCGGCGGCGGTCAGCTCGGCGACCTTCGCGAGGTTGATCGCGCTCCAGTTGGATCGCCGGCGGCGCGGCGTGAAGCGGATGGCGTACACCTCGTCGTCGATGCGCTTCGTGAGGCCGTCGATCCAGCCGAAGCACAGCGCCTCGTCGACCGACTCCGGATAGGTCATCGAGACCTTCGGCACGCCCTTCTTGTAGTAGCCCACCCACTGGTCGGTCGCCATGTCGTGGTGCTCCTCCAGCCAGCCGCGGAACGCGGCGGCCGACAGGAAGACGGTGACGTCGTGGGGCTCCACGCCGGATCACCAGCCTCCGGCGTCGCGGATGAGCCGATGGAGGACCCGCCCGGCGACGGCACGCCGGTAGCCGGCGGTGGACCGGACGTCGTCGATCGGGTGCAGCTCGGCGGTCAGCGCCGCGGTCGCAGCGTCGGCGGTCTCGCGGGTCGGCAGGGCGCCCTCCAGCACGGCCTCGGTGGCACGGGCGCGGACCGTGGTGGCCGCCACCGAGCCGAGGGCGAGGCGGACATCGGTCCAGGCCCGGTCGTCGCCGGACGCGCGCCAGGCCAGGGCCATGACGACCTTGCTGATCGCCTGTGCGCGCCGCGTGCCGATCTTGCGGAAGCGGACCTGGCGGTCACGCGACTGCGGGACGCGCACGCGGACCAGGAGCTCGTCGGGCCGCCTCGCCGTTGTGCGGTACCCCGGCCAAAACTCGTCGGCCGCGACCGTGCGCTCGCCCGTCGCGGATCCGAGGACCATCTCGGCGCCGCAGGCCAGCAGCACCGGCAGGGTGTCGCCGGCGGGGGAGGCATTGACCACGTTGCCGCCGATCGTGCCGCGGTTCTGGATCTGCGCCGCCCCGATCGTGGCGGCCGCTTCCACCAGCGCCGGCAGGAACTCGGCGACGACCGGCGAGCGACGGATCTCGGTGTAGGTCGTCAGGGCGCCGATGACGAGCGCATCGCCCTCGACGGTGATGCCACGCAGCTCGTCGAGAGCCCAGATGTCGAGGATCCGCGCCGGCGGCTCGCCGATCTCGCCGGTGACCTGGACCATCAGGTCGGTGCCGCCGGCGATCGGCCGCCACGGCGGGCCGTCTGCGTCGGCCAGCAGCGCATAGGCCGCTTCCAGGCGGGTGGGGGACTCGAAGGCGGGCTCGACGGCGTTCGGCATCGGTCGTGAGCTCAGCTCCGCATGCCACGCAGGAACCGGATGAGCAGGTAGATCCCGACGACGAGCAGAAGCAGGTGGGCAGGCGTCAGCGCCAGCGTGACGTGGTTGTCGTCGAGGGCCTCCTGGATGGACTCGGGATGTTCGGTCATGGGTGCGCACTCCGTTCCGCCGCGAGGGCGATGGCCTCGATGATCTTGGTGTAGCCGGTGCAGCGGCACAGGTTGCCGGCGATCCCCAGGCGGATCTCGTCCGTCGTGGGGGCCGGGTTCTCCTCCAGCAGGGCCGTCGCCGACATGATCATGCCTGGAATGCAGAAGCCGCACTGTGGGACGCCGTGCTTCACGAAGGCCGCCTGGACCGGATTGAGTGCGCCATCCTCGGAGACGAGGCCTTCCACCGTGCG
>CAYVCE010000086.1:0-9208 GCA_964449915.1 uncultured Steroidobacteraceae bacterium | reverse complement strand
TCAGGCGCGCGAGATGGCGCCACGGTACAGGTCGAGCAGCCTGGTGCTCAGGCCCGGTCCGGAGCCGACGAGGGCATGGAAGGCCTCACCGTCGAGCGCCAGCAGCGTTCCGGGGCCGGTCGCCGTCACCGTCGCGGTGCGCGCCGAGCGCCGCAACAGGCCGATCTCGCCGAAGACGTCTCCCGGGCCCAGGTCGCGCAGGTGCACGTCCGGACCGCCGCCATCCGGGACCTGCGTGACGCGCAGCGTGCCGTCGGCCACCACGTAGAACCGATCGGCCGCAGCGCCCTGGCGAACGACGACCTCGCCGCCCTCCACCGGGACCTCGACCAGCTGCCGTGCAGCCGCCTCGAGGCGAGCGGCCGGCAGGCCGGCGAAGATCGGGTGCTCGAGCAGCCGCGCGCGGACCGGGTCGATCGGCGCGGGCTCGCCACGCCCCTCGGTCAGCAGCAATGCACCGGCAACGCCGACGACGGTGACGACGGCCGATCCGACGAGGACCGGGCCCACGCCTGCGAGGTCGGCGATGATCGGCATGGCCAGCGAGCCGCCGGCGTACAGCACCGCCGATGTCGTCTGGAGCACGCCCATCGCACGGCCGCGCAGGGCGTCGGGAACGATGCGCTGGATGAGCGTGGTGTTGACCACGTCGAGCAGCAGCAGGCCGGCGACTGCAACGCCCATGGCCAGCATCGCGACGAGCAGGTCGCCCGCCAGCGCCAGCCACACGAGGCCGATGCCACCCGCCACGCCGCCGATGAGTAGCGGAACGCCGAGCCGTCTGGCCAGCAGCGCGCCTCCCAGCACTCCGGCGACCACCCCGCCGACGCCGGTCGCGGCGTTGAGATACCCCGTCCCCGCCTCCCCGGCGCCGAGGACGTCGACCGCGATGATGACCGTCAGCACGCCGAGGCCGCCACCGACGATGCTCGTCGTCGAGTCCAGGATGAACGGGCCGGCCAGCGGACGAACCAGGTCGCGCCATCCGTGGCCCGCCGCCGTGGGCTCGCCGCCGACGTCGCCCTCGGCGACCGGCGTTGCCGCGACCAGCACCGGCAGCCGCCACAGCACGACCGCCACGATGGCGAATGACACCGCGTTGAGCAGGAACGCGACCTCGAGGCTCCCCACCGCGAGCAGCACGCCGGCGAGTGCCGGACCGACGATGAACGCGACGTTGTCGAGCGTGGCCCAGGCACTGTTGGCGGGGCCGAGGTCGCGCTCGTCGACGAGCATCGGCAGCAGCGACGCGATGGCTGGCCCGAAGAAGGTCGAGAAGCACGCCGCCAGTACCGAGACCGCCACGATGACGAGCGTCGACGCGTCGAGCAGCACGGCAGCCACGAGAACGAGCATCAGGGCGCCGCGCGCCAGGTCGGTGACGAGCAGCACGAGACGCCGGTCGAACCGATCGGCCACGATCCCGGCCGGTACCGACAGGATCACGTACGGCAGGATGCGCGCCGCCCCCACGATGCCGAGCAGCACCGGCGAGTTGCTCTCGGCGTACACGACGACCAGGATCGCGACCAGGTACAGCCAGTCGCCGATGCCGGAGATGAACTCGCCGGCGAGCAGCTTTGCCAGCGCCGGGTTGCGGCGAAAGAGCTCGAGGTACGTGCGGGCCAGGGTCACCGGTCGGCGGCCGGCCGTCGACGGCGTCCCGGGTTGTCGGCGACGCTGGCGAGGATCGCCTTGACCTCGAACGGGCTGAGCCCCGGATGCTTCGAGAGGATGAGCGCGACCAACCCGGCGACGTGCGGCGCGGCGAAGCTGTTCCCGGTCGCCACGGTGCTGCCACCGTCCTTCCAGGCGATCGGCACGTCGACGCCCCAGGCTCCGAACTCGACCGGTGGCGCGGGGTTGTAGTACAGCCGCCAGGGGTCCGCCTCACCGTGGGCTGCCACCGAGAAGACCGATGAGAAGAGGGACGGATAGCTCGGGGCCGGCACGTTGTTGGCGGCGCTCACCAGGGCCATGCCGCGAAAGTAGGCCCGATCGGCGAGGTCGTGGAAGATCGGATAGAGCGACTCGCTCTTCGACGACAGGCTCAGGTTGCACACCTCCAGGCCCTGCTCGATCGCCCAGTCGAGGCCGGCGGCGAAAGCTGTCCCCTTGCCGCGCAGGTCCGCTCCGAGCACGCGGATCGATACCAGCTCGACCTCCGGCGCCAGGCCGACGATGATCGCGCCGCAGGCGGTGCCGTGGCCGTACATGTCGTGGGCCTCGTCGGGCACCACGTGTGGCCCGTCATCGGCGGGCTCAACCGTCACGTTCTGGACGACGCGCCCGCGCAGGCGCGGGTGGTCGTTCTCGAGGCCGGAGTCGATGATCCCGACACGGACACCCGCGCCCGTGGCCCCGCCCCACGCCCACTCGCGCGTGACGCCGCGTACGCGGAGGCTGCGTCGCAGCTGGGTGCGCGGAGCTGCGAACGGCTCCGACCACGCCGGCAGCGGGTCGCTCACCGCGGCCCACGCCCGCGAACCGGCTGACCCCCGGCGTGGGTCGCCACCGCGTCGAGGATGTCGGTCAGCAGCGCCGTCTCGCGGTCGGTCAGCGCGCGGAGGCGCGCCACCTGGTCCACGAGCCGCCAGAACGGGGACTCGTCGTCGACGTCCAGGTCGCGCGTGGCGGACGAGACCAGCGACTCGACCGCATCGGCGTCAAGGCCGGGCTCGATCTGCACGAGCACGGCCCGAAGGAGGCGCTCGGTGTCGCGCTGCACCCGCGCGGCCGCGATGGCAACCGTCGCCTGGCCCGCGAAGACGCCGAGCAGCTCCATGTCCTGCAGCGAGAACGTCGGCGAGCCGCGCTTGTCGAGCACCTGGAGCACCCCGACCGTGCCGTGCTCGTCGACGAGCGGCGCGGCGGCGATGGATCGTGGCACGTACCCGGTCTGCTCGGCCGCGTCTCGGTTGAAGCGAGGGTCGTTGGCCACGTCGGACAGCGCGAGCGCCTGCCCGGTCGAGTAGACGAAGCCGGCGATGCCCTGGCTGGGCGGGACGGTCAGCCCGACCGCGCCGGCTCCTCGCTCGCCAGCCGCCACCCGGAACTCGAGCCGATCGGGATCCTGCTCGAACAACGCGATCGAGGCGGCCTCGGCATCGAAGAGTCGCACCGTCGCGTCGACGATGCTCTGCAGCAGGCGGGTCTCGACGTCCCCGGCGAGACGTCGCCCGACACCAGAACGCCGCGCCGCCGCAACGAGTGCGGCGAGCGCGGCATCGGCCTGGTGGTCAACCACCAGCGAAGTCTAGCTTCGCTTGGTCAGCGTATGGCCCTCGGTGTCGTCGTCGTCGACGGCGCTGCGGGTCGTCAGCTTGTGGCCCTCGGTTTCGTCCTCGTCGAGCCTGCGCTTGATGGCGCTCTCGCCCTGGATCTCGTCGCGCTCATCCATCATGTGTCCCTCTACTTCGTCGTCGAATGCCTCACCGCCGAGCTGTCCCGGCCTGGAGAAGCCCTCCATCGGCGGCCGCCGCCGGTAGTTGTCCATATGACTGCCCTCCTCTGACGGCGGAATACCGCGAATGACCGAATCCTAGGCAGGGTGCCGACAGCGGAGAAGCGGAATTGCGACAGCGCCGGTGTCGGCTACTCGACAGCTGCTCATCGTGCGCTGCGCGCCTCGAGCGCGGCGAGATCGTTGATCACCAGTGTCTCGCGGTCGATCTCCAGCACTCCCTCCTCCACCAGGCCGCTCAGCAGCTTGTTCACACTCTGGCGGGTGCCGCCGATCATGGCGGCAAGATCCGATTGTGTGAAGGGCCAGTTCAGCTCGACGCGGCCGCTGGCCGCAGCATCGGCGCCACGTGCCAGGCGCACGAGCCGCATCGTCAGGCGCCCCGCGAGGTCGAGGAAGTGTAGCTCCTCGACGTGGCCCGTCAGCCGGCGCAGCTCGCCGGAGAGGGCGCGAAGCAGCGCCGTCACGAGGCGCGGGTCCTCTGACAGGAGGCGCTGGAACTGGTCGCGCGGCAGCGCCATGGTCTCGGTCTGCTCGAGTGCCGTGGCGGTGGTGGATCGCGGCGATCCGTCGAGCAGGGCCAGCTCGCCGAAGAAGTCGCCCGGCCGCAGGGTCGCGATGATCGCCTCCTCGCCTTCCTGCGACGGGAGCACGATTTTGACGGCCCCCTCGGCAACGATGTGCAGCGAGTCACCCACGTCGTCCTGGTGGAAGATCACCTCGTTGCGCCGAAAGCGGCGTCGCCGCGTTAACTCGGCCAGCGCAATCAGCCCACCGTCGTCGACATGCGCGAAGAGCGCGCAGCGGCGGAGGCTGTCGACCGCCAGGGCATGATCGGTCATATCGTCAGCATCCTCCCCGTCGCTGTCGATGGGCAGCAGCGCGCTGCCCGAACTGTCGCCGCATCGTGGTCGAGCGTCAAGGGGATCCGGGCCGGTGTCGGCCAGGCGACACCCTGCCCGCCGAACGCACGACAGACGGTTGATCCGCAGGTTGACCAATCCGCCGTCGCCGGACGGATCGCGCGACGTGGTGGCGAGGCACAGGATGGGCGGCAGCACCGGCCGTCAATTCAGCGGCCACTGAGGAGGTCCATCAGATGTTCGCACCCAACGTGAGCACCCATCAGCTGGCCGATTCGATCCACGCCGAGCGCCAGGCCCACGCCGCGCTGCTCCACCAGGCCAAGCACGACCGCACCGCCGGCTCGGTCATCGTCGATCGCCAGGTCCAGCGCCGGATCACCGCCCGACGCCTCGCCGCGACCCTGGCGGGCGTGGTCCTGACGCTGACCATCGCGGCCGCCGTGGCCGCCAACCAGCCCGCCGCCGCCCCGGCCCAGGGCCCTGTGCCCGGTGGTGGATTGACCCTCATCCGCTGACCGCCTTCGCTGCCAGGGGACCACGACGCCGGATCTACCCCCGGCGTCGTGGCATGTCCGTGAGGGCCGATGTATCATCGCCCGCGGTCGCTCCGCGGGAGTAGCTCAGCTGGCAGAGCGCCACCTTCCCAAGGTGGATGTCGCGAGTTCGAATCTCGTCTCCCGCTCCATCTCCCGCGCGATGGCACGCACCGGGACCGACCATTTGTCGCTCGGCGCGACCGTAGGCACCCTCCACCCCCGACCGGACGTCGTCCGCTCCCGGCTGCGAGCGTGGGACCACGATCCGACCCGTGCCCGAAGCGTCCTCGGCCCACCTACTGTCGCCAGCAGCGACAATTGGCGGCTCCATCGGGCGTGGCGGCCCTGCGGCGAACGCATCGGTTGCTCGTATCCTTTCGACGTGACCGATGCCTCACCGCCACTCGATCCCAGGCGATTCACCTCCCGCCACCGGGTTCGCCAGTACGAGCTCGATCTCCTCGGGCACGTCAACAACGCGGTCTACCTCAACTGGGCCGAGCAGGTGGCCATCGACCACGTGGAGGCCTTCGGGTTCGGGCGCGACTGGTCGCTGGCGCAGGGCGGCGGATGGGTCGTCCGCGAGCACCGCGTCACCTACCACCGTCCGGTGGTCTATGGCGACGTGGTCCTGGTGACGACGCTCCCGCAGGACCTCGCGGGCGTCCGCGGCGTGCGTCGCACCGAGATCCACCGCGAGTCGGACGGGGCGCTCATGACCGAGGCGGTGACGGAGTGGATCTGGGTCCGGCTCTCCGACGGGCGCCCGACGCGCATCCCGGCCGAGCTGCTCGCGAAGTTCGGCGCGGGTGGCTGAGCCGCTCGCAGGTGCCAGACACGCGTCGAATGCGTCTCCGGCCGCTCGTCGTAGGATTGCGGTCCACTCCAGCGGAGATGACCATGAAGCACGGCGACTTCACCCACATCGAGATTCCCGCCGACGACACGAGTCGAGCAAGGCGCTTCTACGGCGAGCTCTTCGGCTGGAAGTTCGCCGACGAGATCCCCGGCTTCGAGGGCTACCACATGTTCAGCACGCCTGTCGGCGACGAGGGCATGGCCGGAGCCATCGGCAAGCGCGGGGAGCTGGCGCCCGAGAAGGTGCGCAGCTACGTCCACGTCGACTCGATCGACGAGTCACTGACCAAGATCACCGCGCTGGGCGGATCGGTCCTCGAGGGCAAGAGCGTGGTCGAGGGCATGGGCTGGTACGCGGTCTTCACCGACACCGAGGGCAACGAGCTCGCCCTGTGGGAGAGCACGCCCCGCGAGTAGCCTGCCGGAGCCGGTCGGCCAGGGTCGGCGTATGCTCAGGCGCATGCGCCGATCTTCGACCCGCAACATTCCGGCGCTGGCGACGCTCATCGTTCTCGCCGCGTGTGCCGCGCCGCCCGCTGCATCCCCATCAGCCTCTGAGCCGATGATGCCCGCGGCCAGCGCGAGCGCGTCCGCCTCGGCCCCATCGGCCACCGTGCCCGCCTCGCCGGCGGCCAGCAGCTCGTCCGAGCCGGTGGCGTGGTCCCAGGTCACTGCGACCGGCCCGCCGGCCCGCGAGGACCATACCTGGACCGTCGATCCGGACGCGGGCATCGCCTACCTGTTCGGCGGCCGCGACGGCTCGACCGTCTTCGCCGACACGTGGGCCTACGACCTGGCCCGTGACACGTGGACCCTCCTGGCACCCGCGTCGTCTCCCGATGCCCGCTTCGGGCACGAGGCGCTCTGGGCCGACGGCGTCGGGCTCGTGGTCTTCGCGGGCCAGGCGGACAGCACCACCTTCTTCGGCGACCTGTGGGCATACGACCCCGCCGCCAACGCATGGGCCGAGCTGCCCGCCACCGGCGCGCTGCCGACCCCGCGCTACGGCTCGTGCGCCGGGATCGGGCCTGACGGGCGGCTGTGGATCAGCCACGGCTTCACGTCGGAGGGGTCGCGCTTCTCCGATACGCGTGCCTACGACTTCGCCACCGCGACGTGGGTCGACGAGACGCCTTCGGACGGCGCGCGCCCGGTCGAGCGCTGCCTGCACGGCTGCTGGTGGACCGATGACGGCGAGCTGGCGCTCTACGCCGGGCAGACAACCGGCACGCTCGCGCTCGACGATCGCTGGCGGCTCGTCGGCGGGGCGTGGGAGATGGTCGAGGGCAGCCTGCCGATGGGGCGCAACCTCTATGCCCGCGCCCGCACTGACGTGTCCACGCTGGTCTTCGGCGGCCAGGCCATCGACGGGAGCTACCTCGGCGACCTGTGGACGTTCCCAGACGATTCCGACGATGCCACGGCGGTGCAGCCGGCCGGCGACGGGCCGCAGCCGGCCGGCCGGGCGGGGGCCGAGCTGATCGTGGACGAGGCGCGCGGGCGTGCGCTGCTATTCGGCGGACGCACCGCCGACGGCGCGCTCGCCGACCTGTGGGTCCTCGACGGCCTGTGATCTGGCCCGCCGCGTGCAGGCCGAAGGAGGCATGACCATGATGCGCTCAGCCGATCTCGTGGAGGCACCCGCGTGGTCGATTCGGCCCGAGCTGCCGATCGACCTCGACCAGATCCACGAGGTGCATCGATCGGCGTTCCGCGGCCCAGCTGAGGCAGAGCTGGTCGACGCGGTCCGCGCCAGCGCTGGCTTCGTGCCGGAGCTCTCGCTGGTCGCGGTGGCCGTTGATGGAAGCGTCCTCGGCCACATCCTGGTCAGCCAGGTCGAGTTCCATCCCGATGGACCTGACTCCGAGCGCTACGAGGTCCTCGCGCTCGCTCCGCTGGCCGTCCTTCCGCCGCACTGGGATCGCGGCATCGGCTCGGCGTTGACGACGACCGCGCTGTCGGTGGCCGACCTGCGAGACGAACCGTTCGTCGCCGTCCTCGGCGCGCCGAGCTTCTATGGCCGGTTCGGCTTCTCGCCGGCCGTCGACGCCGGCGTCCGATCCCCGTACGACGCCGCGGGCACCGCCTACCAGGTTCGCCGCCTCGGCACCCACGAGGTCGAGCCAGGCATGGTCGTCTACCCGCCCGTGTTCCGGGAGCTCTAGGGCCCGTCCTCGCCGCTGCCGGAGCCGCTGCTGCCGGACCCACTGCCGGACCCGCCACCGCCAGAGCCGCTGTTGTCGGAGCCGCCGTGGTCCGATTCGCTCGGCTCCGGCGTCTCGGTCCCGCCCTGGTCGTCGGTGCCCGACGGCGCGACCGTCTCGGAGGGACGCTCGCTCGGGCTCGGGCTGGACGTCGGGCTGGGGCTGGGAGTCGGCGTCGGGCTTGGGGTCGGGGCCGGAGTGACGACGACCTGCGGGCTGGGCGACGTGCCCACCCGATCCTGCGTTCTGTCGACCAGCTGCCCGATGGCAAGCGCGCCGGCCACCACGGCCACCAACGCCGCGGCCGCCGCCATCGCCGTCACGGGTCCGGAGTGAGCGTGCAACCAGTGCATGAAGCCGCGGCCATGGACCGGCTCGAGGTCGACGGCGGCTCGGACACGCGCCGCCAGGTCGAGCGGCGGCTGCCCACCGGCCTCGGCCGCGTACTGCTCGAGGCGCTGGCCGACACGATCGAGCTCCGGATCGGTCCGGCCGAGCTCCCCCGAGTCGAACGGATTGGAAGTCATCGCTCGGTCCCCGCCGCTCCAAGCACCGGCCGCAGCCGCTCGAGCCCGCGACGCAGGTGCGTCTTCACCGTGTTGAGCGGCCGGTCGGTCGCGTCGGCCACCTCTGCCAGCGAGAGATCGCCGAAGAACCTCAGCGCGACGACCTCGCGGTATGGCTCGGGCAGCGCGGCCACGGCGACGCGGACGCTGCGGTCGCGCTCCGCGGCGACGACGAGCCGGGTGGGCTCGCCGCTCGAATCGGCGATGGCCGGCTCGGGCACCGCATCCATGTCCACGGTGGGGCGTCGCTTTCCGATCCTGCGGTACGCCTGGCGGGCCGCGATGCGCATGAGCCACCCGCGCAGCGGCCCGTCACCCCGGTAGCCGCCGATCGACCGATATGCCGCCACGAATGCCTCCTGGGTCACGTCCTCGGCGTCCTGGGGATGCCCCAGGATCCGGAGGCAGATCCGATAGATCGCCCCGGTCTCGAGCTCCACGAATGCGCCGAACGCATCGCGGTCACCGCCGCGGATGGCATCGACGAGGGCGCGATCGTCCACGCCCTCATCGTGCCATGACTCGACACGCATCCCGACGCTCGGAGGCTCAATCGCCGTTTCCAGACCCGGAGCTCCCGCCGTTGCCGGGACCCGAGTTGTCCTCGAGGTCGCCGTCGCCATTGCCGGGACCCGAGTTGTCGTGGCGGTCCCCGCCGTTGTCGTCGAAGCTGGCGTCGGGAGATGCGTCGGGTGATTGGTCGGGTGATGCGTCG
>CAYVCE010000085.1:0-10610 GCA_964449915.1 uncultured Steroidobacteraceae bacterium | reverse complement strand
GTTGCCGCGGAGGAACTCGACGTTGGTGGCGCCCGCCTCGGCCGCGTTGCGCTGGGCGAGGGCGAGCATCTCATCGGTCATGTCGAGCCCGAAGGCGCGCCCGGTCGGCCCGACGCGCTTCGCCGAGAGGAGCACGTCGATTCCGCCTCCCGACCCGAGGTCGAGTACGCGCTCTCCCTCCCGCAGCTCGGCGACAGCGGTCGGATTGCCGCAGCCCAGCGAGGCCAGCACGGCGGCGTCAGGCAGCTCGTCGCGCTCGAGCGCGGTGTACAGCCCGGCACCGATGCCGTCCTCGGGCCCGCAGCAGGCGCCGGTCCCGGTGGCCGCCTGCATCGCGGCCGCCGCGTAATGGCGGCGCACGGCGTCGTGCATCTGATCGGTCATGGCGTGGGCCTCCTTGCTCAGCTCACCTGGACCAGGCCGGCCAGGCTTGCGCCGATGCCGCCGAAGCGGCGCGCGAGATCGGGTGACAGCGAGTACACGATGTTGGTGCCCTGGCGCTCGCTGGTCAGCACGCCGGCCTCGCGAAGCACCTTGAGGTGGTGGCTGATGGTCGGCTGGCTGACGTCGCAGCACTCGGTGAAGTCGCATGCGCAGATGCCGTCGCCCTCGGCCAGCTGCCGCACGATCGACAGCCGCACCGGGTCGGCGAGAGCCGCCAGCAGCACGACGTCGGGATCGGTCCTTCTCATTGCCGCAGTATATCGATATCCGTCCATATTGACAACCATCAATATCACCGATACGGTGGGCGCCGCCGAACCGTGCGATTCGGCCGGAAGGAGGTGAGGACGAGATGCGACTGAACGACGGCTGTTGCGACGGCAACTGCGACTGCGCAGGCCGAGCCTGCTGCTGAACCGATGTCCGGCCGGTCACGTTCGCGTGGCGGGCCACCATGACGTCACTGGTACCACCGCGCACCGATAGGTCGGCGAAATCCTGCCGGAGCCGGCCCCGGGCCAGGCTACGCCGATTGATCGGCGACGAGCACGCCTGAGGCACACCCAAGGGCCGGCTTCAGGCATACCGCGCACCGATGGATCGCCGAGACCCAGCCCGAACCGGGCGCCAGGTCAAGCTACGCCGATTAATCGGCGACGAGCGCGCCTGAGGCCCACCCCAAGGACGGCTAACGGCACCAGGGGCGCCCTGTGACGACATCCGGCGGGCGAGCGCCACAATGCGCGGGTGAGCGAACAGCACCGCCTCCGCGAGCTCGTCGTCGTGTTCGGGACGCTCGGCGTAATCGGCTTCGGCGGGCCGGCCGCGCACATCGGGCTCATGCGCCGCGAGGTCGTCGAGCGGCGCCGATGGCTGAGCGACCAGCAGCTGGTCGACCTGGTCGGGGTGACCAACCTGATCCCCGGGCCGAACTCGACGGAGATGGCGATGCACGTCGGCCGCCTGCGCGCCGGAGGCGGCGGGCTCGTGGTCGCCGGCCTCGCGTTCATCCTGCCCGCGGCCGCGATCGCGCTCGCCCTGGCCTGGCTCTACGTGTCGTACGGCGCCACGCCGACCGGCGAGGCCCTGCTGTACGGCGTCAAGCCGGTGATCATCGCCATCGTGGCGGGAGCCCTGGTCGCATTCGGGCGCACCGCGCTGGCCGGACCGCTGCGGATCGCGGTGGCCGCCGTCGTGGCGATCCTCTGGTGGCTGGGCGTCAACGAGCTGCTGTTGCTGGCCGGGGGCGCTCTCGTCGTCGCCATCACGCGGCTCGGAACGGGCCACCCGTGGACGGCGATCGGCCTGGTGCTGCCGGTGGTGGCAACCACGGCCGTCGCATCGGTCAACCTGCTGACGCTGGCAGGGGTCTTCCTGAAGGCGGGGGCCCTGCTGTACGGCTCGGGCTACGTGCTGCTGGCGTTCCTGCGCGGCGACCTCGTCGAGCGGCTCGGCTGGCTGACCGACGCGCAGCTACTGGACGCCGTCGCCATCGGGCAGGTCACGCCCGGCCCTCTGTTCACCACGGCCACGTTCATCGGCTACGTGCTGGCCGGCCTCCCCGGCGCGCTCGTCGCCACGATCGGGATCTTCCTGCCGGGGTTCGTGTTCGTGGCGCTCATCGGTCCCATCGCCGATCGCCTGCGAAACCGGCCGCTCACCGCGGCCCTCCTCGATGGAGTCAACGCCGCCGCCGTCGGGCTGATGGCCGCGGTCTCCGTGGTCCTGGGGGCGAGCGCCATCCGCGACCCGCTCACGGTCGCCATCGCGCTCGGCGCCGGTGCTGCCGTGTGGAGCGGCCGGGTCCCATCGGTCCTGCTCGTGGCGCTCGGTGGCACCGTTGGGCTGGCCGCCGGCGCTATCGGCGTCGGTCCTTAACACGCTGTTGACCCTGCGCTAAGGCGGCGTTAAGCGGGATCCGCGAGGGTGAGACCCGTCAACGTGTGCCCGATGCGCTTTCGCGCGGGCCCTCACCACGGAGGAGATGCATTGAACGTCAAGCGCAGCTGGCTGCGGCCCGCGCTCACCATCGGCCTGGCAGGAACGCTCCTGCTGACGGCCTGCTCCAACACCCCGGCCGCCTCGGATGGCGATGACGGGGTCTCAGGCTCGCTCTTTGTTTCGGGCTCCTCGACGGTCGAGCCGATTTCGCGGAGGAACGCCGAGAAGTTTGCGGCCGAGCAGGGAGGGGTCGACATCTCGGTGGAAGGCCCCGGAACCAGCGACGGCTTCGCGCTGTTCTGCGCCGGCGACAGCAACGTCCAGGACGCATCGCGCGCCATCAAGGAGGAGGAGATCGCCGAGTGCGAGGCGAATGGCATCGAGTTCGTCGAGCTCTACGTCGCCATCGACGGCCTGTCGGTCATCACCTCTGCACACAACGACCAGATTGACTGCCTGAGCTTCACCGACATGTGGGCGCTCCTCGGACCCGATGCCGCCGGCAACGGGAGCACCTGGTCGGAGGCCGATGGGCTCGCCGAGGAGACGTTCGACGCGACCGCCGGCGTGACCGGTGAGATCCACACGCCGTACCCCGACGCGCCGATCCAGATCACGGCCCCCGGCGAGGAGTCCGGCACGTTCGACTCATTCGTCGAGCTGGCGCTGGGACCGGTTGCCGACGAGCTCGGCGTCGAGGAGTTCACGACGACCGCGAACTACCAGTCGTCCGGCGACGATAACGCGATCATCCAGGGCATCGCCGGATCGGAGGACTCTCCGGAGACGCTCGGCTGGGTCGGCTTCGCCTACGTCGAGGAGAACCTCGACCTCGTGAAGCCGCTCGCGGTCGACGGGGGCGAGGGCTGCGTTGAGCCCACCATCGACACCATCGCGTCGGGCGAGTATCCGATCGCGCGACCGCTGTTCATCTACGTCGATCCCGCGGCCGCGGAGGAGAACGCGGCCCTGGAGGCGTTCGTCGACTTCTATCTCTCCGATGAGGGCCGCGCCACGGTCTCGGAGGTCGGCTATGTCGACATTCCCGACGAGGACTGGCAGGCCACGGTCGAGACGTGGGAGAACCGGACGACCGGTACCCAGGTCGGCGAGTAGCGCTTCCTCCACCGCCGTGAGGCCGCGCGGGTCCGCTCGTCCGGCCTCACGGCTTCTCATCCATCCCGTCGACCTCTAGAGTGAGTCCGATGGCTTCATCTGCCGCCCCGCCCGGGCTGAGCCTCGCAGACCTGCGCGGGGATCGCGGGCGTCGACGCCGCGAGACGACGATGCGCCTGCTGTTCCTGACCGCGGCCACCGTTTCGGTCGTGATCACCGCGCTCATCATCGTTGCGATCGTCGGCGAGGCGTGGAACTTCATCAGCCACGTGGACCTGCCGGCCCTGTGGGCGGGCGGCTGGTTCCCGAGGCGCGGGATGTTCGACATCGCGACCATCGTGGCCGGCACGCTGACGATCGCCGGCATCGGCATGGTGGTCGCGGTTCCCCTGGGCCTTGGAGCGGCGATCTACCTGGCCGAGTACGCCACGCCGCGAACGCGCGCCTTCCTGAAGCCGATCCTGGAAATGCTGGCGGCCGTGCCGAGCATCGTGCTCGGGTACTTCGCCCTCCAGTGGATCAGCCCGAACATCATCCAGAACGTCTGCGTCGGTGGCAGCTCCAACTTCAACATGGGCGCGGCAGGCATCGCCGTGGGAGTCCTGGTCACGCCGCTCATCGCGTCCATCGCGGAGGACGCCATGTACGCCGTGCCGCGCTCCCTCCGAGAGGCCTCGTACGGCCTTGGCGCACGGAAGCGAGCCACAAGCCTCCAGGTCGTGGTCCCGGCCGCCATTTCCGGGATCGTGGCGGCGCTGATCATCGGGTTCAGCCGCGCCATCGGCGAGACGATGATCGTCACCATCGCCGCCGGCGGCACGGGCGGATCGGCATTCAGCCTCAACCCGTGCGGCCAGGGGCAGACCATGACGGCCGCGATGACGGCCCTTGCGACAGGATCGGACCAGGTGCGCGGCTCCGA
Source organism: uncultured Steroidobacteraceae bacterium (assembly GCA_964449915.1). GTDB lineage: Bacteria > Chloroflexota > Limnocylindria > QHBO01 > QHBO01 > JACDBZ01. The sequence goes on along the minus strand of CAYVCE010000085.1, from coordinate 6,187 downwards.
CCTCGCCTACCCGAGCCTCTTCTTCGTCGGCCTCCTCCTGTTCGCATTCACGCTGGCGCTCAATGTCCTCAGTGAGCGCTTCGTCCGCAGCGTGCGGTTGAAGTACTGATGTCCGACATCGCAGCGTCGGCGGCTGTCTCGGCGGACGTCGTCCGCGATCGGATCAGCGGGCGCCGGGTCGACGTCGGTGGGCGCATCTTCGAGGGTCTCCTGCTCCTTGCGCTCCTCGTGTCGCTGGCGATCCTCCTCACCCTGCTCGTCGACGTCGTGAGCCGGGGCACTGGTGTGTGGGTCGAGCGCGGCGTCGACTTCATCGTCTCGCCGCTCTCCAGCGAGGCGTCCGAGGCCGGGATCGGCCAGGGCCTGTTCGGGTCGCTGGCCCTGATGGTCATCGTGGCGCTGACCGCGTTTCCGATCGGCATCGGAGCGGCGATCTATCTCGAGGAGTACGCGCGGGACACGACCTTCACGAGGTTCATCACCGCGAACATCCGCAACCTGGCCGGTGTCCCGTCCATCGTCTACGGGCTCCTGGGCCTGGCCGTCTTCGTGGTCGCGCTGCGCGACATCACGGGGCCCGACACGCAGGGCCGCAGCATCCTGGCGGGCGGCCTCACGCTGGCGGTCGTGGTCCTCCCGATCGTGATCATCACGACCTCGGAGGCGCTGCGCGCCGTGCCGACCGGCATCCGCGAGGCCGCCTACGGGGTGGGTGCCACGCGATGGCAGACGGTGCGCAGCCACGTCATCCCGTATGCCGCACCCGGAATCCTGACCGGGACGATCCTGTCCATGGCCCGTGCGTTCGGAGAGACTGCGCCGCTGATCATGGTGGGAGGAGCCGTCAGCTTCCTGGCCACCAGCGATCGGGGCCTCATCGAGACGCTCCAGGGGAAGTACACGACCCTGCCGACGTCGATCTACCAATGGGTCCAGGAACCGCAGCGCGACTTCATCGAGCTGAGCGCGGCAGGCATCATGGCGCTGCTCGTCACGATCCTGCTCGTCAACGGCATCGCCATCATCCTGAGAAACCGATATGCCAGAAGGTGGTGACCACGTGACCGTCAAGACGCGCGAGCCGGCGTCGCCCGACGTCGTGCACGGCGAGGACGGAGGCCCGACAATACGGCTCATGGCCGTACAGCACGAACTCGACGAGTCGGAGGGCATCGCACCCGCCGACGCCGAGCAGCGGACGCCGCTCGCGTTTCCCGACGGGGAGGTTGTGTTCGAGCTCGATCGCCTGTCGTGCTTCTACGGCACGTTCCGGGCAGTGCGCGAGATCAGCCTCCAGGTGCCGAAGAACCAGATCACGGCGGTCATCGGCCCATCCGGCTGCGGGAAGAGCACGCTGCTGCGCAGCTTCAACCGCATGAACGACCTCATCGACACCGCGCACATCGAGGGCCGGATCCTCTACCACGGGGTGGACCTGTACGACGAGGCGGTCGACCCGGTCGAGGTGCGGCGCCGGATCGGCATGGTCTTCCAGAAGCCGAACCCGTTTCCGAAGTCGATCTACGACAACGTCGCCTTCGGGCCGCGGGTGGCCGGCCACAAGGGGAGCATGAACGAGCTGGTCGAGCGCTCCCTGCGGCGCGCCGCCATCTGGGACGAGGTCAAGGACAAGCTGCGCGAGCCGGGCACCGCGCTGTCGGGCGGTCAGCAGCAGCGGCTGTGCATCGCGCGCGCCATCGCCGTCGAGCCCGACGTGATCCTGATGGACGAGCCATGCTCGGCCCTCGACCCGATCGCGACGCTCAAGATCGAGGAGCTCATGCGCGAGCTCAAGGAGAACTACACGATCGTGATCGTCACGCACAACATGCAGCAGGCGGCGCGCGTCAGCGACTACACCGCATTCCTGACCATGGGCGAGGATCGGGCCGGCTACCTCGTCGAGATGGCACCAACCCAGGAGCTCTTCACGCGGCCGGCGAATCGGCTGACCGAGGACTACATCACCGGCCGATTCGGCTGACGGGCGAAGGAGCACGGACATGGAGCACGCATTCGACGCACCCGGTCCCGGGGCCGGGGCCGGGGCACAGGGACCGGGAGGGCCTCCCGGCCCGCGAGCGACGTTCGACAGGGCCCTCGACCGCGTCAAGGACGACGTGCTGCGCCTCGGTGCCCGGGTCGAGCAGGCGCTCGAGCGCGCCGGACGTGCCCTGGTGCAGCGCGACGCCGACCTGGCCGACGCGGTCCGCTGGGAGGACGCCGACGTCAACGAGCTCCAGCGCCAGATCAACACCGAGATCACCGCCCTCATCGCCACCCAGGCGCCGGTCGCCCGCGACGTGCGGGAGCTCCTCGCGCTCTACCACGCCTCGGCCGAGCTCGAGCGGATGGGCGACTACGCCGTGAACATCGCCAAGCTCGCCCAACAGCTGGCCAGCGAGCCGGAGACGCCGATCCTCAAGCAGATCCCCCGCATGGAGCAGATCTGCCGGGAGCAGCTCCGATCGGCCATGCGCGCGCTCGTCGACATCAGCGAGGAGGGGGCGCGCAAGGTCTGCGAGCGCGACGACGAGATCGACCACCTCTACAACAGCGTCTACGAGGACGCCATCCAGCTCATGACGGTGGCGCCCGAGCGCGCGCGGCAGGCGACCCACATGCTCTTCGCCGCGCACCACCTCGAACGGCTCGGCGACCGCGTCACGAACATCGGCGAGGACGTCGTCTACCTGGCGACCGGCCAGGTCGAGGACCTCAACCCCTAGGGCGGGGGATCCGATGCGCCGCCGCCTCCTCCTGGTCGAGGACGACCCCACGCTGCGGCAGGCGCTCACGTTCAACCTGACGCGCGAGGGCTACGAGGTCTCCGCCGCCGCCGATGGCGAGGCAGCCCTGGAGGCGGCGCGCAACGAGCGCCTCGATCTCGTGCTCCTCGACGTGATGCTGCCGGGCATGAGCGGCGTCGAGGTGCTCCGCGTCCTCCGCCGCGAGGGGGTCACGACGCCGGTCATCATCCTGTCTGCCAAGGGCGACGAGATCGACCGCGTCGTCGGACTGAAGATCGGCGCCGACGACTACGTGGCCAAGCCGTTCAGCCGGCCCGAGCTGCTGGCGCGCATCGAGGCCGTCCTGCGCCGCCAGCGACGCGAGTCGGACACGCCGGAGCGCCGCGAGCAGCTCGCTTTCGGCCGCGTCGAGATCGACGTCGCTCGCCGCGAGGTGGCCGTCGACGGGGAGCCGGTCCACCTGACCACCAAGGAGTTCGATCTGCTGGCCCACATGGCGGCGTCACCGGGCCGGATCTTCACGCGCGATCAGCTGCTGGCGCGCATCTGGGGCTACGACTACGCCGGCGACGGGCGCACGGTCGACGTCCACGTCAGCTGGCTGCGCGGCAAGCTGCGCGGCAGCGACGGGCACAACTACTTCCGCACCGTGCGCGGCGTGGGCTACGCGTTCGCGCCGCGCCCGGCGTGATCGACCCGGCCTCGTCCGCCGCGTTCGAGGCGCTCCTCACGCGGCGCGGGGGCGACCTGCTCCTGCTCGTCGACGACCGGCTGCGGATCGTGCGCGCCGGATCGGAGGCGGCCGGCCTGGCGGATCGCGGCGAGACGTCGCTGACCGGCATGAGCCTGATCGCGGCGTTCGGCTCCGCATCGCTGGACGCCGTCGCGCGCCAGGCGATCGGCTCCGACGAGGCCGTTGCCGGCGAGGCCGACCTCGGACACCTCGGCGACCGCCAGTTCGCGGTGGACGCCGTCCCCCTGCCGGCCGGCGGCCTGGTCCTGTCGCTGCACGACATCACGACCCTGCGCCGCATCGAGCGCGTGCGCCGCGACTTCGTGGCCAACATCAGCCACGAGCTGCGCACGCCGCTGACCTCGATCAAGCTGCTTGCCGAGACACTGAGCTCGGGTACGGTCGACGACGCCGCCACGATGCGCGACTTCGCGACGCAGATCGAGCGCGAGAGCGATCACCTCGCCCAGCTCGTGGACGAGCTGCTCGACCTATCGATGATCGAGTCGGGTGAGACGAAGCTGGCGCTCGAGGCGCTCGACCCCGAGGAGGTCGTGGCCGCCTGCGTCGAGCGCATCGGCCCCGTGGCGGAGCGGCGTGGGGTGCGCGTCGTGCGCATCCCGTCCGACGACGCGGAGACGCGGGCGCTTGCCGACCCGACGCGCCTGGGCCAGGCCCTCCTCAACCTGGCCCACAACGCCGTGAAGTACAGCCACCCGGGCGGAGAGGTCCGGATCGGCTGGGAGCTCGCGGGCGACCGGGTTCGCTTCGGCGTTGCGGACGACGGCATCGGCGTACCGCAGTCGCACCAGCAGCGCATCTTCGAGCGGTTCTACAAGGTGGACCGCTCACGGGCGCGCGACCAGGGCGCCCCGGCACTGGGCGGAAGTGCCGGCCTGGGCCTAGCGATCGTGCGCCACATCGCCGAGGCGCACCGCGGTGCCGTCGGCGTGCGCTCCGAGGAGGGCGTCGGCTCGACCTTCTGGATCGAGGTCCCGCGGGCGGGCAATTGACGCCCCGATCCGCCCCGAGGGAGCCCGAAGCGGGCCGGCGGCGGGAGGCAAGCGGACTCCAGAGGCTCGCTCGCCCGCCAGCTGCTGTGGCGACGTCAAGGCCGTGTCAGGCCCGGCCGGCCGATACATCGGTCATTCGTGACAGGAGCTTCAATTCCGGCGGCGTTCGGCCGATGGAGTGGACACGGACGCGCACGACGAGCGCCCGGCGGCGCGGTTCCCGCAACCTGGTGTCCGCTCCAGTGGACAGAGCGCGCCGTGACGTCGGTTCAGGTGAAGACTGGCCGATGAGTCGGCCGCGGACCGATGGGCGCGTCAGATGCGGCCGGCCCAGATGCCGACCGGCTCGAACTGCATCGGCACGTCGACGAGGATCAGCTCGCTCGGCCCGCGCGCCCGGATGCGAAGCTCCGGCTGCTCGGTGACCTTTGCGGCGTCGCCGGTCGCCACGGGCTCGTCGTCGAAGTCCGCCTCCCCCTCAATGAGGTAGGCGTAGGCGCCCCGTCCATCACCGAGCGCATGGACCACCTCTACGCCGGGCTCGAGCGACGCAACGAACACCGCTGCGTCCTGGTGCACCCTCACGGTTTCGCCGCCTTCAGGGCCGATGACCCGCAGCAGCCTGTTCGTTCGGTCCTGCTTCGAGAAGACGCGCTGCTCGACCGCGGGGGCGAGGCCGGCGGTGTCGGGCAGGATCCAGATCTGGATGAAGCGCATCGGCTCCGTCGGCGATGCATTGAGCTCCGAGTGCAGCGCGCCTGAGCCGAGCGTCATGCGCTGCACGGATCCGGCCGGCAGCGGGCCGAACGCGCCACCCACGTTGTCCTCGTGGCCGAAGAGGCCCTCGACGACGTAGGTCAGTCCCTCCACGTCGCGATGCGGGTGCAGCGGCCACACGGCGCCGGGAACGAGGCGGTCATCGTTGAAGACGCGCATGGCGCCGAACCCGTCGTTCTCCGGATCCTGGTACTGGTCGAAGCTGAAGTGCCAGCGAGCCCGGAACCAGCCGCCGTCGGTGTCGAAGATCTCGCGGTCGCGCCGGATGGTGAGCATTGCCATCCTCCGGGGTATGATTGATCGAGCAATCATATGCCAGACCAGATCACGCCCCACGATCCGCGCCTCGCCGCCTGGAGCACGTTCCTTCGGGCGCATGCCCACGTGGTGCGCGAGCTTGAGCGGGAGCTTCAGGCCGAGCAGGACCTGGCGCTGACCGACTACGACGTCCTCTTCCAGCTCGCGTCCGCCGATGAGCGGCGCCTGCGCATGAGCGAGCTCGCCGATCGGCTGCTCCTGTCCCGCTCGGGGGCCACGCGCCTGGTCGACCGCCTCCTGGCCGGGGGGCTCGTTGCGCGCGAGACGTGCGAATCGGATCGCCGCGGCCAGTGGGCAGCGCTGACCGATGCGGGTGTCGCTCGCCTGCGCCGCGCCTCCCCCACCCATCTGCGCGGCGTCGCGACGCACTTCCTCGACCGGCTGGCGCCCGACGATCTCGGCGCGCTGAAGCGCATGCTCGAGCAGGTCGTCGCGGGCCGCTGACGCTCCGGGCCTACTCCGCGCCGGCCTCGTCGCGCAGGCCGCGAACCATGCCCGCGCGGGGGTCGTCCGGCGCCTGCTCCAGGAACTGGCGGAAGGCCTCGGCCGCGGCGGCGGCATCGTTCTCGCCGCGCAGCGCGATGAGCCCGTCGAAG
>CAYVCE010000084.1:0-6095 GCA_964449915.1 uncultured Steroidobacteraceae bacterium | reverse complement strand
GACGACGGGTCCCTTGAGGTGGAACGTCATCCGCGGGTCGGCGCGCAGGTTGGCGATCCAGCTGCGCGGCCACCCCGGCCGGCCGCTGACGTAGATGCGGCCCTCGATGTTGTGGAACACGAGCTCGATGCGCCTGGGCTGGCCCGACGTTCGCCCGGTGGTGGTGAGGTCGATGCGGTGGCCCCGCTCGAGGGCCCGCCTCACCCGATCATCCACGCTGATCACGCCGCGACCGTCACGGTCCGCTCCTCCGCGCCGCGGACGAGCGTGATCTCGAGCGCGCCCTCACCGGCGAGAGCCTCGAACAGGTCATCGGCGCTGGTGATCGGCGTGCCACCGACCGCGACCAGCAGGTCGCCCTCGGCGATCCCGGCCTTCGCGGCAGGGGAGTCGTCCTCCACCTCGCGGACCAGGAGGCCGTCGCGCTCCGGCAGGCCGACGGCCGCTCGCAGCCGCCGAGCCACGTGGGACGGTGCGAGGCCGACGCCGAGCCGGCGCCGCCTGGGGGACTCGCCGCGGCCGAGCGCGGTGACACGGTCGCGCAGGGTTGCATCGGCGGCGATGGCCAGGTAGAAGCCGTTGCCGAGCCGGTTCGTGTTGATCCCCAGCAGGGTGCCGTCGAGGTCGACGACCGGACCACCGGAGGAGCCGGGCATGAGGGGCGCGGTGTGCTCGACCGCGCCGGCCACGCGGCGTCCGCGCGGGCCGCGGAACGAGCGGCCGGTGCCGCTCACGAAGCCAAACGTGACGCGCGGGCCATGCCCGTTCGGGTTGCCGAGCGCCACGATCGGCGCGCCGACGCCGGGCGCATCGGCCCCGAGCACGAGCGCGGTGGCGCCCTCGGTCGCCGCCTCGAGGACGGCCAGGTCGCCGTCGGCGTCGACGCCGATGACGGTCGCATCGGCGCTGCGTCCATCGGCGAAGGTGATCGTCACCTCGTCGCCGTGCAGGTTATGTGCGTTGGTCAGGATCCGGTTCTCGCCGATCACCACGCCCGAGCCGCCGCGCCACCGGTTGCCGATTCCGACCACCGATGGTCCGACGCGCTCCGCGATCTCGCCGATCTCCCGGCCCAGGTCTGCCAGGGCTGCCATGTCTGTCGTGTTGCCTCCGCAGGGTAGGATGTGACTTGCAATGCGCAAGTTACTCCTTCGACAGCCGCTGTCAAGGCCGATGCCCTACGATCGGGCCATGCCTCCCGCCCGGACCCCGCTGGCCGCAGCGCTCGAGCGCGTCGGGGACCGCTGGAGCCTCCTCCTGATTGAAGCGTTGCTCGACGGCCAACGCCGCTTCGGAGAGCTCTCGGAGGCCGTCGCCGGGATCGCGCCGAACATCCTGTCCGAGCGGCTGAAGCGCCTGGAGGGCGAGCGCATCGTGCGCGCCACGCCCTACTCGGAGCGACCGCCGCGCTTCACCTACGCCCTGACCGACGAGGGCCTCGAGCTGGCCGGCGTCCTGCGCCTGCTCGCAGACTGGGGCTCGCGCGGCTCCGCCCACGCCGAGCCGATGCGCCACGCGCTGTGCGGCACGCCCGTCGAGGCGCGCCTGTGGTGCCCAACCTGCGCCCGCTCGGTCGACGAGCCGGAGGCCGACGAGCTGAGGCGGGTCTAGCGCCTAGAGGTTTGGGGACAGCAGGAGCGCAGCTTCGGTCGGCTGCCAACCGTCACTCAGCCGATATATCACTTCTGATATAGAGCTCTACACGTGCGCCGCCGCCCGGCGAAGAGACCTGGTTCGGCGCGACTGGGTGCCGATCCTCGATCCCTGTCGGGCCTCAAGACGCTGCTGGACACCGGCCCGAAATATCGGCGTCGGCCGGCACGGGGGGCGTCTGGTGCGGGGTTTGCCTGATATTTCGGCTGAGGATTGGCACGAACAGGGCTTATCGGCGCCTCCGTGCCAACGCTCAACCGATATTTCGACCTCAGCCAGCGCGAGCAGGGGCTGATGTCAGGCTCGACCGATATTTCCATCGGCGCAGATGAAGCTGCAGTGGGGATGCGGCTGCTACGCTCCGGCCCATGCGCACCGATTCGCCCAAGGCGGGCTTCCTCGGGATACCGGTCGAGAGCGACCTGGCCCAGATCGAAGCAGACGTGGCGATCCTCGGTGTCCCGCACGGCTGGCCGTACCCGCGACCCGGCGCCACCTCGGGCTGCGCAGCGGCACCCGAAGCGGTTCGCCGCCGCTCGCAGCGCATGTCGCGCCTGGTCGACCATTGGGACTTCGACCTCGATGGGCCGATGTCGCTGCCGCGCATGGTCGATGTCGGCGACGTCCCCGGCGACCCGAGCGACGGCCCGGGCAACTCCCGTCGCACCACCGAGGCGGTGGCCGCCATCCTTGCCGGCGGGGCCGTGCCCATCTGCATCGGCGGCGACGACTCGGTGCCGATCCCGATCCTGCGAGCCTACGAGGATCGGGGACCGATCACCGTGCTCCAGGTCGACGCCCACCTCGACTTTCGCGACGAGGTCGACGGCGTCCGCGAGGGCTATTCCTCGCCGATGCGACGCGCGTCGGAGATGGGGCATGTCGAGCGGATCATCCAGGTCGGCCTGCGCGGCGTTGGCTCGGCACGGGCCGGCGACGTCGAGGACGCCCGCGCCGCCGGCAACCTGCTCGTCACGGCGCGCGAGCTACGGGCGCGCGGCGCTGGGTGGCTGCTCGCACAGCTGCCGGCGGACGCGCCGGTCTTCCTCAGCTTCGACTGCGATGGCCTCGATCCGTCGCTGATGCCGGCAGTGTCGGCGATGGCGCCCGGCGGCCTGGACTACGACGAGGCGTCCGACGTGCTGGCCGGGATCGGCGGGCGGCTGGCAGGTGCAGCATTCACCGAGTACGTCCCCGAAATCGACACCGGCGAGCGTTCCGCGCTGGTTGTGGCGCGTCTCATCGGTCTCCTGGTGGCCGCAGCGCGCAGGGACTGACCAAGGTTCACAGGGAATTACGGATCAGGCCATTGCCGGATGTGTCGCGCGCATCGACGGCGACGACGACTGAGCGGGTTCGGGACACACATGATCGCCGGCCCACCGTTCCGGGAAAGGGGGAAACCCGGAGCGGGGGCCGGCGATCAACGACGTGGCGGAGCCTATCGAGGCCAGGTAAGCGTCCGGTGAAAGATTGGTGAGAAAGTCCTCACCGTCGACGGCGCCTGATCCAGGTTGCCGTCAGCCCAGATCGACGTCGGGCTCGTCCCGCGGGGCACCCATCGGTGGCTGGTCCGCGCCGGGCGCGCGCTGCTCGGGCGCGTCGGGCGTGTCGATCGGTGTCTCGCCCGGCGTGTCGATCGGCGTCGGAGGTGGCATCTCGTCGTCGGGTGGCGGCAGGATGGTCATGGCATCGGAACCGATGCAGGCCGCGTGCCGGGTCAGATCCACCCCTTGCGCCGGAAGTAGGTCACCGACACCACCACCGCGGCGGCCATCACGCTCAGCGCCAGCGGGTAGCCGAACGGCCACCCGAGCTCCGGCATGAACCGGAAATTCATGCCGTAGACGCCGGCGATGAGCGTCGGGACCATGAGGATGACCGTGAACGCGGTGAGCCGCTTCATGACGGTGTTGAGGTTGTTGCTGGCCACCGTCAGGCGCGCGTCGAGCACCGCGGCCAGGAGATCGCGGTACACGTCGAGCTGGTCGAGCACGCGAACGAGATGGTCGTACAGGTCCTGGTAGTACGGGGTCGATGAAGCATCCACGATCTCGAGGTCGCGGCGGAGCAGGGCATTCGCCACGTCGCGCATCGGCGCCAGGACGCGGCGCAGGTCGAGCAGCCGGCGCTTGAGGTGGAGGATCTCGCGCAGGCTCTCGCGGTCGTCATTGCCCTCCAGCACCCGATCCTCGAGCGCGTCGATGCGATCCGAGATCGTGTCGAGCTCGGGGAAGTAGCTGTCCACCGCCGCGTCGAGCAGCGCATACAGGAGCTCGCCGGCGGGGTTGGTCACCTCGTCGCGCCGCCGGGCGAACCGAGTGCGCACCGCGTCGAGCATCGGCGTCGGTGTCCAGTGCACGCTGAGCAGCCACCCGGCGCCGACGAAGACGTGGATCTCGGACAGGCCATCGGGGGCATCGGCGACCGCCTCGTAGGCCACGATCATGTGCTGTTCCTCGAAGGCGTCCAGCTTCGGGCGCTGGTGCTGCTTGCGCAGATCCTCGACCGCCAGCGGATGCAGCCGGAACTCCCGCTCGAAGTGGGCGATCTCCCCGTCGTCCGGGCTGGTGGCGCTGACCCACACCAGCGTGCCCGGACGGTCGGTCAGCTCGTCGATCTCCTGGATGCGCGCCTTCGGCAGCTCCTCGACGGAGCCGTCGGGATGCCGGGCCAGGATGACGAGCGGGTGCTCGGCGGCATCGGTCATGGCGCGCGCAGTGTAGTGGCCGGCGCCACTTCAGAGGGGCCTCGTCCGCTCGGGAGAATGGCCCGAAATGTGCTATGGTCCGGTAACACGTTATTCGCACACCGACGGAGACTCCCGATGGGATGGCTACCCGATCCGGTCGAGCGGCTGCTCGACGTGGCGCTGGTGGGCGAGCTGACCGTCGTCGGCCGCAACGGGCGACCGGTCACGCACCCGCTCATCCCGCTCTACCACGAGGGGAAGATCTACCTGCACTCGTCGACCCTGTTCAGCAAGAAGCTCGAGCACATCAAGCGCGACCCGCGCGTTTCGCTCTCCATCAGCGACGTGGTGGCCACGAAGGGGAACCCGGACCGCGCCACGATCCAGGGGACGGCGCGCCTGATCGAGGACGACCCGCACACCGACTGGGAGCGGGTCATCCTGGGCCTCTGGCGCCGGAAGGAGCCGGTGATCGACGACTTCCTCAAGGTCCGCGTTGCGCTGCCGCTCTTCTTCGAGCGCTCGGTGATCGAGATCACCCCGGAGCGCTGCCTGTACTGGGCCGACGGCCGGACCGATCGCGCCCCGGCTGAGACGCGAGCCCCGCGCCGGGCGGCCGCATGACCACCCGGACGCGATCGGGCTCGGTGCCCGCCCATTCGCCGACGCCCGCCGACTTCGGGCGCCTGGCCACCTACGACCATCTCGTGGTCAGCTGGATCGACGACGAGGGCTATCCGGTCAGCGTCGCAACCTCCTTCGAGGTCGACGCGCCCGCCGGCACCGTGCGCGTCGTGCCGCCGGCCGGCATGCCGATCCCGACCGATCGCGAGGTGGGGATGCTCGGCAGTCACATCCGCCCGACGAAGAGCGGCTACGACGAGCGCCGCTACCTCCAGGCGTGGGGCCGGTTGGACGGCGCGACGACCTTCAGGCCGCAGCGCTTCTGGGGCTGGGACGAGACCGAGGTCCCGTTCTTCGAGTACTCGGAGCGATCGGTCCCGCAGTCGCGGCGCTACCTCGCGGCGCTCTCCGCGGAGAAGGGCCGGACGATCCGGCCGCGCCTGGCGCCGTTCTGGCTGGCGCTGCGCACCACGCGCCTGCCCTTCCTGTCGGCCACCGCCGTGCCGGTGCTGCTCGGCATCGCCGTGGCCGCCAGTCACGGCGCGTTCACGTGGTGGACGGCGCTGCTGACCGTCATCGGCGCGTCGTTCGCGCACCTGGCGATCAACGTCACGAACGACATCTTCGACACGCTGTCGGGCGCCGATGAGGCGAACACGACGCCGACCCAATTCTCGGGCGGCTCGCGCGTCGCGATCTACGACCTCGTCAGCGTCGGCGGGCTCGCGCGGGTGGCGCTGGCGCTGTTCGGCGCCGCGTCGCTCATCGGCGTCCTGCTGGTGGCCGTCACCGGCTCGCTGACGCTGCTGTGGATCGGCATCGCCGGTATCGCGGTCGGCGTGGCCTACACGGCGCCGCCCCTGAAGCTGGTCTATCGGGGCCTCGGCGAGCTCGCGGTGGCGCTCGGCTTCGGGCCGATCATGCTGCTCGGCGCGTATGTCGTGCAGACCGGGCGGCTGGCATGGGAGCCCGCCGTGCTGTCGGCCGTACCCGGCACCCTGGTCGCGCTGATCCTGTTCGTGAACGAGATCCCGGACCGCCGCAGCGATGGCGAGGCGGACAAGCGGACGCTGCCGGTGCGCTTCGCGCCGGACGTGGTGCGGACCGGCTACCTCGTGGCCGCGCT
>CAYVCE010000083.1:0-11599 GCA_964449915.1 uncultured Steroidobacteraceae bacterium | reverse complement strand
CGAAACCCGTCGAGCATCGCGGTGACCGCCTCGTCGAGCGACAGGCCACCGTCGGTCAGCAGCTCCGGCGCCATGCGGACCTCGGCGTACACCACGCCGTCGGCCGCCAGGTCCTCGACGCACTCGGCGGACACGCGCTCGATCGCATCGCGGGTCTGCATGACCGCCACCGTGTGCCGGAAGCCCTCCAGGTAGAGCTCGAGCGACTTGCGATCGGCCCCCGACGTGAACCACCTGGCGAGCTCGTCGGGGTCGGTCGTCGGCAGCTCGCGGTAGCCGACCTCGCCCGCCAGCTCGATCACCGTCCGCGGCCGCAGGCCGCCGTCGAGGTGGTCGTGCAGCAGCACCTTCGGCGCGCGCCGGGCGACTTCCATGGTCAGGTCGGTGGCCATCGATCTCACCCGCCCGCTGCGTCGCGTGCGTCGCACCAGGCGCGGACCACGGCCTCGAGTGCCGAGCGCTGACGCTCGACCGCGGCGACGTCGTCGAGCCGGACGTACCGCGCGACGTCGCCACCGCCCTCCAGGATCGGGTGGTCGCCGGGAATCGAGGCGCCGGTGTGGAACAGCAAGCTTGCGAACTGCCTGGCGCGGGGCTGGAAGCTGGCAAGGTTGCCGCGATACGTGAAGGTCGGCGTGCTCCACTTGATCGTTTCGCCGAGCCGCTCGTCCGCCGCGAGGATGACCTCCCGCGCCCTCAGCACGACCTCCTTCATCGGATTGTCGTAGCGGTCGAGCCAGGCGTCGACCTCCGCGTTGCGGGTGCCCATCGGATCAGCCGGCGCTCACGAGATCGACTCGCGCTCGTGGGTGTCCGCGGTGGCCGCCGTGTTCATCTGGAAGCGGCTCGGCGGGGCGGCGGCGGCGAGGCGCACGATCTCCTCATCGGTCAGGTCGTAGCCGAAGCGGATGGCGGCCACGTTGTCGTCCTCGAACCTGCGGGGCAGCGACTCGCGGATGGCGGCCTCGTTGAACTCGACCTCGGCCAGCCGCAGCAGCCGGCCGAGGGCGATCATGTTGCCGAACAGCTCCTTGCCGAAGTGCTGGCTGCCGAGCGAGGCGAACGGGATCTGCTCCGCGCCGGGCACGTTGAGCCCGAGATCGGCCACGACCTTGCGGCCGTGGATCCGCAGGTGGCCCTTGTCGGCCAGCTTGAGCATGATGTCGGCCTCCTCGACGACCGGGTTGGCGATCGGCTGGTCGTCGAAGATGAGGAACGCGTCGCTCATGCTGCCGCGCACGGACGAGTCGTGGTCGAACAGGACGGTGACCTCCTTGCCCATCCGCGCCAGCAGCGCGCCCATGACGCCGGCGATGACCCGGACTCCCTGGCCGCCGACCCCGTCGAGCGCGATCTTCGTGCTCATTCGGGCTCGATCCCCGCCTCGCGCATGGCGTCCTCGAGGCTGATCTCGCGCTTCGCGACCCGCAGCTTGAGCTCCGACGGGAGCCGCTGCATGATCGCCAGCTTGCGCTGCGCCTCGGCCCGCTTCGCCTCCTTCGGATCGACCCCATCGTCGACCGATGCCGGCCGCGCATCCTCGGCACGACGTCGCGCCTTCTCGTCATCGCCGGCGACCGGCCGCTCGACGACGGTGGTTGCCGCTTCCGGTGCGGTCGCGCCGCCCTCACCCGGCGATTCGGTGGCGGAAACCACCGGTCCTGCCGGCTGCTCCGGCAGAGTCTCCGGGCGCTCCGCATCGGTCCCGTTGCCCCCGTTCAGCGACGGATGCTCGGCGGGGTACACCACGCCGATCTCGAAGGCGTTGAGCCGGGTGGCGTCCTTCGGCGCACGCTTGTAGGTCTTGCGGTAGAAGGTGAGCATCTCGTTCGCGCTGGCGAAACCGATGCGTCGCCCGTTGTTCTCGATGCACTGGCTGGTGATGTCGACGAAGCTGAAGCCGGGCCACTCGATCGCCTCACGGATCACGTTGCGCAGGTGGAGCTGGTGGTAGACCGTCGACTTCGCGTACAGCGCGTGGGGTGAGCTGCGGACGATGCCCTGGAGGTTGATCGGGGTGTTCGGGTTGCCGCCGGGCGAGCTCAGCGTCTTCGTGCCGGTCGGCGTGGTCGGGCCGGTCTGGCCGCCGGTCAGCCCATAGATCTCGTTGTTGTTGCACAGCACGGTGACCGGCGCGTTGCGCCGGATGGAATGGATCAGGTGATTGCCGCCGATGGAGGACGTGTCGCCGTCGCCGGCCACCACGATGACGTTCATCTCGGGCCGGACGGTCTTGATCGCCTCGGCCACCGGCAACGTGCGGCCGTGGAGGGTGTAGACCGCCTCGTGCTTGAGGTAGCCTCCCATGCGTCCCGTGCAGCCGATGCCGGTCACGATGATCGTGTTGCGCTCGTCGAGCTTCATCTCGTCGAGCGTCATGGCCAGCATCATCATGATCGTGCCGATGCCGCAGCCAGGGCACCAGATGGTCGGGAGCAGGTTGAGCTTGAGCCGATCCTTGTAGGTCATCTCGGCCATCGGCGCCTCAGGCACGTGTCAAGCCCTCCTCTGCCGGTCGATTGGCGCCGGAGCGTTCATCAGCCGACACCCAGCGGCGCGCGCGGCTGATGCTCGGACGGCTCCGGCGGGATCGGCGGTTCGGACGGGCCGCCTGCGAGCACCCGATCGATCCCCTCGCGAACGGCCTCGAGCGAGATGCGCCCGCCCAGCAGCGGCACGCGCTTCACCGGACGATGGATGGCAAGCTCGACGAGATCGGCGTACTGGCCGTCGTTCGCCTCGACCACGATCACCTCGCGGTAGCGGTCGGCGATGGCGACCAGCTCGTCGGAGAGCATCGGGTGGATGCGGATCGGTCGGAAGAGGGCGAATTCGTCGCGCAGCGGCGCAGCGACGCGCGACACGATCCCGTAGCAGATGACCAGGACCTCCGCATCGACGTTCCAGCCGTGCTCGTACTGGGCGTAGCGCGCCGCCACCTCCAGGTGGCGGTGCTTGGCCGCGTAGAACTGGCGCACGTACTCGTCGGCATCGGCGGTGGCCGGCTCGCCCTCGTTCGGGCCGTGCTCATACATCAGCACGCCGGCGAAGAAGCGCGGCCGGTCCGTGAACCGGCCGAGCGGAGCGAGCTCGCGCTCGACGACCCGCACCGATGCCGCGACCTCGTCGAGGTCGACCACCTCGTTGAGATGCGCCACGAACGTGTCCGAGAGGACCACCACCGGCGAACGCGACTCCTCGGCGGCGTTGAACGCGTCGACGGTTACGCGGAAGGTCTCGACCACCCCGTTGGGGTAGAAGGCCAGCGGCGTGTAGTCGCCGGTGCTGCCCCATTTGACCTGCATGATGTCGCCCTGGCCGGGCATGGTCGGCATGCCTGTGGCCGGGCCGACGCGCTGGACGTTCACGAACACGCACGGCACGCCGACCTTCTGCGCGTAGCCGACCGCCTCCTGCATCAGGCTGAAGCCCGGGCCGCTGGTGGCCGTGAACGACTTCGCGCCCGCCAGCGAGGCACCGATGATCGCGTTGGCCGATGCGATCTCATCCTCGGCCTGGAGGAAATGGAAATCGGGGTGTTCGGCGGCCCAGCCCGAGGCGACGTTGAGGATCTCGGTGGATGGGCTGATCGGGTAGCCGGCGTAGTAGCTCGCTCCGGCTGCGAGCGCGCCGCGGAAGACCGCTTCGTTACCCTGGGTCAGCTTGCGTGTCATGGGACGCCGATGATAGCGAGCCGCTACCGCGAGCTCACCGTTCCTTGGCCGCGTGGGCGGTCACGGCGGATGGAATCATCTCGATCGCCAGGTCCGGGCAGTAGCGCTCGCACAGTCCGCAGAGGATGCAGTTCTCCTCCTCGATGATCGCGTCGTTGCGCAGCACGAGCGTGTTCTTGGGGCAGATCTCGACGCAGATATCGCAGCGCTTGCAGAAGACCGGGTTCCAGCTGATGTTCGCGTAGTCGACCCAGCGGATCCCGTCCTTGTGGTCATCGGAGATGCCGGACCCGAAGCTGATGGCCTCGGGCGGCTGCTCATGAGTCATGGGACGGCGATTCTACGCGCCCTCGACAACGACGAACGGGCCGCGGCCGAACGGCCGCGGCTCGCAGGCGATCCGGAAGGTCGTTCAGTCGAGCTGGCCGCGAATGGCCCCGGCCGGGAAGGCACTGGTGTGAACGTTGACGTAATACAGGTCCGGATCGGCGACGATCGCATCGGCGGTGTCGTCGACGACACAGCCGTGCCGGATGCTGGCCGTGAAGTCGACCACGACCCCGGTGAACTGGCCGGCGGGCGCCGGTCCGTGGATGTGCGCGAGGGTCGGCGGCTCGATGTTTCGCCACGAGATTGCCCAGCACACGAGGTCGCGCGCCGGAAAGATCACGACCACGGCCACGCCGCGCCCATCGGGATCGCCGCACACCTGCGTTTGTCCGCAGACCTCGTTGGCGCCGCTCAACGGGACGACGTCGACGAATACACGCGAGTCGTTCGCCGACACGGCCCCGACCGACGCCGACAGCAGCAGCAGGCTGGCGGCCAGGATGGCTATCGATGACTTCGCTCGTCGCATGCTCCGATCCTCCTTCGTGATGGTCGACCCGGCGGGCGCGGATCGTCGGATTCCGACACAGGTTTGTACGGAGGCGGTTGCGGGGCCGGGGCCGCAGTCGTCGGCGGCACACGGGTCGAACCGGTACCATGCCTGTCGATGACGACCTTTCCGGGCGGATCCCGTCGCGCGGCCGTGATGGCCGCGCTTCTGTTCCTCACGGGCTGCCTGACCGCACAGCAGACGCCCTCCGCATCCGGTCCCGCCGCCACCCCGCCGGTCTCATCGGCCCCGAGCCCGACCGTCGCGCCGTCTCCGACGCCCGTGCCCGAGGTCCAGCTGCCGCTGGCGATCGTCACCGGCATCACGAACCTGAAGGCCAACATCACGGTCGACGAGCTCACGGCGCTCGCCGACGCCGGCCAGCTCGTGATGCCCTGCGGCGTGACCGTCACCGCACCGGCGCTCACACCGACCGAGGCGTGCGTCGCGGCCGACGCGATCGTCACGGCCCTGGAGGCCGAGCAGACGCGGGTGGCGCTCCTCCCGCCGGGGCTCGTCGAGCCTGCGACGAAGGTGCTTTCCATCGCGGGCGACGGGCCGTTCGGCCTCTTCGGGCCAGACCTCTTCGGCGGCCCTGAATCGCGCGCCGCGACGTACCCGGTGCGCGGTTCGGCACTTCCCGACGATCCGGCACTCCACCCAGACTGGTTGGCGTACGACGCCACAGAGATCTGGACGCTGACGAACATCGGGAGCCTCTGCGCCGATCGAGGCGCCGCGTTCGCAGCTGTCACGCAGGGCAGGGGCTGGGCCTGGGCCTTCGGTGGTGGCACCGCGGCCTACGAGGCCCCCGCGGTCGTCGATCCTCCCGACGCTGGACCGTACTACCCGGTCTCGGCGGTCGACACCGGCAACGACGGAGCCACGGCGAGGATCCAGCAGCGAGCTGACGTCGCGATCGCCGACCACGAGTGTCCGGTCATGTCGGACGACGTCTGGGCCCCGCAGCTCGGCGCGGCCGCCGTCTTCAGCGTCCCCGAGGCCGTGCTCCCGTTCTGGCGCGACACCCTCGGGCTCGACGTGATCTATCTCGCGGCCAACCACCTGAGCGACAAGGGGGTGGAGGGCATCAGCTCGACCCTGCGGCTCCTCGACGAGTACGGCCTTCGGCGGACCGGTCTCGGCATGGACCTCGATGAGGCACTCGAGCCGGCCTACGTCGACGTCGCCGGGATCACGGTCGCGTTCGTCGCCTTCAACGACGTCCCCGGCGTCGCCGAGGCCGATGCAACGACGCCCGGCGTTCCGTGGATCACCGAGGCGAACATCCAGGCTGGGGTCCAGCGGGCGAGAGACGGCGGCGCCGATCTCGTCATCTGCAACCCGCAGTGGTGGGGGGGCGCGGAGTATCACGACGACCTGTGGCCGACGCAGGTCACCCAGGTCGGTTGGTTCGAGGCGGGCGGCTGTGACCACGTGATTGGCTCCGGGACCCACGTCGCTGGGCCGCTCCTGCTCGGTGGAGATGCCCGTGACCCGAGGGCCGTGCTCGTCAGCCCGGGCAACTACATGTTCGGACAGGGGTGGTGGCAGGAGACGCAGGAGGGCGTGATCAGCGACATGGCCTTCCGCGGGTCAACCCTTGTGAACGTCCGTCTCCACCCGACCGTTCAGCTCCTCCAGGCTCGCCCCGCGCTCCTTGACCCGCAGGGTGACGGCCACTACGTCCTTGAACGGCTGTGGCTCTACTCGACCATCGACACGACGCGCTGATCCTGGAGCCGTTGACCGGCGGATTGACCGGCATTTCGACCGGCACTATCCTCGGAGCATGACGATCCGTGCCGCTGCCCCGCCCCGCCTCATCCGCCTCTTCCCGGCGCGCGTCATCGCGCGTGCCACCGGCGCCAACGTGCGCACCGCCGAGCGCTGGCGCAGCGGGCAGTCGCCGCAGGCACGCTTCCGCGACCGCATCGGCGAGCTGCAGGCGGTGCTGGACATCCTCGGCCGCGGCATGACCGATGCGGCCAAGCGTGACTGGCTCGAGGCTCCGAATGCCACGCTCGGCTGGCAACGGCCGGTCGACCGCCTGGCCACCGGCGACTTCGACGCGGTGCGTGCCGCCGCCGAGTCCTACACCGTCGGGGATTACGTCTGAGCGCGCTCAGCCGGTTCAGTGGCCGCGTCGTTCGCCAGACCGGCATCGACACGCCGGCACTCCCGCCCGATCGACCGGCCCCGGCCGAGGCGCGCTACCACCGCGCCGGCGACCCGTGGCCGCTGTACGCCTCGCTCGAGCCCGCCACGGTGTGGGCCGAGTGGAGTGCCGCGACGCGGGGAGCGATCGATCCGGCCGGCGAGCGGCGCCGGCTGTGGCGGATCGACGTCGACGGCCTGAAGGTGATCGACCTCCGGCGACCCGCCGTACGCTCCGAGCTCGACGTCGAGCTGGCCGAGCTCACCGGCCCTCGAGCCGGCGCGCAGTCGCTCGCGACCCGCGCGCTGGCGATCGGCGCGGAGGGCATCGTGGCGCCATCGGCGGCTCACGAAGGCCACTGGAACCTCGTCGTCTTTCCATCCGCCTTCGCCAGGCTGCGAGTGGCCGGCTCGACCGCGACCCGGCCGAAACCGCCAGCCTGACGCCGACATATCGGCGGTTCCCACCACAGGCGGCGCCCCACGCCGGACCAGGGCGAAATGTCGGTCCAGGACTGGCGTGAAGTTGCCTGCGAGCGGACGTCGTGCCAAGCCTCAGCCGATCGTTCGGTCCGTACCGTCGCCGGACACGACTCGTGCCACGACACGCCGGCATTCCGAGCCGCTCAGCCCATGCGGCGCCGAATCTCGTCGGGGAAGTCCCCGAAGAAGCGGCCGATGACGGGCAGCTCGAACGACCGCATGATGCTCTCGCGCGGCTCGCGCTCGAGCAGGAAGTCGAACGAGGCACGTACGAGGTCCTCCGGCGTCGTGCCGGGCGCCAGGTCGTCGAGCGTGGCGCGGTCGACCTGCACGGAGTGGTGCGTTGAGCCGGCGTCGTCGCCGACGGTGACCGAGCAGCGCCAGCCACCTCCCTCGAGCGGCTCGCACGCGACGACGAGCTCGGCCGTGCTCATGGGCGCCGTGCCGCGCCAGGATCGGTGCCCCGCTCTGCCGGCTCGAGCGGTGCGACCTCCGGCGACGGGCCTCCCTCCTCGGTCTCGCGTGGCCGCCCGGAGACCATCGCCACCACGGCGCCGATGATGATCGCGCTCGCGATGAGCGTGCGCGGCGTGATCGGCTCGCTGAGGATCACCGCCCCCAGGGCGACGGCCACGATCGGGTTGACGTAGGCGTACGTGCCGACCGTGGAGACCGGGACGTTCGCCAGCAGCCAGGTGTAGGCGGTGAATGCCACGATCGAGCCGAAGACGATCAGGTACGCCACCGCCACGAGCGAGCGGACGGAGAAGGCCTCGACGTTGGTGCGGCCGATCTCTCCAAGTAGCGCGCCGGCGAGCATGAGGACCAGCCCGCCGGCCAGCATCTCGAGCCCGGTCCCGAGCAGCGCCGAGCGAGGAAGCGGCGCCCGCCGCGCGTAGATGGAGCCGGCCGCCCACGAGATCTCCGCGATCAGGACCAGCCCGATCCCGATCGGGTTGATCTGATCGACCTCATCGAGCGGTGCGAGCAGGATCGCCACGCCGACGATCCCGGCGATCAGCCCGCCGATGACCAGGGCCGACGGCCGTCGGCGGTTGAGGAGTGAATCGAACAGGGCCAGCCAGATCGGCATGGCCGCGATCAGGACGGCCGCGATGCCGGACGGGATGTACAGCTCGGCGAGCACCACGCCGCCGTTGCCGCCGAGCAGGAGCAGGGTGCCGATGATGAACGCCGAGCGCCAGTGCGCCCGGGTCGGACGCTCGATCGGTTCGGCGCTCCTCCGCAATCGCGCGTGCGCCACGAGGGCGCCGAGCATCAGCACGCCGGCGGTTCCGTAGCGGAATCCGGCCGCCAGCAGCGGGGGCAGCGTCTCGATCATGATCGCGATGCCGAGGTACGTCGAACCCCAGACCACGTACACGATGAGCAGGGCGACCGCGACCGCAGCGGTCGACGGCCGCGACCGAAGCGCGGAACTCACGTCCCTATTGTGCTGGGAGCGCGGATCCTCTGCCGTGGTCGGAAACCGTGCACAATCGGCAGCGACGTCGATCGGGTGCCGCGCCGTTCGTCGTCATCGGTGCAGCTGCACATCCGTTCGAAGGAGTCACCGATGAAGTACATGATGCTGATCGCCGACAGCGAGGACGGCATGGCCACGTCGACCGAAGAGGAGCAGGCCACCTACGCCCGCATCGGCGCATGGTGGAACGAGCAGGCCGCAGCCGGGCGAATCATCGAGGGCCACGAGCTCCAGCCGTCGTCGACGGCGACCACCGTGCGCATCGCGCCCGACGGTGGGACGACGGTCACCGACGGTCCGTTCGTCGAGGGCAAGGAGATGGTCGGCGGGTACGGGATCCTGGAGGTGCCCGACCTCGACGCCGCGCTCGCGCTGGCCTCGTCGTGGCCCGGCGCGGCGACGACCCTGGAGATCCGCCCCATCGTCGAGCGTGACGCGACGAGCTGACGTCGACGCGCAGCTCGACGCGGTCCTGCGCGAGGAGCGCGGGCGGCTGACGGCGGCGCTGGTGCGCATCCTGCGCGACTGGGACCTCGCCGAGGAGCTCGTCCAGGAGGCGGCGGTCGCGGCGCTGGAGCACTGGCCGGCCGACGGCATCCCGCGCAACCCCGGCGCCTGGCTGATGACGGCGGCGCGGCGCAAGGCGGTCGACCGCCTGCGGCGCCACGCACGCTACCGCGAGCGCATGCGCGAGCTGACGGTGCAGGCAACCGAGATGGACCGACCGATCGCCACCGGGGGGCCGATGGGCGCCGACGACCGGCTGCGGCTGCTCTTCACCTGCTGCCATCCCGCGCTGAACCGCGAGGCACAGGTGGCGCTCACGCTGCGCACCATCGGCGGGCTCGAGACGGCGGCCGTTGCCCGCGCCTTCCTGGTGCCGGAGGCGACGATCGCCCAGCGCCTCGTGCGCGCCAAGCGCAAGATCCGCGACGCGGCGATCCCCTACCGCGTTCCCGAAGCGGCCGAGCTGCCGGCCCGCCTGGGCGAGGTGCTGCGCGTGCTGTACCTCGTCTTCAACGAGGGCTACCTGGCCTCGTCGGGTGACGCGGTCGAGCGGCGCGACCTGGCCCACGACGCGGCGTGGCTCACCTCGCTCGTCGCGCGCCTCATGCCCGACGAGGCCGAGGTCCTGGGCCTGCTGGCGCTCATGCGCCTCCACCTCGCGCGGGCCGAGGCGCGCTTCGCCACCGACGGCTCGCTCGTCCTGCTCCCCGACCAGGACCGGTCGCGCTGGGACCACGCGGCCATCGGCGAGGCGGTCGAGACCCTTGCGCGCGCCGAACGCATGGGCCGGCCCGGGACGTACCAGCTGCAGGCCGCCATCCTCGCAACCCACGCCCTGGCGGGCTCGTGGGCACAGACCCCGTGGGCGACCGTCGTCGAGCTCTACGACGCGCTGCACCGGCTGGAGCCCACGCCCGTCGTGGGGCTCAACCGCGCCCTGGCGCTCGCCGAGCGCGACGGCCCGGCGGCCGCCCTGGCCGAGCTCGACCCGCTCGCGGATCGGCTCGACGGCTATCACCTCTTCCACGCCGCACGCGCCGAGCTCCTCCGCCGGCTGGGTCGCGCCGATGAGGCGCGCGACGAGGACCGCCGCGCGCTGGCCCTGACCGACAACCCGGCCGAGCGGCGCCTGCTCCAGGCGCGCCTCACCCCACGGGCAGGTGCCGTTCCGACGGCCCGACGTACAGCACGTCGGGACGGATGAGGACGTTGACCTCGCCCTGCTCGAGGCAGTGGGCCGTCCAGCCGGCGTGCCGTGCCAGCGCGAAGGTGGCCGGGAACAGGTTCGGCGGCAGGCCGACGCCCTGGAGGACCGCCGCGGCGTAGTACTCGACGTTCGTCTTGATCGGATAGTCGGGCTTGTGCTCGGCCAGGACGCGCAGCGCGATCTCCTCGACCGCCACCGCCATCCGAAGCCAGTCTGCCGCGCCGGCCTGGGACTCGGCCACCGAGCGCAGGGCGGCCGCGCGCGGATCGTAGGCGCGATAGACACGGTGCCCGAAGCCCATCAGCCGCTCGCCGCGCCCCAGCATGCCGCGGATCCACGCCTCGGCCTGGTCGACCGACCCCATCTCGTGCAGCTGGTCGACCACCTCGGCGGGGGCACCCCCGTGCCACGGGCCCTTCAGCGCGCCGATGGCACCGGCCACCGCACTGGCGATGTCCGAGTGGGTCGAGATGATGACCCGCGCCGCGAAGGTCGAGGCATTGAAGCCGTGCTCGGCACCGACGATGAAGTACGCGTCGAGGGCGCGCGTCGCGGCGGCGTCCGGGCGCTCGCCGCGGAGCTGGTACAGGAAGCCGTCGGCGAGGCCGAGGGTCGGATCGGGCTCGATCGGCTCGAGGCCATCGCGCAGGCGGGCGAAGGCGGCCAGCGCGCTCGGTGCCATGGCGGTCAGGGCGCGCGCCTGGTCGATCGTGGGCGGCCACAGGCTGCCGGTCACGGCACCCCATGCCGAGACGGCGGTGCGCAGCGCATCCATCGGGCTCGCGCTCACCGGCAGGCGACGCAGGATGTCGATGACGGGCTCGGGCAGCGGGGCGCAGGCCAGCCGCGCATCGGCACTCCAGGTGCCGGTCCACAGCAGCTCGGCGACCTGGCCGTAGGTGCCGTTCGCCACCAGCTCGCCGATCGGATAGCCGCGATACTGGAGCCGGCCCCGCTCTCCGTCGATCATTGCCAGCGAGGTCTCCCCCGCAACGACGCCCTTGAGGCCGGGAGAGAACGCGGGCGGTGTCTCGGTCATCGGTTCGAGTCTAGGGCACGGCGCGCGTAACGATGCCGAGCGCTCGCGCGTCGATGGAGTGGACCACGGACCATATGTGCATGGAGGAGGTGTGACCATGCGCACCACCCAACGACTGATCGTGATGATCGCGGTGCTCGCGCTGCTCGGGGCCTGCCAGGCGGGC
>CAYVCE010000082.1:0-8985 GCA_964449915.1 uncultured Steroidobacteraceae bacterium | reverse complement strand
CTTCATCGGTCTGGGTGGCAATCTGGGGGAGCCGGCCGTCGCCTTTCGCGCCGCCGTCGCCGAGCTGCGCGGCATCGGCCAGGTCGTGAAGGTCTCGAGCCTGTACGACAGCGCGCCGCGTGACGCCGTCGACCAGCCGCGCTTCCTGAATGCCGCCCTCGAGCTGGAGACCGATCTCGAGCCCGCCGACCTGCTGCGCGAGCTCAAGCGCCTGGAGCTGGCGCTCGGCCGCGATCCGCAGAACCGCCGATGGGGCCCACGGCTCATCGACCTCGACATCCTGAGCTTCGACGGCCGATGCGTCACCGATCCCGAGCTCGACCTGATCGTGCCGCACCCGCGCTTCCACGAGCGCCGCTTCGCCCTCGAGCCGGTCGCCGAGCTGGATCCCGCGCTGCGCCCCTGGCGCAACTGCTCCGACCTGCGGGTCGAGGTCTCCGTCGCCGACCTGCTCGCCACCGTCGCCAATCAGGAGGTGCTCCGCGTCGGCGGCCCCGACTGGTCCGACCCCTCGGGGCCAGCCAGCCTGAGCTGACCGGGTCCAACGGTTCCTTCGGCGCCTCAGCCTCGAGGTGATGCCAGGCCGGGTTAGACCGATCTATCGGTTGATGGTTTGCGCGAAGGTCGCGCCGGGGCAGGGCTCAGGCTCGACCACGACCGATCTATCGGTCCAATCCAGCCCGGCAAGCCCGTGAGGCCCGGAATCGCCGATATATCGGCGCAGGCGCGGGCACGACTCTTCTCTTGACTTAGTCATATGGACTAGACTAAGGTTGCCGGGTGGGCCAGAAGACGGTGAACGTTCACGAGGCCAAGACCCATCTGTCGCGGCTGCTGGCCGAGGTGGAGCGTGGCGGCGAAGTCACCATCGCGCGAGCTGGACGACCGATCGCGCGCCTGGTTCCGGCGCTTCCGCCGCCGAAGCGCGAGCTCGGGCTGGAGCGGGGCCAGATCTGGATCGCGCCGGACTTCGACGAACCGATGCCGGATGAGTGGCTCGACGAGTGGGAACGATGAGGGTCCTGCTCGACACGCACGTCTGGCTCTGGATGTGGGGCGAGCCGGAGCGTCTGCGGAATGAGGTACGCACGATTCTCGAGGATCCGGCGACGGAGCTGAACGTATCGGCGGTCAGCGCGTGGGAGATCGCCACGAAGCACGCCGCCGGCCGGCTTCGACTGCCGAGTCCTGCAGAGGAGTGGTTGACGGAGCCGCGGCACCGACAGGAGGTGACCGAGCTCCCGATCACGTTCGCCCACGCCATTCGAGCCGGCGCCCTTCCGCCTCACCACCGCGATCCGTTCGATCGGATGCTGGTTGCTCAGGCGCAAATCGAGGGGCTGATCCTGGTCTCCGCGGACTCCAAGGTGACGGCATACGAGGTGGAGTCCCTGCGAGCCTGATCCGCATGATCGGTGATTGCGAACGTCCTGGTTGGCTGGCATCTGGCTCGCCGGCCGACTACCCTCGACCGGGACTGACGTTGCTGGAAGGGCACGCGCCATGCGGCAGCGAGCTGCAACCTTGATCGCCTGGTCCATCTGCGGGGCCACCCTGGCGCTCGGTGTGGCCGGACTGGCGCTGGGCATCGGCGTGGCGGCGGATCGTCGGCAGTTGCTGTTCACGGTCGGCGTCCTGGGCGTCATGAGCGTCGTGTACCCGACGGCCGGCGCGTTCATCGCGGCGCGCAGGCCGCGCAACGTGATCGGTTGGCTGTTGTTGGCCGCCGGCGTATCCGTGGCGGTGGTGGCATTGGCCGGCGCCTATGGCATGTACGGCCGCGCCTCTGGCGACTCTTTGCCCGGTGCCGACTTCGCAGCCTGGCTGGCCTCGTGGGTGTTCGTCCCGGCGCTGGCGCTGGCGGGGGCATTCCTCCTGTTGCTCTTCCCGACCGGCGCGCCCCCCGGTCCTCGCTGGCGGCCGGTGGTGGTGGCCATCGCGATCGCCGCCGCGGCCGTCGCGGTGGGGTATGCCTTCCGGCCCGGGGACCTGGCACTCGGGGTGCCGATCGCGAACCCGTTCGGCTTCTCGCCGGCCGGCAGCGTCCTGACCCTGCTGGCCGATGCGGGTGATGTCCTCTTCCCGGTAGCGCTCGTCGTGGCGGCCGCGTCCATGGTCGTCCGCTACCGGGATGCCGGGCCAGATACGCGTCTGCAGCTCAAGTGGTTCGCGTACGCAGCCACGGCCATGGTCACGGCCTTGGCGCTGGCCGCCATTCCGTTCGAACCGCTGATGCTGCTCGGCTGGGTTGTGGGGGCCGTGGCGCTGGCCGCACTGCCCGTGACGGTCGCCATTGCGGTGCTGAAGCACCGGTTGTATGACATCGATCTCATCATCAACCGCACGCTCGTGTATGTCGTGCTCGTCGCCATCCTCGGAGGCCTGTATACCGCATCCATCACCTTCTTCCAGCGCCTCTTCGTGGCCCTGACGGGCAACACCTCCGACGCAGCCATCGTGATCACGGCCCTGATCCTCGCGGGTGGCTTGACTCCGATTCGGAAAGGCCTCGAGGGGACCGTCGACCGCCGCTTCAAGCCGCACGACGCCGAGGAAGGGCCGGCGCCCGCAGCGGGAGTCGCGAGGCAGAGCGCGCTCGACCAGGACGCGGCGGCATCGGTTCACCGCCGACTCGACGGCATGGAGGGACGCCTCGCCGCTCTGGAGAGCACTGCCGATCGCGCAACCAGGAAGCACCGTGTTGAGGTGCTGTGGTCAAACGGGTGTCCCCACTACCACGAGGCGAGGGAAATGCTGGTCGAGGTGGTCGCCGCGGGCGCTCCTGGTACTCCGGTACATGACGTGGATGCCACCGATCCGGCGGTTGCGGCGTGGGTGCGCTTCCCGGGCTCTCCCACCATTCGCATCGACGGACGGGACGTGGATCCCAGCTACAGCGACTCCGGGGACTACACGCCGCGCTGTCGGTTGTACCGGACCTCGCGTGGGTTGTCGGGCGTGCCCGAGCGCGAGTGGCTGGTGACCGCGCTGAGCGAGCGGTCCTGAGGTCGTCTGACACTCTCGGTCGGTACCTGCAACGCGGCTCCAGCATGTGCCGCTCGCTTGCTCAGACCGGTTGCGGCTCCGTCGTCGGGTGAGCCGCCCCTTCATCCGGTCGAAGCTCTAGCCGACGCAGGAGCTGAGCATTCAAGGCGACCACGATCGTCGAGATACTCATCACCAGCGCACCGATGCTCATGGGCAAGATGAAGCCCCACGGGGCGAAGACGCCTGCGGCCACCGGGATGGCCAGGGCGTTGTAGCCGGTGGCCCACACGAGGTTCTGGATCATCTTCCGATAGGTGGCTCGGCTCAGCTCGATGGCGCCGGCCACGTCGCGCGGGTCGTCGCGGACGAGCACGATCCCCGCGGACTCGACGGCCACGTCGGTGCCGGCGCCGATCGCGATGCCCACGTCCGCCTGGGCGAGCGCGGGGGCGTCGTTGACGCCATCACCGACCATCGCGACACGGACGCCGCCCGCCTGGAAGCGCTTGACCGCATCGGCCTTGTCGGCCGGCAGGACCTGGGCTGCCACCTCGTCGATCCCGATGCGCCGGGCGACGGAGTCGGCGACCGCCTGGGCGTCGCCGGTGATCATCGCCACCCGCAGCCCCATCGCGTGCAGGCGGTTCACCGCCTCGACCGACTCGGGGCGGATCTCGTCCTCCACGGCCACGGCTCCGAGGACACCGGTCCCGTCGATCACGTAGAGCACCGTGCGGCCTTCGGCGCTCCAGCCGTCAGCCTGGCTCGCGATCTCGGCCGGGACCTGGGCCCCCGTGTCCCCCAGCAGGCGCGGTCCGCCCACCTGGATCCGGCGTCCATCCACCGTGGCCTGCGCGCCGCGCCCCGGGAAAGCCTCGAAGTCGGTGACCGGAGCAGGAGCGACGCCACGGGCACCGGCGCCGCGTACCACGGCCCGCGCCAGCGGATGCTCGGAGTCCGCCTCGACGGCGGCGGCGATCGCCAGCAGCCGGCTCTCGTGGGTGCCGGCCGCCGTGGCCCCGGCGGCCAGCGCCGGCTCGCCACGCGTCAGGGTTCCGGTCTTGTCGAAGATGATCACCTGCAGGTCCTTGGCCCGCTCAAGGGCCAGGCGGTCCTTCACGAGGAGCCCGTTCCTGGCGCCGAGGGTGGTGCTGATGGCCACGACCAGCGGGATGGCCAGGCCCAGCGCGTGGGGGCAGGCGATGACGAGCACCGTGGCGGTTCGGATGAGTGCCTCCTCCGGCTCGCCGGCGATTGTCCACACCGCCAGCGTGATGACGCCGGCGACCAGGGCCACGTAGAAGAGGAGGGCGGCGGCTCGATCCGCCAGGATCTGCGCTCGGGATTGGGAGGCCTGGGCCTCCGCCACCAGCCTCATAATCCCGGACAGGGCGGTCTGCTCGCCGACCGCGGTCACTCGAATGCGCAGGCTGCCGCCAGCGGCGACCGTCCCGGCCACGACCCTGTCGCGGGGCTCCTTCGTCACCGGGCGTGACTCGCCGGTGATCATCGACTCGTCGACGTCGGCCATGCCCTCGGCCACCTCGCCGTCAGCCGGCACCCGGGTGCCCGGGCGG
The DNA here is from genome assembly GCA_964449915.1 of uncultured Steroidobacteraceae bacterium. Lineage (GTDB taxonomy): Bacteria > Chloroflexota > Limnocylindria > QHBO01 > QHBO01 > JACDBZ01. The sequence goes on along the minus strand of CAYVCE010000082.1, from coordinate 4,420 downwards.
ACCAGCACCACGTCGTTTTCCCGGAGCTCGGATAGCGGCACCGTCTCGAGCTCGCCCCCGGTCGTGACTCGCTCAGCCGTGTCCGGAAGCAGCTCGGCAAGCGCCTCAAGGGCGCCCTGGGCCTGCATGATGGAGCGCATCTCGATCCAGTGCCCCAGGCTCATGACGGTGATCAGCGTGGCCAGCTCCCACCACACGTCGACCTCGAACAGGCCCAGGGTCGCCGCCCAGGAGGCGATGAAGGCGACCACGATCGCCAGGGAGATCAGGGTCATCATCCCGGGTTGGCGGTCGCCCAGCTCGGTCCGGGCACCTTCGAGGAACACCTTGCCGCCGTACACGAAGATGACCGTGCCGAGCACCGGTGGGATCCAGTCCGAGCCCGGGAAAGTCGGGGCTGTGTAGCCGAGCCACATCTGGACCTCGTGGCTCCAGATGACGACGGGGATCGTCAGGGCCAGGACGATCCAGAACTGGCGCCGAAACGCATCGGGGTCGTGACCGGCGTGCTTGTTGTGGCTGGCGTGGTCTGCGTGGTCTGCGTGGGATTGGTGGTTGCCGTGGTCCATCGATCTCTCGAGCAGGCAAGAGGTTGAAGGTCTGCTGCTACTGTGACTCGCGCGTCAAGTCGACTGATGGTCGGGGGCAGCATCGAGCCGAACAGCCGGCAGCGATATTTCGGCTCAATCGAGCCCAGACCCGGGTCTGGGCAGGGCTAGACCGATATATCGGCTCAGGGTTCGCACGACGGGCGCGCCGGGCAGGGCTCAGGCTCGAACGCGACTGATTTATCGGTCCCAGCCGGCCAGGCAAGACCGTGAGGCCCGGAATCGCCGATTTATCGGCGCGAAGAACCCGGCAGCCCGCGGGGCCTAGAGCCGGACTTTGGGCGGGTTGCCGGGGTCCCACATGTGGACGGTGTCGATGAAGCGCACGAGGCCGCCGGCGTAGCTCATCATCAGCGAGTGGGTGCGCGCGCCGCCGCCGAAGAAGCGGACGCCGCGCAGGAGCTCGCCATCGGTCACGCCGGTGGCGCAGAAGACGACGTTCGAGCCCGAGGCGAGGTCGTTCGTGAAGTAGACGCGCTCGGCGTTGTCCACGTCGACGCCCATCTTCCGCGCCCGCTCGCGCTCATCGTCCGAGCGCCACTTGAACTTGGCCTGGATCTCGCCGCCCAGGCACTTGAGGGCGGCCGCGGAGAGCACGCCCTCCGGCGCGCCGCCGATGCCCATGACGGCGTGCACGCCGGTGCCCGACACCGCGACGCTGATGGCGGCGGTCAGGTCCCCGTCGCCGATGAGCTTGATCCGGGCGCCCGCCGCACGCACCTCGGCGATGAGCCGCTCGTGCCGCGGCCGCTCCAGGATCACGACCGTGATGTCCGACACCTTGCGGCCGAGCCGCGAGGCGATGGTCGCCAGGGTGGTCGCCACCGGGTCGTTGATGCTGACGTGGCCGGTGACCATCGGCCCCACGATCAGCTTCTCGAGGTACGTGTCGGGGGCGTGCATCAGCCCGCCCGGCTCGGCCGCCGCCAGGACGGCGGTCGCGTTCGGCTCGCCGGTGGCGACGAGGTTCGTGCCCTCCAGCGGGTCGACCGCGATGTCGACCTGCACCGCCGCATCCGGGTTACCGACCTGCTCGCCGATGTAGAGCATCGGCGCATCGTCGCGCTCTCCCTCACCGATGACGATGGTGCCGCTGATGTCGGCGTCGTCCATCGCCTTGCGCATGGCGGTGACCGCCGCCTGATCGGCGCCGTTGCGGTCCCCGCGGCCCATGAGGCGCGCGGCGGCGATGGCGCCCGCCTCGGTGGCGCGGACCGCATCGGCGATGATCAGCTTATCCATCGGCTCCGAGTGTAGGTCGGCTGGGCCCTAGCCGCGAACCCTCGATCGCTTGACGGCCACGATCATGAACGCGGACAGCATCGCGATCACGCCGAAGGCGATCGTGAGATACCCCGCGGCAACGGGCTCGCCGTCGAAGGTGGCCGCCGCATTCGGGATCTGGCTGACCGGTGATCCACCGGTCGTGGTTGTCGTGGCGCACATCGTCGACGTGATGGTGTCCCTGATCAGGGTCACGTTGCCGGTGCTGGCCAGCGCGCGGCCGGTCACGGTCACGCCATCGGCCATGGTGATGGAGGTCAGGGCCATGATGGTCCCAACGAAGGTCGAGCCCGATCCGAGCGTCGCCGAGCTGGTCACCTGCCAGAAGACGTTGCAGGGGTTGGCGCCGTTAATGAGGGAGACGGAGCTCGTCGATGCGGTCACGAGGCTGGACGTGGCCTGGAAGATCCAGACCGAACTGGGATCGTTCTGGCCGTCGAGCGTGAGCGTGCCGGTCAGATCGAGGATCGCCGAGCCGGAGTTGTAGACCCCGCCGACGAGGGTCAGCCCGCCGAGCGCGGTGTGGTTCGTAGTGACCGGCCGGCCTGCCGCATCGTTGTAGGCGGTGACGAGGTCGTTCTTGGCCGTCAGCGCGACCCCGTCGGCCGTGTGGGTCGTGCCGTTGATGATCCCGGGCGGGAACCCGGTGACCGAGGCCGCGGGATGGATTCCCACGTTTCCGTTGATGATGGAGGCCTCAACGTTCGAGATGCTCGGAGTACCCGCCAGGACGGCGAAGTTGCCGGCAGTCCCGAGCCCGACCGTTGTGGGACCTCCCGCCAGGACCGTTCCGACGGCGGCGAGCATGCTGAAGGCGAGGGCGGAAGCGAGGGCGGCCGAGAGCAGCAGCCTCGTTCCGTGTATGCGTGTGGTGATCATGACCGGGACTCCCTTGCTGGCATCGTCCCGCGGGAGCAATGTCCGGAGGCCGGCCAATGTTGCGCGCGGAAACCACGAACCTGGTGCAACGCACCCTGTTCGTCCGCCTGGATACTGTGCAAGTTCCGGGCCGGTTCCGGCATCGCCGCCCCGGACCTTTCGGCGGGTGAAATACGGCGGGACGGCCTAGTGGCGGAAGTGACGCCGGCCCGTGAAGACCATGGCCATGTGGTGGCGGTCGGCGACCTCGATGGCCATCTCGTCGCGGATGCTGCCGCCCGGCTGGATGATGGCCGTCACCCCGGCCTGGGCCGCGATCTGGATCCCGTCGGGGAATGGGAAATAGGCGTCGGACGCCATGACCGACAGCGGGGCGCGCTCGCCGGCCTTGCGCAGCGCCACCTCGACGCTCACCACCCGTGACGGCTGGCCGGCGCCCATGCCGACCATGGCGTGCTTCTTGGCCAGCACGATGGCATTCGACTTCACGTGGCGCACCGCGCGCCAGGCGAACAGCAGGTCGGTCAGCTCCTCGAGGGTCGGGCGGCGCTGGGTGACCGGCTGGAGCTTGTCGCGGTCCTCCTCGAGGTTGTCGATGGTCTGCACCAGCACCCCGCCCCCGATGCGCTTGAAGTCGAATTTGCCGATGCCGAGCTCGTCGTCATCGGTCTCGGCCGGCGGCACCTCGACGATCTCGAAGCCGCGCTTGGTGCGCAGGATCTCGAGCGCCTCGGGCGTGTAGCCGGGCGCCACGATCGCCTCGAAGAAGCCCGGCCGGATGGCTCGCGCGGCCGCCTCGTCGATGGTCCGATTGGCGCCGATGATCCCGCCGTAGGCGCTGACGCTGTCGCCCTCGAGCGCCAGCCGGAAGGCCTCGGCCAGGTCGACCACGCTCGCCAGGCCGCACGGGTTGCCGTGCTTGACGATGGCCACGCACGGAGTCTTGAAGTCGCTGGCGATCGTCCACGCCGCGTCGAGGTCGAGCAGGTTGTTGAAGCTGAGGTCCTTGCCGGCGATCTGGTGCGCGCTGCTGATGCTGCCGCCGGCGTGCGCCGGATCGGTGTAGAAGGCGCCGAGCTGGTGCGGGTTCTCGCCGTAGCGCAGGTCCGCCTTCTTCTCGACGACCAGCGTCAGCCGGCTGGGGAACAGCGTGCCGGACTGCGCGTTGAGGTAGCTGGCGATATGGGCATCGTAGGCCGCGGTCAGCGCGAACGCCTCCGCGGCCAGCTTCTGGCGGGTCTCGGGGCTGACCGTCCCCTGCGACTTGATGTCGCGCATGACCGATGCGTACTGGGTCGGGTCCGAGACGGCCGCCACACCGGGGAAGTTCTTGGCCGCGGCTCGCAGGAGGGCCACGCCGCCGATGTCGATCTTCTCCAGCGCCTGGTCCAGGGTCGTGTCGCTCTGGATCACCGTCTCGCCGAACGGATAGAGGTTGACCACCACCACGTCGATCTGCTCGATGCCGTGCTCGGCCAGCTGTGCGAGGTGGTCCGGCTGGTCGCGACGCGCCAGCAGGCCGGCGAAGATCTTGGGATGCAGCGTCTTGACCCGGCCGCCGAGGATCTCGGGCGCGTCGGTCAGGTCGGAGACGGCCTTGACCTCGACTCCGCCATCCGCCAGGTGAGCGCGGGTCCCGTCGGTGGCGA
>CAYVCE010000081.1:0-4664 GCA_964449915.1 uncultured Steroidobacteraceae bacterium | reverse complement strand
CGGAAGCCGGCATGGCCGATGTCGGCAGCTTCTACACCCTCGCGCGCTGAGCACGACCACCGCCCGCCTCGTTTCGGTACGAAACCTGCAAGGGGAGGCCGTCGGTACGGCACACCGTGCCCGAGTAGCGGAACGAGGGAGAAGAACTTCTATGAGCATCATCGCCTGGATCGTGGTCGGCGCCATCGCTGGCTGGGTCGCGAGCAAGGTCGTCCCCGGAGACGAGGGGTACGGCGTCATCGGCGGCCTCGTCGCTGGCATCGTCGGCGCCCTTCTCGGCGGGTACCTGTTCGGCTTGCTGACGAACCAGACCGACTGGACCACGGGGATCAACATCCCCACCATCATCGCGGCCATCGTCGGCGCGATCATCGTTGTCTTCGTTTGGAACATGGTCACCAAGCGGGGCGGCAGCCGCGCCGTCTGACCCACCGCCTGAGCAGGTAGCCAGAGCACGCCCGGCGCACACGTGCGGCGGGCGTGCTCGCGTCTGCCGCATCGGTACAATCGGCGCCGATGCCTGACCCGCCCGCCCCGTCGTACGACACGCTCGTCCACGAGCTGGCCGACGGCGTCGCCACCATCACCCTGAACCGCCCCGAGTCGCTGAACGCGCTCAACGCGACGATGCGTCGCGAGCTGCTCGCGGCGCTGACGGCGGCGCGCCGCGACGACGGTACCCGCGCGGTCGTGATCACCGGCGCCGGCCGTGGCTTCTGCGCCGGGGCCGACCTGCGTGGCGGGAGTGCCGAGCGCGAGTTCCGACGAGTGATCGGTACCGAGTACAACCCGCTCATCGAGGCCATCCGCGGCCTGCCGAAGCCGGTGGTCGCATCCGTCAACGGCGTCGCGGCGGGGGCGGGGATGAGCCTGGCCCTCGCCGCCGACCTTGTCGTGGCGGCAGCGGATGCCCGATTCGTGCCCGCCTTCCACCGCATCGGGCTGGTGCCCGACTCGGGGCTGACGCGAACCCTGGTGCGTGCGCTGGGCAGGCACCGCGCGCTCGAGATCCTGCTCGGCGAGCGCCAGCTGAGCGTTGGCGACGCGCACGCCGCGGGCCTCGTGGCGGCGGTCGTGCCGGCCGAACAGCTGGCCGAAGCCACCCGTCACCTCGCTCGACGCCTGGCAGACGGGCCGACGCGCGGGATCGGCCTCACCAAGCGGCTCGTGAACGCGGCGGAGGACGCGAGCTTGGCCGACAGCCTTGCGGCGGAGGCCGGCCTGCAGGAGCTCGCCGGGCGCACCGAGGATCATGCCGAGGGCGTGGCCGCCTTCGGGGAGAAGCGGGATCCCGTGTTCCGGGGACGATGAAGGAGATCTCCACCGTCGGCGTCCTCGGCGCGGGGACGATGGGAGCCGGCATTGCCCAGGTGGCGGCCGAGGCCGGCCTCGAGGTGCTCGTGCACGACCCGCTGGATGGCGCGACCGACCGCGCGCTGGAGCGGATCGGCGGATTCCTGGCCCGCAAGGTCGAGAAGGAGCAGCTCTCGGACGCCGACGCGGTCGCGGCGATGGCGCGCGTTCGGCCGATCCGGACGGTCGAGGGCCTCGGCGTCGCCGACCTCGTCATCGAGGCCATCCCCGAGGATCTCGACCTCAAGCGTGACGTGTTTCGCCGGCTCGACGCCGTGGCCGCCGACGCGACGATCCTGGCCACCAATACGAGCTCGCTGTCGGTGGCGCGCATTGCCGCCGACACCGGGCGCCCGCAGCGCGCGCTCGGGATGCACTTCTTCAACCCGGTGCCGCTCATGGCGCTGGTCGAGGTCGTGGCCGGACCAATGACGGCGCCGGAGGTCACCGACATCGTCGCCCTCCTGGCGCGCCAGATGGGCAAGACCCCGGTCGTCGCCGCCGACACGCCTGGCTTCATCGTGAACCGTGTGCAGCGTGCCTACTACCTCGAGGCGTACCGCATCTTCGAGGGGGGATTGGCCCGGGTCGCCGCCATCGACGATGCGATGCGCGGGATCGGCTTCCGCCTCGGGCCGTTCGAGCTCGCCGACGTGGTCGGCACCGACGTCAACCTGGCCGCCGGGCTCGCCATCTTCGAGGGCTTCTACGGCGACGCGCGGTACCGGCCCGCTCAGGTCCAGCGCAGCGTGGTCGATGCCGGCCGGCTCGGTCGCAAGACGAGCGCCGGCTACTACGACTACGGCGCGGACGGCACGCGCGGCGCCCCCTGGCCGGCGCTCCTCCGTTCCAGCCGCCTCCCGCAGCTGACCGCCGCACAGCTCGAGGCGCGCGTCCTGGCCGCCATCGTCAACGAGGCCGCGTCTGCGGTCGCCGACGGGGTCGCGACACCCGATGCGATCGACACGGCCATGCGCCTCGGCACGAACTGGCCGGAGGGCCCGCTGGCATGGGGCGAGCGCATCGGCCTGGCCTCGGTGGTCCACAGTCTCGACGCGCTGCATGACAGCGTGCCGGACGGCCGCTACCGCGTCACGCCCCTGCTGCGCACGATTGCCGCCGGCGGCTCCTTCTTCGCGTCCCCGTACTGAACCGGTGCCACTGACCGGCCGCTATCGGGCCGTCATCTTCGACATGGACGGCCTGCTGCTCGATACCGAGACGCTGTGGCACGAGGCCGAGGTCGAGCTCTTCGGTCGCCACGGCGCCGAGTTCACGTGGGACGACAAGATGGCGGTCATCGGCACCAGCTTCGAGATCACGGCACGCCACTTCGCCGATCGGCTCGGCCGCCCGGCGGCCGAGGGCGCGGCGCTGGTCGACGAGATGGTGGCCCTCATGCACGAGCGCGTGCGCCGGCGGGTGGACGCCCGCCCCGGCGCGCTCGAGCTGATCGAGCGGCTGCGGGCCATGGACGGCGTGCGGCTCGGGCTGGCGTCGAACTCGCCCCGCTTCCTGGTCGATGACGCACTGGCCACCGCCGGCCTGATCGATACGTTCGACGCCGTCGTCACCTCGTCCGACGTCGAGCATGCCAAGCCGGCGCCGGACATCTACCTGCGCGCCTGCGCCGACCTCGGCGTCGCGCCGTCCGAGGCGCTGGCGCTCGAGGATTCGGCCTCCGGCGTGGCGGCCGCCAAGGCGGCTGGGCTGGCCTGCATCGCCGTCCCCCAGTTCGCCGAGACCGACGTCTCCGCTGCCGACCGGATCGTCGACTCGCTCGAGGAGCTGGTTGGCGCGTAGGGGTATCCTGCGTCCATGTGCCGAAGCATCAAGACCCTGCGCACCGGCGCCGAGCCGGCGCCCGACGACGAGATCACCGCCGCCGCCCTTCAGTACGTCCGCAAGGTGAGCGGCTATCGCAAGCCATCCACGGCCAACGAGCACGCCTTCGACGCGGCGGTGGCCGAGGTCGCGGCCGCATCGAAGCGGCTCCTCGACGCGGTGGCCGCCACGCATCCGCAGGCCCGTCGCGCGAGCTGAGCGGGCGGCCATGACCTACGGGGTGTCCGGGACGGTCGAGCTGGCGCGCTGGTGGTGGACCTTCATCCTGCGCGGCATCCTGGCCATCGCGTTCGGCGTCCTGGCCTTCCTGGCGCCGCCGCTCGGCATCGGCGTGCTGGTGGGACTCTTCGCAGCGTGGGCGCTCATCGACGGCGTCACCGGGCTGTGGGAGGGCATCAGGAGCCGAGGCAGGGATCGGAGCTGGTGGCTGGCCGTCCTGGAGGGCATCGCCGGCATCGCGGCGGGCATCCTGGCGCTCGTCTTCCCGGTCTTCGCCGCCGAGGTGCTCGTGTACCTCATCGCCGCCTGGGCGATCGTGACCGGCGTCTTCGAGATCGTGGCCGCCGTCCGGCTGCGCGAGCAGATCCAGGGCGAGTTCTGGCTCGGCCTGGCCGGCATCGCGTCGATCCTGTACGGCGTCGTGCTCGTCCTCTTCCCCAGGGCGGGGGCGCTGGCCCTCGTGTGGCTCATCGGTGGCTTCGCGATCGCCTTCGGCGCATTCCTGCTCGTGCTCGGCTGGCGCCTGCGCGGCATTCACGAGCTCGCCAAGGTCGACGCCGCGCACGACCACCGCCGCTAGCCGTCGCTTGCCCGAGGCACTCGAGAAGTGGGCCGCGGATGAGCTCCGCAGCGTGAATGGCCAGGCCTCGCCGCCGCGCCGGAGAGGCGGTTGACGCCGCCGGTCAGGTCTCCCTGCCGCGCAGCCGGATTGCGGCCAGGGTCAGCGCCACCGTGCCGATCATGAGCAGCACGGCCATCGCGATCAGCACCGGCAGCCGCTGGGCGAAGCGCAGCTGGCCGTAGAGGAACACGGGGAACGTCGGGTCGCCGCCGACCAGGAACACGGCGAGGGCGATCTCGTCGAAGCTGACGATGAAGCACGTGAGCCACGCGGACAGCAGCGTCGGCGCCATGAGGGGCAGCACCACCCGTCGCAGCGTGGCGCGGTAGGTCGCCCCCAGGTCCATCGCCGCATCTTCCAGGGCCGGGTCGAGCCCCGACAGCCGGGCGATGAGGATGAGCGTCGCGTACGGAATGGCGATGACGGAGTGACCGATGGCGACCGTCAGCAGTGAGCGCGGCACGTCGACGAGCACGAAGAGCAGGAAGAACGCGACGCCCATGACGACGAACGGCACGACCAGCGGCAGACCGGCCATGGCGAGCAGGAGCCCGCGTCCCCGGAACCGGAAGCGCAGCACGGCCAGCGCCACGAGGCCGCCGAGCGTGGTCGCCAGTGTCGCCGA
>CAYVCE010000080.1:0-11486 GCA_964449915.1 uncultured Steroidobacteraceae bacterium | reverse complement strand
CGCGACCACGGGGTGGCGGCGGTGGCACTCGGCGGCGGGGTCGCGGCCAACCGGGCGCTTCGCGCAGCACTCACAGATCGACACACAGCCTATGTCCTGGCGCTTCCAGTTCGGACGACGGATCTGTTCCTCGACCAACTGGCCATGAACCGCGCCGCGGCGGGGTACCGCTTCGCCGCCGGCGACCGCGCCGATGCCGCGCTGGAGGCGATCCCGAACCTGGCGCTTCCGTGGCTCGGCGCGTGAGCGACCCGCTGGCGCCCGATCGGCTCACGCCGCCCACCCCGGGCCAGCTGCGCCGCCTGATGGGCGCCGAGCGGCTCCGGCCGCGCAAGAGCCTGTCGCAGAACTTCCTGACCGATCCCGACGCGCTGGACGCCATCGTGGCGGCCGCCGACCTGGCGTCCGGCGATCGGGTGGTCGAGATCGGTCCCGGCCTCGGCGTCCTGACCCGGCGGCTGCTGGCCGCCGGCGCAGCGGTCCACGCCATCGAGCTCGACCCGCGGCTGGCCGAGTACCTGCGCCGCGAGCTGTACGGTGTCGATCGCTTCGAGCTGACCGAGGCCGACGCGCTCAGCATCCGGCCGGGTGAGCTCTTCCCCGGCGAGGCGATCAAGGTGGTCGCCAACATCCCGTACCACATCACCAGCCCGCTGCTCCACGCGTTCCTCGAGGGAGATCGGCCGCCGGAGCTGACCGTGCTGCTCGTGCAGCTCGAGGTGGCCGAGCGCGTCGCCGCCCCGCCGGGGGCCATGAGCTACCTGTCGGTCTTCGCCCAGAACGTGGCCACCGCCGAGGTCGTGGCGCGCGTACCGGCCGCAGCCTTCGAGCCCGCGCCGGCCGTCGACTCGGCGGTGCTTCGCCTGCGCCGCCGCGAGCGGCCGGCAGTCGACGTGGGACCGGCGCGCGAGCCGTTCTACCGCGTCGTGCAGGCCGGCTTCCGCCAGCGGCGCAAGCAGGTGCACAACGGCCTGTCGCGCGAGCTGCCGGTCGATCGCACCGTCGTGGAGGAAGCACTGGCGTCGTGTGGCGTCGACCCCGACCGCCGGCCCCAGACGCTGAGCGTCGACGAATGGGCCTGCCTCGCCGGGCACCTGGGTCCGCTGCTGTGAGCGGTGCGCTGCGCCTCCAGGCGCCGGCCAAGCTCAACCTCACGCTGTCCGTGACGGGTCGCCGCGAGGACGGCTACCACCTGCTCGACAGCCGCATGGTCCTGCTGGAGCTCGCCGACCGGATGCTCCTGCTGCCCGGCTGCAGCGGCCTGCGCGTGGAGGGCGAGAGCGGCACGGACCTGCCGCTCGATGAGTCGAACCTCGCCTGGCGCGGCCTCGTGTCCGGGCTCGGCGAGGAGCCGTCCGTTGCGTGCCTGACGCTCGAGAAGCGGATCCCGGTGGCCGCCGGCCTCGGGGGCGGCTCCTCCGACGCGGCCGCGGCACGGCGCCTCGGCCGCGAGTGGCGAGGCCTCCCCGAGCGTGCGGCCGACGAGGCCGACCTGGCGGGTCTGGCCGCCATCGGCGCCGACGTGCCCTTCTTCGCGGCCTGCGTCCCCGCCGCGCGGGTCACGGGAGTGGGGGAGCGGATCGAGCCGCTGCCGGCGGAGCCGGCGTACGTGGTGCTCGCCCACCCGCCCTACGGCCTGTCGACCGCCGCCGTCTTCGCCGAGCTGCGTCCCGACGAGTGGGGGACCGCGGCGAACGACCTGCTGGCACCCGCATTGCGGTTGCGCCCCGAGCTCGACGACCTGTTCGCGCTCGTCCGCCGCGCCGGGGGCGAGCCACGCCTCACCGGGTCGGGGCCGACCGTCTTCGCGCTCGGCGACGATCCCCAGCGCGCAGCCGCCATCGTCGCGCGGCTCGTCGAGGTCGGCATCCGCGCCACGCTGACGCGGACCCGCGACGCAGCCGCTAGCATCGAGCGCATCAGCGAGGAGGATGAGGAGCAAGCATGACCGAGCGCGACGTGATCAGCACCGATGGCGCGCCGGCGGCGGTCGGCGCGTACAGCCAGGCGATCCGGGCCGGCGAGCTCGTCTTCACCGCCGGGCAGCTGGGCGTGGACCCTGCCACCGGCGAGTTCGCCGCGGCCGACGTCGCCGGCCAGGCCGAGCAGGCGCTCGCCAACCTGGCTGCCATCCTGGAAGCGGCCGGCAGCGGGCTCGATCGGCTGGTCAAGGTCACGGTCTTCCTGGCCGACATCGGCGACTGGCCGGCCCTGAACGAGGTGTACAGCCGGGTCGTGCCCCAGCCACATCCGGCGCGCAGCGCCTTCGCCGTTCGGGACCTGCCGAAGGGGGGACGGATCGAGATCGAGGCCGTCGCCATCGTGAGGCCCGGTTGACGCTCCGATTCGGCCGCCCGTACCATCGGCGAACGTGTCTGCACGACTGACCCGCCCCGCGGCCATCGTCCTGGCCGCCGGCCAGGGGACCCGCATGCGTTCCCGCATCCCCAAGGTGCTGCATCCGCTCGCAGGTCGCCCGCTCATCCACCACGTCCTCGACGCGCTGGCTGGCGCCGGCGTGGCTCGGGCGGTGGTCGTCACCGGCCACGGTGCCGATGCGGTCGAGCGCGCGGTCGCCGAACGTGCGGCCACGGCGCGCCAGGAGCCGCAGCTGGGAACGGCCGATGCCGTTCGCGTCGGCCTCGAGGCGGTCGATGCCGACGCCGAAACGATCCTCGTCACCATGGGCGACGCCCCCCTCCAGCCGGCCGACCTCTTCTCCGCCATTGCGCGCGATCGCGAGGCGGCGGGCGCCGCCATCGTCCTCGTCACGGCACACCCGCCCGATGCGACCGGCTACGGACGCGTCGTGCGCGGCGCTGACGGCGGAGCAACCGCCATCGTGGAAGAGGCCGATGCGGACGAAGCCACCCTGGCCGTCGGCGAGATCAACGTCGGCACCTACGCCTTCGACGGACCCTGGCTGCGCACCGCGCTCGGGCGCGTCATCGCCTCGGCGTCGGGTGAGCAGTATCTGACCGATCTCGTGGCCCTTGCCCTCGCCGACGGGCGCGCGGTGCGCGTCGTGGAGGTGACGGACGCTGCCGACGCGATCGGGATCAACGACCGCCTGGCGCTCAGCGTGGCCGAGGAGCGGATGCGCCGGCGCATCGTGGAGGGCCACCTGCGCAACGGGGTCACCATCGTCGATCCGGCCACGACGCGCATCGACGCCAGGGTCGAGATCGGCCAGGACGCACGCATCGAGCCGTGGTCGATCCTGGAGGGCGCGACCGTCATCGCCCAGGACGCGGTCATCGGCCCCAACACGCACGTGCGCGACAGCCGCATCGGCCCGCGCACCCGGGTGTGGGCCAGCGTGGTCGAAGAGGCGACGGTGGCCGAGGACGTCGAGATCGGCCCGTTCGCGCACCTGCGGCCAGGCTCCGAGATCGGCGCGCGTTGTCGCATCGGCAACTTCGCCGAGGTCAAGAAGAGCCGCCTCGGGTCGGGCACCCAGCAGCATCACTTCAGCTACCTCGGCGACGCCGAGATCGGCGAGAACGTGAACATCGGGGCAGGCTCGGTGACGGCCAACTTCGACGGCGTCGCCAAGCACCGCACCGTCATCGGCGACGGTGCCAGCATCGGGGTCGACACCATGATGGTCGCCCCCGTCACCATCGGCCGCGGCGCCACCACCGGTGCCGGCTCGGTCGTCAACCGCGACGTGGCGCCCGGCAAGAAGGTGGTCGGCGTGCCCGCCCGCCCGATCGAGCTGAAGCGACGCGGCCATCCGCCGGCTGATGCCGGCGACCAGGCGCCTGCGGAGGCGCCCGTCCCCACCGGGGCGGATCGGAACCCGTAGGGAGGCAGAACCGGCTCGGCCATGCCAGACGGCAGTAGTACCACCGGCAACCCGGTCGCATGATCGACCTGTTGGTTGTCGCCACGCTCATCCTCGTCGGCGGGTTCTTCGCTGCCAGCGAGATCGCCCTCATCACGGTCAAGCGCCACCGGCTGAGCCAGCTGGCCGACGACGGGAACCGCGCAGCGCGGGCCGCCCAGCGGCTGACGGAGGATCCGGGCCGCTTTCTGGCCACCATCCAGATCGCCATCACGTTCCTCGGCTTTCTCGCCGGCGCGACGGGTGCCGCGGCGTTTTCCGACGCGTTCGGTGACCTTCTCGTCAGTATCCCGGTCGGGCTGACCGACAACGCTGCCGACACGATCGCCTTCGTGATCGTCACGCTCGTCATCGCCCTTGTCTCGATCGTCATCGGCGAGCTGGTGCCCAAGACGATGGCGTTGAACTATCCCGAGCGGCTTGCGCTCTTCGTGGCTCGCCCCATCGCCTTCCTCCAGGGCATCCTGTCGCCGATCGTCTGGCTTGTGTCGCGCACCAGCGCGATCCTCGTGCGGCTCCTGGGCGGGACCGAGAAGCCGCAGGGCGGGTACCTGTCGACCGAGGAGCTCAAGATCCTCGTCGAGACGGGCTCCGAGCGAGGGGACATCGAGGAGGAGGAGAAGGAGATGATCACCGGGGTCATCGAGCTCGGGAACAAGCAGGTCCACGAGGTGATGGTCCCGCGCATCGGCATCCGCGCAGTGAACGTCGACGACCCGATCGACGAGGTGCTCGACACGATCGTCGCCGCGGGGCACTCGCGGCTGCCGGTCTTCACCGAGAGCCTCGACAACATCGTCGGCATCCTGTACGCCAAGGACCTCCTGCCGTACCTGAAGGGCAACGGCCCCGACATCAACGAGATCGACCTGCACAAGCTGGCCCGGCTCCCGGTCTACGTCCCCGAGTCGAAGCCCGTCGACGACCTGCTGCACGAGATGCAGGTCGCAAAGCGCCACATCGCCATCGTGGTCGACGAGTACGGCGGCACGGCGGGCCTCGTCACCATGGAGGACGTCGTCGAGGAGATCGTCGGCGAGATCCAGGACGAGTACGACACCGAGGAGGCCATGGTCGAGGAGGTCTCGACCGATGGCGAGTTCGCCTACCGGCTCGACGGCCGCGTCAGCATGGACGATCTCCGCGATCTCTTCGAGCTGTCGGACGACGACGAAAACGACGAGGACGCGTACGACACCGTCGGCGGCTTCGTCGTCCACCGCGTCGGCCGCATCCCGCTGCCCGGCGCCGAGATCCCGTTCCGCGACGACGTCATCATCCGCGTCGAGGCCTCCGAGCCGAGGCGCGTCGCGAAGGTCGTGGCCATCCGTCCGCGCAGTCCGGGCAACGGCGATGGCGGCAACGGCGAGGCGGGGATGAGGGACCGCGAGGCGCGCGAATGAGCCGTTCCACGATTGCGTGGCGGTGGACGCCCGGACGTCGCGGCCGCGCGGCTCGGCTTCGAAGCGATGGCACTCAAGCCGATGAATCGGCGAAATCCGGCGCGGCATGGCTCCAGGGCCCCGAGTACGCCGATATTTCGGTTCAGATCTCTCACGACGACGGCCTGGCGGCGCGTTCTGGCCCGACGCCCACCGAAATATCGGCTGGACCGCGCGCGACGGAAGCCTCAGGCGGGTCTGCGCCGATGTATCGGCGCACTCCTCTCTAGGCGACGATCACCGAGCGCACCAGGATGGCGAGCTCGCGCTTGCCGTCGGGACGGCAGGGGAGCTCCTCGAGGAGCTCCAGGGAGAGGTCCCGGTAGCGCCCCGCCTCGGCGGAGGCGTGGGTGCGAGCGCCGCAGCGCTCGAGGATCTCGAGCACCTCGGCGACCTCGGCGTCCGACATGAGGAGCGCGGCTGCCGGCGCCGCCGGCCCGCGGCCATCCGTGGGGCGCACGCCGTCGTGGTAGATCTCGTTGAGCCGCTCCCGGTCGGCGGCCGGCGCGTGCTCGAGGGCCCACACCAGCGGCAGCGTCTTCTTGCGCTTGCGCACGTCGCCGGCCTCGGCCTTGCCGGACTCTGTCGAGGTCCAGAACGTGCCCTTCACGTCGTCGGCTATCTGAAAGGCCATCCCGAGCGCGTACCCGAAGCGGTAGTACGCCTCGGCGATCGTGTCGTCGTCGGTGGCCAGGATCGCGCCGGCTCGCACCGAGGCGCCGAGCAGCGCCGCCGTCTTCTTGCCGATCATGTCGAGGTAGGCGTCGACGGTCACATCGGCGCGACGTTCGAAGGTGATGTCCAGGTACTGGCCCTCGCATAGCGCAAGGCAGGTCTCGTCGTAGACCTTCATCAGCTCCAGGACGCGCCGGTCGCTGAATCCATCGGTCAGGAGGCGGTAGAGCGCCAGGCGTGAGAGCGCGAAGAGTGCGTCGCCGGCATTGATGGCGAGCGGGATGCCCCAGATCGCCCACAGCGTGGGCCGATGGCGCCGCTCGGTGTCGGCGTCCTCGATGTCGTCGTGGACGAGGCTGAAGTTGTGGCCGAGCTCGACCGCCGCTGCCCCGGGCAGCGCGGCCTTGTAGTCGCCTGTCAGCGACTGGTAGGCCAGTGCGCCGAGCAGCGGGCGGATGCGCTTGCCGCGCGGGCCGTCGGAGCCGTCGATCCCCAGGTGGTAGGCGAGCATCTCGTACAGCGGCCGGGCGTGGCCGTCGCGCTCGTCGAGCACCCTCGACATCTCGGCCTCGATGTCCGCCAGGATGTGACTAAACTCGGTCCTGATGTCCACCGCCGAAGGGTACCCGACCTCCTCGAGCAGCCGTGTCATGGCAGCTGAGGCCGGGGCGGGTTCGGTCGCATGGGTATCATGATACTCGGATGTAGCAAGTTCAGCACGCCGGACCGATGAGCCCGCGCCCGCGCGTCTACAAGACCGAGGCAATCGTGCTGCGCTCGATGAATCTCGGTGAGGCCGATCGGGTCCTGACCGTTCTCACGCCGCGCCTGGGCAAGCTGCGAGTGATCGCCAAGGGCGTTCGGCGGACGCGCTCGCGGATCGGTGGCGCGCTCGAGCCGTTCAGCGACGTCCAGCTGGTCCTGGCCGTTGGGCGCACCTTCGACGTGGTCACCTCCTCGTCGTTGGAGGACCCGCATCTCGGCCTTCGCAACGACCTGCACTCGACCGCCGCAGCCTGGTACGTGGTCGAGCTGGCGGATCGCTTCTGCGAGGGCGCCGCGGACTCTCACGAGGCATTCCGCCTGCTGGCGCAGGCGCTCTCCGGCCTCGACGCGCCGCCCGACGAGGTGACTCGCGAGGTGGTCGCGCGCTGGTTCGAGCTCCACCTGCTCGGGGCCATGGGCTTCCGTCCCGAGCTCACCGCGTGCCTGGAGTGCGGCGCGGCGATCGAGCCCGAGGGCAACGCCTACTCGCCCGTCGGCGGCGGCGTGATCTGCAGCCAGTGCGCGCAGGCGGCGTCGGGCGCGCGACCGATCTCGACCGATGCCCTCAAGGTCATGCGCCACCTGCAGCGCTCGCCGCTCGTCGGCGTGCTGCGCCTGCGCCTCTCGCCGACCCTCCATCGCGAGGTCGAGCGGCTGCTCCACGCCACCGTGTCCGCGGTGCTGGAGCGCGAGCTGCGCTCCCGCGACTTCCTCGACGAGGTCGCCGCCCGCGAGGCCGCTGCCGCCGCCGCCGCCGTCGGGTGACCCTCGACGCCCTGTAGGACGCGGCTCAGGCCGCCACGCCAACAACGGGCCACCGGCTGAGCCGGACGCCGAGCTTCCGCTAGACTCGACCCAATCGGTCAACATCAGTCGCATCGGGAGCCGACGACCAGCCGTGCCAGCGCCGAACTTCGACGTCATCGCCAGCCTCGCCAAGCGGCGGGGCTTCGTCTTCCCGTCGAGCGAGATCTACGGCGGCATGGCCGGCTTCTGGGACTACGGCCCGCTCGGCGTCGAGCTGAAGAACAACATCAAGGCCGCCTGGTGGCGGCACATGGTCACCCTGCGCGACGACGTGGTCGGCATCGACGCGGCAATCATCATGAACCCGCGCGTCTGGGAGGCGTCGGGCCACGTCGCCGGGTTCAGCGACCCGATGGTCGACTGCCGCAGCTGCAAGAACCGCTTTCGCGAGAGCGACCTCAAGGGCCCGCCGTCGGAGATCGCGTGCCCCAACTGCGGGACGAGGGGGAGCCTCACCGAGGCACGGCAGTTCAACCTCATGTTCGCCACCCACGTCGGCCCCGTGGCGGAGTCGTCATCGGTCGCCTACCTGCGTCCGGAGACGGCGCAGGCCATGTTCGTCCAGTTCGACAACGTGGCGACCTCGATGCGTCGCAGGCTGCCGTTCGGGATCGCGCAGATGGGCCGATCCTTCCGCAACGAGATCACCCCGGGCAACTTCATCTTCCGCCTCCGCGAGTTCGAGCAGATGGAGATGGAGTTCTTCGTCCACCCCTCGCAGGAGGACGGGTGGTTCGCCTACTGGGTCGATGCGCGCCACCGGTGGTGGACCGAGGTGCTCGGCATCGCCGCGGAGCGGCTGCGCCTGCGCCCGCACGCCGCCGATGAGCTGAGCCACTACTCGAAGCAGACCACCGACATCGAGTACGAGTTCCCGATCGGCTGGTCCGAGCTGGAGGGGGTTGCCGATCGGACCGACTTCGACCTGCGCGCGCATGCCGCCGGCTCCGGGAGGAAGCTCGAGGTCTTCGACGAGGAGGCCGGCGATCACGTCGTGCCGTACGTCATCGAGCCCGCCATGGGCGTCGACCGCGCCGTGCTGACCGTCCTGGTCGACGGCTACGAGGAGGAACAGCTGGCGAAGGAGAAGCGGACGGTCCTGCGCATCCGCCCCGAGCTCGCGCCGGTCAAGGCGGCGGTGCTGCCGCTGCTGCGCAACCGTCCCGAGCTCGTCGAGCGCGCGCGGCGGCTCACGACCGACCTCAAGCAGCTCGTGCCGGCCATGTACGACGACACGGCCTCGATCGGGAAGCTCTACCGGCGGCAGGACGAGATCGGCACGCCGTTCTGCGTGACCGTGGACGTCGAGTCGCTGGACGACGGTGCCGCCACTATCCGCGAGCGTGACTCGATGACCCAGGAACGCGTTTCGCTCGACGTCCTGCCGCAGCGCATCGCGGATCTCGTTGCCGGCCGTTCATTGTGGGAGGGCGTCCCGCGGGGGCCCGAGGCGTGAACGTGCCATCTGTCGCTCACAGGGGCGTTAGGCGCATCTTGCGGCCTTTGCGATGCGTGAAACCTCCGCAAACCTATGACGGCGGCCGTCTCCAGGTCGCGCGACCCGGCCTAACGTCGCTCAGCGCGTCGTTTGGCAACCTCCGGCCATGAACTCGCACGCACGCCCGATCGAGGAAGTGACATGACGGATGTCCCGCGCGTGGAGATCGCCGAGGCGCTGGAGCGAGGCGAGCACGAAACGGTGCTGCGCCTGACCGATGCCATCCTTGCCGCGCGCCCCGGCGACGACGCTGCACACGAGTACCGCGCCCGCGCATTCCTCGCGCTCAGCCGCCTGGCAGAGGCCGAGGAGCACGCCCAGGATGCCGTCCGAATCGACCCGGACGAGATCCGCTATCGCGAGCTCCTTGCACAGGTCCTGTCGGCCGAGGGCGCCCACCGCGACGCGGCCGCCGAGTTCGGCCGCCTGGCCCGCAACGACCCGCGGCAGACGACCTGGACGCTCGCTGAGGCGGAGGAGCGGCTCGGCGCCGCGCAGGCCGGTCTCGGCGTCGACGCTGCCCGGCGCGCCGTGCGCCTCGCCCCGCGCAACGGGCGGGCGCAGCTCGCGCTGTCGCAGGCGCTGGCGCGCACGGGCGACGCGCGCGGTGCGTTCCAGGCCGCGACGCTGGCGACGGAGCTGCTTCCCGGTGACCCGGCCGCGCGCGAGGCGCTGGCCGACGCCCACTGGCTGGCCGACCAGGATGCCGCAGCGTTCGAGGAGTTCCGCGCCCTGGTCGCCGAGCTCGCCGAACCCGAGCGCGACCGCGTCCTGGCCAAGGCGCGACTGCTGTGGCGCCAGCACGCCGGATGGGCGGGCGGGCTGGTCGGCGCCATCGGTCCACTGTTCAGGCTGGCCTTCACCAGCGGCTGGCTTCGAATCGGCCGATGAAGGTCGGCCACCTCCGCGAACGGCTCGGCGCGGCGCTTGCCGCAGCCATGCGCAACCGCGCGGCCGATGCCATCGCGCTCACGGCCGATCGCACGAAGGCGATGGCCGTCGCCCTCGCCGGCCTGGCCGACGACGCCGATGTCGAGATCGAGGCGCTCGAGCTCTCGACCCGCGCCGCGGCCACGGTCCTCGGCTTCCATCCCGAGCACGTGCGGCGACTCATCCGCACCGGCCGCCTCGCCGCTCGCCTGGAGCATGGTGACTACCACATTCTCGTGAACGACCTGTGGCCGCTGCTGGAGGCCCGTCACCGCGAACCCGGCCTGAGGCGCACGCGCCGCCGCTGACCGTCGCGGGCACGCCGGTTGCACCTGCCCGCTCGGTGGGCATCGCGACCGTCGGCGTCGCTCGCTGGCGAGGCTGGCTCTGACGGCTACAATCGAGGTTCCCCACACGATCTGACCCACGAGGAGCCGATTCGCCGCATGGCCACGACCGTTCGCAAGCCCCGCCGCGCCGCCGCGAAGGCCGCAGCGAAGCCAGGGAAGCTGATCTACACCTTCAGCGAGGGCGACGCGTCGATGCGCGCGCTCCTCGGCGGCAAGGGCGCCGGCCTGGCCGAGATGACGAACGCCGGCCTCCCGGTCCCGCCGGGGTTCACGATCACGACCGAGGCATGCAACGCCTACTATGCCGCCGGCAAGGAGCTGCCGGCCGGGCTGTGGGACAACGTGGTGGCGCACATGAAGCAGCTCGAGGAGCAGACCGGCAAGGGCTTCGGTGACGTCGACAACCCGCTGCTGGTCAGCGTGCGCTCGGGCGCCGCCTTCAGCATGCCGGGCATGATGGACACGGTCCTCAACCTGGGCCTCAACCCCGACACGGTCGAGGGGCTCATCCGCCTCACCGGCAACGAGCGCTTCGCGCGCGACGCCTGGCGGCGATTCGTCGCGATGTTCGGTCGGATCGTGCTCGACCTCAAGGCGGAGGACTTCGACGAGCCGTTCGAGGAGCTCAAGCACAGGGCCGGGGCCAGGCTCGACACGGACCTGACCGCCGACCAGCTGCGCGAGATCGGTGAGCGCTTCGCCCGGATCGTCGAGGAGAAGACGGGGAACGCGTTCCCGACCGACCCGTATCGGCAGCTCGAGCTGGCCGTTCGCGCCGTGTTCGACTCCTGGTTCGGCAAGCGGGCGCACGACTATCGCGAGTTCAACAAGATCCCGCACGACCTCGGCACCGCGGTGAACGTGGTGACCATGGTGTTCGGCAACATGGGCGACGACTCCGGCACCGGTGTCGCGTTCACCCGCGACCCGAACACCGGCGAGAGGGCGCTGTACGGCGAGTACCTCACCAACGCGCAGGGCGAGGACGTGGTGGCCGGCGTGCGAACCCCCGCCAAGATCAGCCAGATGCGCGACGAGATGCCGGAGGTCTACGCCCAGTTCGAGGAGATCGCGCAGCGCCTGGAGCGGCACTACCGCGACATGCAGGACCTCGAGTTCACGATCGAGCGCGGCACCCTGTACATGCTCCAGACCCGATCCGGCAAGCGCAC
>CAYVCE010000079.1:0-10037 GCA_964449915.1 uncultured Steroidobacteraceae bacterium | reverse complement strand
GACTCCGCGTTGCGGGATTGTGGAGCGAGTATCCTCGACGTCTGCCCGAGATTGATCACGGAGGGTCCGGGTGGCGACGATCGTCAGCGTCCACTCATTCCGGGGTGGAACGGGGAAATCCAACACTGCGGCGAATCTGTCGGCAGTTCTCGCTGCTCGAGGCCTGCGGGTCGGCGTCATCGATGCTGACATCCAGTCACCGGGCATCCACGTCCTGTTTGGGCTTGCCGGTGAGACTGGCTATGGCTCCCTCAATGACTTCCTATGGAACGACCGACCGATCCAGGACATCGCGATCGACGTTACCGATCGGGTCGGCGGGATGGATCGCGGTCGTCTGTTCCTCATCCCTTCGAGCATGGAGCCGGGCGAGATCACGCGGGTTCTTCGCGAGGGCTACGACGCCCAGCGCTTGGTCCAGGGGCTGCGCGACCTGGTCGACCTGCTTTCGCTCGACGTCCTGTTCATCGACACCCACCCTGGCCTCAATGAGGAGACGCTCCTCTCGCTGGTCATCTCGGACACCCTCATCATCGTCATGCGTCCGGACCGTCAGGACTTCGAGGGGACAGGGATCACGGCTCGCGTGGCCAAGGAACTCGAGGTCCCGCAAATCTGGATCGTCGTCAACAAGACGCCGACCGCCTTCGACCGCGAGAAGGTGGTCGAACGCGTCCGCGCGGCATACGACTGCGAGGTCGCCGCGGTGCTGCCCCATTCGGACGATCTGATGCGCCTGGGGAGCGAGGGCATCTTCGTTATCCGCAATCCGGACGATGAGCTTACGGACCTGTACCGGGTGCTCGCCGACCGGATCGTCCCCGAGCGGTCGCCTTGACCCAGGCTCAGGACACGCCGGGCGGCCCATCAGCACCGCTCCGTGCCGCGCAGGCACGGATCGACGCGCTGGAAGCCGAAGTCCTCCGGCGCAATGCCGAGCTGGCCATCGTCAACGAGGTCGGCCAGGCCCTGGTCCGGCAGCTCGACTTCGACTCGATCATGGCGGCAGTCGGCGAGCGGGCCGCGCAGGCACTCGGCGCCGCCGGGCTATCGATCGCAATGTGCGATCCAGAGACGGACCAGGTCAAGTTCCTGTACTGGCTGGACGAGGGGGAGCAGAAGCCTGAGCTCCAGGGGAGAGTCCTCGACGACCCCCTGACCAGGCGGATCATCGAGTCGGGACGGCCGATCCGGGTCGGCAGCGCCGAGGAGGCTGCGGCCATCGGCGCCCCGTTCAAGGTCGAGCGAACGGAGTCGTACCTCGGCGTCCCGATCCCAACGGGCAATCGGACAATCGGCGTCATTGCGATCGGCACGACGGAGCAGCACGCGTATGGGCCCGACGACGAGCGGCTGCTCTCGACGCTGGCGACAAACATGGGCGTCGCCCTCGATAACGCTCGACTGCTTACCGAGCAGGCCGAGGCGAGCGCCGAGATCCGTCGCCAGAAGCAGTACTTCGAGACGCTCGTCGAGATCAGTCCGGTGGCGGTCATGACCATGGATCGCGCACAAATCGTCTCCGGCTGGAACCCCGCCGCCACGCGCCTGCTCGGATACCAGCCTGAGGAGGCGCTCGGCAGGCACATCGACGATCTCGTCTTCCGCCTGGCGGATCGCGAGGAGGGGCGGGCGACGACCCAGCTTGCGGATGAGACCGGCCGAGCTCAGCTCCTGGCCAGTCGGCGTCGGAAGGATGGCGAGCTGGTCGACGTAGAGATCTTCATGGTTCCGCTCGTGGTCGACGGCGAGCACACCGGCTACTACGCCATCTACCACGACATCACAGAGCTCCAGGCGGCACGCCGCGCGGCCGATGCCGCGAACGAGGCGAAGAGCACATTCCTGGCGTCGATGAGCCACGAGATTCGCAACCCGATGAACGCGATCATCGGGATGAGCGGCCTCCTGCTTCGGACCAAGATGGATCCTGATCAGCGCGAGTTCGCCGAGACGATCCGGACATCGGGCGAGGCGCTCCTGGCGATCATCAACGACATCCTCGACTTCTCGAAGATCGAGGCCGGCCGGATCGAGCTCGAGGCGATCCCGTTCGCCCTCGGCCCGTGTCTCGAGGGAGCGATCGATGTCGTCGCTGCCTCCGCTGCCGCGAAGCATCTCGAGCTGGCCTACGCCATCGATCCCGACTTGCCCCACGCCCTCGTCGGCGATGCGGGCCGGTTGCGCCAGATCGTCCTCAACCTCGTGTCGAACGCGATCAAATTCACCGATGCCGGAGAGATCTTCGTGTCCGTATCGGGTCGGCGGCTCGAAGAGGGGAGTGGCGATCACACCGATGCGGCGCGGTGGGAGGTCTCCGTCGCAGTCCGCGACACCGGCATCGGGATCCCGCCGGACCGAATGGACCGGCTGTTCCAGTCGTTCAGCCAGGCCGACGCCTCGATTACGCGACGGTATGGTGGGACAGGGCTGGGCCTCGCCATCAGCCGCCGGCTGGCGGAGCTTCAAGACGGGTCCATCACCGCCGAGAGCAGCGGCGTGCCCGGCGAGGGCAGCCAGTTCGTCCTCCGCATCGTCGCCGAGGAGGCGTCACCCGATGCCGTCGCCGCCCCGGTCCAGCGCCCGCTGGATGAGCTCACCGGCAAGTCGGCCCTCATCGTCGACGACAGCTCGACCAGCCGACGAATCCTGGCGGCGCAGCTGCGGCAATGGGGCATGAGGGTGCGAGCGACGGGCTCGGCCCACGAGGCTATCGATTGGGTCCGCGGGGGTACCCTGTTCGACGTCGCCTTCATCGACTCCCTGATACCGGATCTGGACCGGCTCGCGCCGGAGACGGCGCTGGGCGAGGTCTCAGGGCCACGCCAGCTGCCGATCATCCTCGTCTCGTCCGTGGGCCAACGCGCGCGGACTGTCGAGAACGTGGCGGCATGGCTGACGAAGCCGATCAAGCCGTCGCCACTGCTGGATGCCCTCCACGGTGTCCTGGCCGATGTCACGCGATCGCCGGCGATGGCGGAAGCGCCGTTGGCCGCCTCGGTTCCTCTGGGAGAACGCCACCCGTTGCGAATCCTGGTCGCCGAGGACAACACGGCCAACCAGAAGCTGATGGTGCGGCTCCTCGGGTTGATGGGCTACAGCCCGGAGGTGGCCGGCAACGGGCTGGAGGCCATCGGCGCCATCGAGGCCGAAACGTTCGACCTGGTCCTCATGGACGTCCAGATGCCGGAGCTCGATGGGCTCGAGGCCACACGCCGCATTCGCAAGCGTTGGCCGGGGGCCGCTGGGCCTCGAATCGTCGCGATGACAGCCAGCGTGATGGTCGGCGCCCGGGAGCTGTGCCTGGCCGCCGGCATGAACGACTACATGAGCAAGCCCATCCGCGTCGAGGAGCTCATCGCCGTCCTGGAAGCCACCCCCTCGCGCGAGCCTGAGACGGGGATCGCACTGCGTGAGACACTCGACCAGGTCGCGCTGGCCAAGCTGCTCGCGATGGTGGGACACGATCCGGACTTCGTCGATGAGCTCGTCGACCACTACCTGGCGGAGGGTCCTCAGCACGTCTCCGCGGCCCACGCCGCGCTCGACGCCGGCGATGTCACGGGCCTCGGGAGGGCGGCGCACGCGCTGCACGGCAGCAGTCTCAACGTCGGCGGCGAGCGGGTCGCCAGGATTGCTCGGGCGATCGAGGAGCGCGGGCTGGCTGGCACCCTTGAGGGTGTCGATACGCTGCTCGCCGACCTCGAAGCAGCCCAGATCGAGCTGGCTGGCGCGCTCGAGGATGCTCGCGCCCGCCGTTGGGCGGATGCATGACGGCGTCCGAGGCGAATCGCGGTCGTATCCTCGTCGTCGAGGACGGAGCCATGAACCGCATGGCGCTCACGCGGGCACTCGAGCTCCGTGGTCACGAGGTCCACGCCGTGGTCGACGGCGTGGAGGCGATCGAAGCGCTGAGCGAGCGCCCCTTCGACGTGGTCCTGTTGGACATCGGGATGCCACGCAAGGACGGCTTCGAGACCCTTGCCGAGATCAAGGCCGACCCGGCGCTCCGCGAGCTCCCTGTCATCATGATCTCAGGGGTCGCGGACACGCCCAGCGTCGTTCGCTGCATCGAGATGGGCGCACTCGATCATCTGCCGAAGCCGTTCGAGCCGGCCCTCCTCGATGCGCGGATCGGCGCGGCGTTGTCGGCCAAGCGGCTGCGCGATCTCGAGCTCGAATACCTGGACCAGGTCGGCCGGGTCACGAGGGCCGCTGACGCGCTCGAGGCGGATGCCTTCGAGGCGGAGAGCCTTGCCACCGTGGTCGAACGCACCGACGCGCTCGGCATCCTGGCCCGGACGTTCGTGAGGATGGCCGGGGGAGTCCGGGCGCGCGAGGAAGCCCTCCGTAGACAGGTCCGCGAGCTGACGATCGAGATCGACGAGAAGCACCAGGCCCGCAAGGTCGCCGAGATCACTGACAGCGATTACTTCCGCTCGCTGCGGAGGCGAGCTGGAGAGCTTCGGCGGACGGCCCACGGAGCCACACGCGCCAAGCGCGAAACCGATCGCTAGCGAGTTGTCGGTGCAGAACGGCATTTCGCCACGTAGCGATCCTCGCTCCGATTGAGGGAGGACGGCATGACATCGGGTGAGCCTTCGCTCTTCGCCCGTGACGAACTGGTCGGGGGTCCGTCGGCTCGACGGGCCACGACGCTGCTCTTCGCCATCGAGAGCCGGGCGGCGCACCTGCTGGCCCGATCGCCGCAGTCGGTCCCGATCGTGCTCAGCGAGCGCGCAGCCAAGGAGCGCGAGCGTGCGTTCCTGGAGGCGCTGGCGCGGGGGCGCGACGTTCGAGTCCGGCCCACGATCCAGGATCTCGAACGCTACGCGCCAGAGTGGGCGGACCTCGTATCGGACGACCCGGGCATGCGAGCGGGCGTCGCGCATCTCCTGGGCACGAAGTATGTCTTCTCGCACCAGGCGGTGCCGCGGCTGCGATCCGCCCTTGGCCTTGACACGGAAGCAGTCCGGCAAGCGCATCAACGCCTGTATGGAACGCCACTGGCGTCGATCTACGCGCCACGGGTGCGACTCGGCGACCGGCTGCGGTGGGCCGCGTCCCGGCTATCGGGCCGGTTGGATGCACTCCCGGCCTTCTGGCTCGCCTTCGTCGTCACCCTGATCATCGGCGCGGTGAACCTGGCCTTGCCGATCGCGGTGGCCGGCGTTGGCGCGCTGCCCGGCATGGCGCTGATCGTGGTGCTCGGCATCGTGAACATGGCCACCGTCGCGGCCATGGTCGAAGTCGTCACGCGCAGCGGCAGCATCCGTTTCGGCAGCGCCTTCATCGGCACGGTGGCGGCGGACTACCTCGGAGGCGCCAGCTCCGCCATCCTGTCGGTGGTCCTGACGGCCTTCTCGTTCGGCCTGCTGCTGATCATGTACATCGGCATCTCGACGACCGTGGCGGATGCGACGGGGCTGCCCGCAGCAGCCTGGATGATCGTGCTGTTCCTGGTCGGCCTGTACTTCCTGACGCGCGGGTCGCTGAACGCCACCGTCGGCTCCACGATCGTGATCACCACGATCAACGTCGGGCTGCTGCTTGTGCTCTCGGCGCTCGCCTTCTCGCACTTTCGCCTCGAGAACCTCACGCATGTCAACCTGCCGTGGAGCGCCGCGGGCTCCTTCGATCCGCTCCTGTTGGGGGCGCTCGTCGGGGTCGTCCTCGACATTTACGCCGCGCACATCCTGGTCGCCATCTTTGGGAGGGTGCTGCTCGAACGCGATCCTGGCGGGCGGTCGGTGATCCGGGGGCACGTCGCGGGCATCAGCTTCGCCATGGTCCTCAACATGATCTGGGTGGCGGCCGTCAGCGGCGCCATCGCGCCTGAGGTCCTGGCCGGGCAGACGACCACGGTCCTGGTGCCCCTGGCGGTCGAAGTCGGCCCGGTGGTTCGAGTGCTCGGCGCGGTATTCGTCATCCTGAGCATGGGATTGGGCCTGATCCAGTTCTCAATTGCGCTCTTCAACCTTGCCCGCGAGCGCATCGGTCAGCGCGAGGTCTGGGGTGGATCGCGCGGCCGCTTCCTCGTCTCGCTACTGCCCGTGATCGGGGTCCTGCTGGTCGCTGAGTGGATGGTGCTGACCGGTACGGGTTCGTTCGCGGGGCTGCTCGGCTTCCTCGGGGTCATGGTCCACTCGCTGATGAGCGGCATTTTCCCGGTGCTCCTCCTGGCGGCAAGCCGGCGAAAGGGCGAACTCGTTCCGGGCGTGAGCTATCGGACCCTGGGCCATCCGCTGGTCATCGGAGGCATCTACCTCCTGTTCCTGGCCAACCTCTTCCTGCACGGCCTCGTGATCTGGGAGGAACCGCTCGTGCGGGTCGGAGGCGTGCTGATGGGCCTCCTGATCCTGGCGATGACCGCAGCGATCGTGCGCCGAGGTGCGTTCGCCCCGCGCATCGTGGTTGAGCTCCGCGACGATCGCCGCCGCGGTGGACGGTCGCTCGTCGCGGTCACAGCGGATGGTCAGCCGGCTGCCGCCGACGTTCAGCTGCGACGTGCTGATGGCGAGCGACAGAGGCAGAGGGCCACCGATGACCCGCCGGACTTCGCCACCCTGCACTCGATCGGCATTGCCCTGCCGGCCGGACGAGCCAGGGAGCTGAAGGTGTGGGCGCACACGATCTCGCCTGAGGGCACCTCCGAAAGGCTTCCGGTCGTCGTAGCCGTGCACGACGGGGACGAGCAGCGCGATGTCGACCTGGGCAGGTCCGGCGGACAGGTTGTCCTGCGGTTGAAGCGTGACGGGTGTCGGCTGGAGTTCACCCTCCCTGCGTCACAGCCATGATGCCCGCGGCGCGGCGTGTGAGCCGCGTAACGCTTGCCGAACTTCAGGCTGGCGCGACAGGCGCCGTGGCGCGGATCAGGCCGTCGGCTACTCGTCGGTCACCGTAACACTGGCACTCGCGCGCCCACTGGCAACCTCGTTATCCACGATCGACACACAGGCGAAGCCAGCTGTTCCCGCGTGGAGGTCGACGACCTGCGTACTCCCACTGAGCGGCAGCACCGTGGCGAAGGCTGGCTCTGCTACCCCCGGCCGGTATGCCTCGAGGTAGTCGCCGACCATCTGCCAGTTCGCCTCGGGGTCGAGCTCGAGGAGCGCGAGCCCTCCGCTGCCGGTGACGTCGGCGAACGTGACCTCGATGGCCCCGCTGGTGAACGCGTCCGGTCCCTCCAGAATGCACTGGGTGCCGTCCCAGGTCACCGCCAGGCTGGCCTCGACAGCGAAGGGACTCGTGGCCGGGGGCCCGCGCCGCAGCCCGCGGAGGAAGGTGTCCATGAACAGATCGGCGTCGGCGCTGAGCGCCACGTCGACGCGGCGGCCGGCGTCGTCGCGCATCGTTCGGCCGGTGTCGGGGCCGCTCGTCCCGATCGTCAGCGGCATCTCCTCAATTGTCACCGCACGCGGCTCCTCGACGATGACACTGGCCAGCTGGTCCCAGAAGAACTGTCCGCCCTCGACGAGGAATCGATTGCGGCGCAGGAGCTCGTACGTCAGATCCGCGCCGACCGCGGTGTGATCGGCGCCTAATTCCTCGAGGAAGCCAGGCTCGATCGGCACGTCGTCGGTGGCGTCGAGCGGCACGAGGGTGATCGGCACATCGGCTTCGAAAACGACCCGGGCCGCTTCGGGATCGGCCCAGATGTTCCATTCAGGCGCGCCGATTGCCGCATCGGTCGCCACGTTGCCCGGCGCGTCGATGGCGCCGCCCATGATGATGATCCGCCCGATCCTGGGCGCGAGCTCTGGGGCCGTCTGGAGAAGGCCAGCGGCGTTCGTGAGGGGGCCGAGGGTGAGGAGATCGACCGGCTCATCACTGTCGGCGACGACGGCCGTGAGGAGCTCCACGGCGCCACCGGCGGGCCGGTTCGCGGGCGCCGGCGGGAGGTCGAGGCCATACAGATCGTCGGCCGGAGAGCGCCACTGGTCGGGGAACGGCTGTCCGGCACCGATGGGCCGATCGGGTCCACAGGCGGTCGGGACGTCAACCCCGACGGCCCGGGCCACCGCCCCGGCGTTGGCGGCGCCGGGCGGGCAGTGCGCCACGCCGGTCCCGGTGACGGTCACCGCCAACACCTCGACACCCGGCAGAGTCAGGAGGTAAGGGAGGGCCATCACGTCCGACGAGTCCATGTCGGTGTCGACGATGATTGCCCGCGTCGGCTGATCGGTCGCGGGCGGCGTGTCCGGCGCACCGCCGGCATCGGGAGCCGAGCAGGCCGCGACCGATGCCGCCAACAGCACGACGACAACGAGCGGACGTCCCACGGCCATGGCGCCCGATGTCGATCTCGCCTTGTGGCGACGGCTCACGTGATCCCTCCGGGTGGCGTTGCATCGGCACGTTCGTCGCCGATGCTTCGGCCGCCTAGCGATCGGACCCTCCCTCGCAACGGAGTGTGCCGGCGCGGGCCCAGCGCCCGCAGTGCCAAACGGCGCACGGTCGATGGGCCGGCCGTCACCACCGCTCCCAGCGGGGCCAACTTCGACGGCCACGGGCAGCAGACGCCCCTGATCGGGTCGGCCTGGCAGTCGTGCCAGCTGCGAAGAGGCCGGCTGACTGTGGTGAGGACGGGGCGCTTACGCCGGCGGCTGCGTCAGCGAGGCCGTCCAGCTGCAATCGGTCTCGACCTCCAGCGTCACGGTGCCGGCCTCGTCCTGGAAGAGGCTGGGTACTCCGCCGAAATCGATGCTTGCGGCGAGTTGGAACGCATCGGGCTCGGTCACGGTCTGGGTAGCGACGGTGACACCCCGCCCGTCGGTCCGGATGAGGGTGACGTCGATGTCGCAGCTCTCCTCATCCTCCATCGGCGCCATGGCGACGTCAACGGTGATCGGGGTGCCCATCGGTACATCCACGCTGATCTCCCCGCCGCTGCTCTGTCCGTGGGCGGTGACGATCTGTGGACCTCCAGCCTGCGGATCGCCCTCGCGGGCGAGGAATTCAGCCGAGACCCAGCCGCCGCCAAAGGCAGTCGGCCCGCCATCGACGGCGCTGACCTGGTACCACGAGGTTCCCTCGGAGACGAGCGGGCCGAGCGTCACGTACACCCGCTCATCGGCGGCGAGGCTAATCTCGACGCGATTCATGTCGGGGAATTGCTCGCCGGTGAGCAGCGGGGCGTCGGTGCTTGGCAGGGCGTGGACGTCGACGCTGTCGACGGTCGAACGCGCGATCATCGGCAGCTCGAACTCGACCACATCGCCGAGCGCTGGCGAGGGCGACTCCGCCGGCGTCGGCGACGGCGCGGGCGACTCGCTCGCTGCCGGGGCTGTGGGGGTTGGGGAGGTTGGAGTCGACGGGTCGGAAGCCGTTGGCCCGCAGGCCGCCAGGACGATGCTGAGGGCGAGGCTGCCGGCGGCTGGCGCAAGGAGTCGGGTGAGGTGCATGTCGGGTATCCCCTGGAGACGTGATCGGAGCCCTGGTGGCTCCGTTGCCTATCAGACGCCGCAGCCTGCGTCCGCGACGCGCTGCTTCCGACGCAAGGCGGCCGGGACGTTCGACGTAGACTCGACGGCGTTCCTCGAGAATACGGCGAATCGCATGCGATTCCCTGCCGGGTTTCTGGCCCATGCGCTGTCCGCCTCTGAGACGCATGGAACGATTCACTCGGAATCCGGTACGTGGTCTCGGGCCTTCCGCGCCCGCGGCCGGGCGGATTGGTCCGTTACCTCGCCCCTTACGCCGTCGGTCGAAGTGAGATGAGCACAATGCGGCGGGTCGTTACTCGGGGAAGTCGTTGGGGCGTTGCGCGTAGGCCCACATCGCGGCGGGCTCGGCGCGGAACAAGACAATCTCGGTGCCCCACGAGTAGGGGTCCGAGTCATACGCCGAGGTCCAGATCGAGTGGATCTCGTCGTGGTCTGCGTGGTCGCGCGTGATCCACTCCGCCCTGCCGTGGACGACGATCGCGACCGCCTCGCCGACCATGTGAACGAGACTGCAGGCCGGGTTGTGGCGCAGGTTGACGATACGGGCTGCCGAGCTGTCGGTTGAGAGCGTGAAGCGCCCGCGCACGAACA
>CAYVCE010000078.1:0-10298 GCA_964449915.1 uncultured Steroidobacteraceae bacterium | reverse complement strand
GCGTAGCAGCACAGCACGCGGTCGAGGGTGACGATGTCGGCGCCTTCGATCTCGTCGGCAAGCGCCACGAAATCGCCATGGCGGAAGGCGGCCCGCTCGGCGAAACCTTGCCGCTCGGCCTCGCAACGGGCCATCGCCACGTAGGCACGGGCGGCGTCGACATCGGTCAGGCGCTCGGCGCCGGCGGCCAGCAGCTCGAAGCCGACGACGCCCACGCCGCCGCCGATGTCGAGCACCGACGCACCGTCGATGCCACCCCGCCTCACCTCGTCGATCAGCCGCCTCGTGCTGCCGGTCGGGCCAGACCTGCGGTACGCCGCCAGGTCGCGGCGGGCAGTTCGCGCGTCGAACGCGGCGTCGTAGTCGGTCTCACAGCAGGTGGGTGGCACGCCGCCATCATGCGCCGGGTACGCAACGAGCGGCGCCCGCGAGTCGCGGACCGGTCAGGAAGGGCTGGCCATCTCGGCGAACTGGCAGAGCGCGTTGGCGAGGCGCATCTGCTCGGGGGTTCGCGCGCGCACGCGCAGGAGGGCGGGCTCGGCGACGACGACCGCGACGCATCGGGCGCGCGAGGTCGCCACGTTCAGCCGGTTGCGCGAGTAGAGGAAGCTCATGCCGCGCGGGGCGTCCTCGGGTGAGCTGCTCGTCATGGAATAGATGCTGACCGGCGCCTCCTGGCCCTGGAACTTGTCGACGGTCCCCACCCGCGCCTCCGGCAGCTCGCGCAGGATGGCGCCGACCTGGGCGTTGTAGGGAGCCACGACGAGGACGTCCTCGTAGCGCAGGGGATGCTCCTCGCCGTGCTTGTCGGTCCAGCTGGATCCGCTCGCGACGAGGGCGCGCACGATGGCGGCGACCTGCCGGGCCTCCTCGGGAGACTCCGACTCGCTGCCGACGTGCTCGACCGGCAGCAGCCGGACGCCGGCTCCCACCAACGGCGCCGGGCCATGCAGGAATTGGCGGCCGAGGTTCTCGCGCGACTGGAGCTTCCCCTCGTAGAACGCGTTCGACGTGAACCTGGTGACGTCGGGATGGAGGCGCCAGGTGTGCTCGAGGAAGAGGCCGAGGTCAGCGGGCATCGCGTCGTGCTCGCCGAGCAGGTGGGCGAGCGCGGATCGGTCGGCGCCGGGCGGATGCGAGCCCTGGAGGGGCTGGTCGAGCTGCTGCGGGTCGCCGAGCAGGACCATCGAGCGAGCGGCGCCCGACATGGCAAGCATGTTGGCGAGCGACATCTGACCCGCCTCGTCGACGAACAGGACGTCGAGCAGTCCGTCGCTCGTGCTCGGCGCCCACAGCCACACCGTGCCGGCCGCAACGTCGAACTCGTCGTCGGCGATGCCGTCCCGCGTCAGCGCGTTGTCCTTCGTGATCGTCACCCGTGCGTCGTCGACTGCCTGGTCGTCCTCGGTGATCTTCTGGATGCACCGGATCGGCACACCGGCTTCGGCAGCGGCATCCTCGATGTTGCGCAGGAAGTTGCCGATCACCTTGTGGCTGTTGGCGCTGATGCCGACCTTCCTGCCGCTCGCCACGAGTCGCACGACCATGCGGGCACCCGTGTAGGTCTTTCCAGAGCCCGGCGGGCCCTGGATGGCGAGGGCACCATGATCGAAAGCCTCGATGAGGCGGCACGCGGCATCCAATCCGGATTCCCCAGGCTCCTCCAGGGGGTCACCCAGGACCTGGCCCACCGATGGCGGGCGCCGAAGGAGCAGGTCACGCGCCGCGCGCCACGGGCCCGGAGCGTCAATGCCGTGCTCGGCGACCCACTCGCCAAGGCGGAGCAGCGCGGCTCGCTGCTCCCTGTCGCTGTAGATGTTGAGCGGCACCAGGGCCTCCGGATGGGGCGGATCGCCGCCGGCCGGCCAGGCAAGGTCGACGGTCGAGTGGATGTCGTCGACGTTCAGCAGCTCCGCCCGCACCTTCCACGCGCTCCACTTCGCGTCGGGCTGCACGCGGTAGAGCACCGGGTCGTACAGGTCGGAGCGGGGACCGACGTCGTAGTCCTGCGGCGAGTAGCGGTAGCGCCACGTCTGGCGCGCGAACTTCGCCCGGGCCGATGGCTTCCACGGCTCGCCGATCGGTCCGACCAGCTCGAGCGGACCCAGCGCCTGCATGTCCGCCGCGAGCTCCGCGACGTCCATCCCGAGCCGGTTGAAGAAGTCCCAGAACGCGACCTTCGCCTCGCGCCGATGCCACGACAGCAGCTGCGCGAGCAGCCACGCGGCCCCTTGCTCGCGCGTGCGGTTCATCGGATCGTCCGGGACGCCTCCGGTCAGTCGCGCGGCGACCTCCTGCACGTGCGCATCGGCCTCTCGGAGCTGCTCGGGAGCATCGGGTGAGCGAGGCGCGGGTCGTGGAACCTCCTGGCCGGTCGTTTCCGCAAGGCGAAGACGCTCGAGCTCGAGCCAGTCCCGAAGGTGCAGCGTGCTGAGCACGTCGTCGCGGTTGTAGGTCTCGATCGAGGCCAGGATGGTCGACGCAGGGCGCTCGCGATCACCGAGCTGGAGCCACTCCTCGAACTCGACGATGCTCGAGCCCGCGTCGCGCAGGCCCTCCTGGCGGACGAAGTCGTAGAGCGCCTCGATCTTCTTGATGCTGTAGCTCTCGACCGATGCGCGCAGTCCCTGGCGGACGGTGCGGAACAGGTCGATCAGGACCCCGCCGCGCAGGAGGCGGTCGACCTGCTCCTCGCGCGTCCCGTGCCGGCCCATCAACCGCTTGAGCGCCGTCGGCTCGTAGGACGCGTAGTGGTAGACGTGCATCTCCGGAAAGCGCTCGAGCCGTTCGGTCACGAAATCCATCAGCTGCTCGAAGGCACGCTTCTCTCCTGCCAGCGTCACGTCGGCCGGCCGGTCCGGGTCGAACGACCAGAAGGCTCGGAACTCGCCGTGGGTATCCAGCACCCCGAAGAGGTAATCGACGCCGTCGTCCAGCGCGTACGGGTCGCCCTCGAGGTCGAGGAACAGGTCGCCCGGATTCGGTTCGGGCAGGATCGCGAGCCCGCGCTCGGCATCGATCGGCTCGCCATCGCGGGGCAGCAGCAGTTCGTGGATCGGCTTCGGCAGGCCTCGGCCCTCCACCTGGATGCGAGCCTGCTCCCGCACGCGCTCCACGCTCGCCGCGCTCGCCCCGTCGAGCGGAGGGTCGAACGGGATGGGTGCCGCCGCCAGGCGCTCGACCGTATCGAGCTCGCGCGCGACGAGCCCCTTGCGCTGTCGGGCGGTGATGCCCGCGACGAGAGACAGGTGATCGTCGCTGCGGCGCCGCTTCACGCACAGCTCCGACCATCGGCAGACGGCGCAGTGCTCCACCGGCTCCGGATAGGTTGCCGCGGGCGGGTAGCTGGGCGACGGCGCGGGCGCGACGTCCGTCCCGAGCACCGTCTCGGCGAAGCGGCGCTTGGCCGACCGGTAATAGGCCATGTAGTCTTCGACCCGCAGGGTCGCCGTCTCTCTCGCGCTGCCACCGAGGACGACCTTCATGAACTCCGGCCGCACGCCCTGGAGGCGCTCCAGCTGCTCGACGTAGCTGCAGATCTGGAGCACGGCTCCGGCCTTGACGTGGCGCGCCAGCTTCGTGTCGGCGACCTCGTAGTGATACGGACCCCAGACCGATGGGTGCTCGGGCGACTCGACGCGCAGCAGGAAGTCGGCGTAGCCGAGCCAGCGGCCGTCGAAGAAGGTGGCCTGAAAGACGACGTCGGCGCCGGATGCCATGGCCGCGATCGTCTCCTCCGCCTGCCGGCGGATGCGCTCGCCGTGCTCCTCGTCATCGTTCCGGGCGATCTCGACGACCGTCCTCCCGCCGGCGACCAGATCGGCGAGGTAGCGCTCCTCGTGCTGGAATCCCCGGTCTCGGATGACGTCGAGCTCCCGGTCGTCCCGCATCGGCCGCTCGACGAGGCCGGCCAGCGCGGCGCGCTCCAGGGCGGTCAGGTGCTCGCAGGCCAGGTATCCGACCAGGTCGGTGGCCGCGAAGACCGGCTGGCCGTCGATCAGCTGCAATGGACGCTCCTCCCCATGTGCGCCAAGCGTAGCGGGCGAGCGCGACAGCTCGCGCGTCGCATCCGGCGGCCATCAGCGGTTCGGTTCGCCGCTCGACAGCACGAGGACAATGCATCCATGCGCCGTCTCCTCGCGCTCTTCCCGCTGCTCCTCGGCGCCTGCGCGCCCGTAGGCCCCCTCCCCGGCGTCGCCGACCCTGCCGGCCCGGCCGCGGGGGCGATGTTTCCCGAGTGCCAGAACGCCGAGCTTGCGTTCGCCGGCGAGACGACCCTCGCGGCGCTCGGGCTCCACGAGTTCGGAGGCGGCCCCGAAGCGAGCAAGGTCGGGCTGATCTGGGTCACCGCGGGCCCGGT
Organism: uncultured Steroidobacteraceae bacterium; assembly: GCA_964449915.1. Classification (GTDB taxonomy): domain Bacteria; phylum Chloroflexota; class Limnocylindria; order QHBO01; family QHBO01; genus JACDBZ01. The sequence goes on along the minus strand of CAYVCE010000078.1, from coordinate 5,938 downwards.
GAGCATCGACATGGCTCCCGTACCGGACGGCAAGGGCGCCGTGCCGGCGCAGCGCTTGGTCTGCGTCCAGTGGCCGGACGGCAGCGGCATGATGGGGCCGGTCGACGACGCGTGGCAGGCGCCCTCGATCCTCGACGGAGGCGACGGCGGCGCGCCCGCCGGCGATGGACCGCCCCTGGGAGTCGTCGCGCTGGCCATCGGAGCAGTGGTGCTGGTCGGCGCCTCGATGCTCGCCTTCCGCCGGGATCCGGCGTAGAACCGGGCCCGGAACGCACCGGGCCGATCCTCCCTAGACTGTCCGGCGGGGGCCCACCTCATCCGGAGACAGCCACCGCATGACCGACGCCGCGACCGTCCACGCCGCCGATCACGACCGGCCGCCGGTCGAGCTGCCGCACCGCGTCCGTCTCGAGATCCTGGGCGCCGTCCTGCTCGGCATCCTGCTCGCGGCGCTCGACCAGACCATCGTCGGCACCGCGCTGCCGACCATCGTCACCGAGCTCCAGGGCAACGACGTCTACATCTGGGCCTTCACCGCCTACCTGCTGACGGCCACCGCCAGCGGCCCGATCTACGGCAAGCTGTCCGACATCTTCGGTCGGCGGCCGATCTTCCTCATCGGCGTCGTCATCTTCCTGCTCGGCTCCCTGCTCTGCGGGATCAGCGGCAGCATGACCCAATTCCTTGTCTTCCGCGGCATCCAGGGCCTGGGTGCCGGTGCGCTGTTCCCGGTCGCGCTGGCCATCATCGGCGACATCTTCGCGCCCTCGGAGCGCGGCAAGTACCAGGGGTTCTTCGGGGCCATCTTCGGACTCAGCTCGCTCATCGGTCCGGCCATCGGAGGACTGATCACCGACAACGTCGGCTGGCACTGGATCTTCTTCGTCAACCTGCCGCTCGGCGTGCTCGTGCTGTACATCATCTGGCGCACGCTGCCCACCCATCACGAGCCCGATGCCGATCGACATATCGACTATCTCGGGGCCGCCGTGTTCGTCGCCGCGCTGGTCCCGATCCTCCTCGGCTTCACGAACAAGCAGTTCGGCGACTGGACCGATCCCGACGTGGGCGGCCTGATCGCGCTCGGCCTGATGCTCACCGTCGTCTTCGTGCTCGTCGAGTCGCGAGCCCATGAGCCGATCCTGCCCTTGAGCCTCTTCCGCATCCGCGCCTTCACGGCCAGCGTGATCGCCATCTTCCTGGCCGCCATGGGCTTCTTCACCGCCATCGTCTTCCTGCCGCGCTGGTACCAGGTCGTCGCGGGCGCATCGGCGACGGAGTCGGGCTACCAGATCCTGCCGTTGCTCGGAGGGCTCATCATCTCGGCGATCATTGCCGGCCAGCTGGTCTCGCGCGTCGGGCGCTACAAGGCGCTCATCTTCAGCGCGCTGCTGGTGCTCGCCCTGGGGCTTTACCTGCTCACCAACATCCGGCCCGATACGCCCGGACCGCTGGTGTGGCTGTGGATGTTCGTCGCCGGCCTCGGCATCGGTCCGTCGCTGGCGGTCTTCACGCTCGTCGTGCAGAACGCCGTGCCGGTGCGGGCGCTCGGCTCCGGGACCTCGGCGGTCACCCTGTTCCAGCAGGTCGGCGGCACCGTCGGCCTCGCCATCACCGGCACCATCTTCGGCTCCGTCCTCCTCGAGGAGGTTCCGCGCCAGCTGACCGCGGCCGGCGTTCCCGAGCAGTTCGCCGACCAGTTCGCCTCGGGGGAGGGTTCGGCGCTCAACGACCTGGCCGGGGTGGGCGACCTAGGTGCCTCGATTCTGGCCGACGTGCCCGAGCAATTCAGGCCGCTGGTCGAGCCGCTCATCCCGGCCATCGTGGAGGGCATCCACACCGCCTTCTCGATCGCCACCGGCGCGACGTTCCTGGTCGGCATCGTGACCGCGCTGCTGGCGGCGCTCGTCGTCCTCGTGCTCCTGCCGGCCGGGAAGGTGGGGGAGCGTGCGGAGCCTCGCCAGGTCGGCGTCGACCTGCCCTCGCGCGCGTAGGGCGCGCATGCACTGGCCGGGCGTGGGCTACGGGCCGGACACGGCTCCGACGACGGTCGCCACGCCGATGCCGGCACCCAGCAGAACATGCGCCGGCAGCCACCAGGCATCCATCTCGCCGAGCCCGCTCGTGACGGCGAAGATGGCGGTCGCGCCGGCCGTCGCGAACAGCACGAGGCCGGTGGCGAGCTCGCGTCGTGGGTGGGGCGCGCTCGACTGGGTGGCGAGCAGGAGGACGCCGTAGGCGACGGCGGCCGCCACGAGTGCTGCGATCACCAGGACCCAGATGAAGCCGGCGACGCCGAGCAGAGCGACCGAGCCGATGAACAGCCAGCCGGACAGTCCCGCGGCCGTGCCGATCCGACGGGACCGCTCGTGGATATGGATCCACCACACAGCGGCCACCCCGAGCGCGGCGGCGCCGAACGCGTAGGAGGTCCACGTGTCGCGTTCGGCGCGGAGAGCATCGGCGGCGAGGGGCAGGGTCACCGCCCAGGCCACCCCGAGCACGATCGCGGCGAAGATGCGGAGGCGCCTGCCGTTCATCGGTCCTCGCTGCTGATAGCATTATTGCTATCAGGGTGGTATGGTTACGAGCGTGAACCCCGCCCGCGTCCTGAAGTATGCCCGCCGGCGCGCCGGGCTGAGCCAGCGCGGGCTGGCGGCCGCCGCCGGGGTGCCGCACTCGACTGTCGCGCGCATCGAGCTCGGTCAGCTCTCCCCGCGCGTCGACACCCTGGTTCGTCTCCTTGATGCCACCGGACACGCGCTCGAGGTGCATGCGGAGATCGGCGCAGATGAGGATCGAACACTGATCCGCGACCGCCTGGCGATGACGCCGATCGAGCGAGCCCAGCTGGCCATCCGAGAGGCGAGGGCGATGCTGGATCTGCCCCGGCCGGTTCGACCTTCGTGAGCGAGCGAGCGTTCGACCCCCTCAAGGCCCTTGCCACGCTGAACCGCCACGGGGTGCACTACGTCCTCATCGGCGGATTCGCGGGCAAGCTCCATGGGTCGACCATCCTCACGGTTGACATCGACGTCTGCTACGCGCGCGACGCTGCGAACGTCGAGCTGCTCGTCAACGCGCTGCGCGAGCTGCATCCGACGCTGCGCGGAGCTCCGCACGACGTGCCCTTTCGCCTGGATGCCAGAACCATCCGAAACGGCGACGCGTTCACGTTCGTGACGGATGCCGGAGACTTCGACATTCTTGGCACCCCGGCAGGATCCGGCGGCTACGAGGAGCTCGCCCGAACCGCGGTCCGCATGGATATCGGGGACGTCACGGTGGATGTGGCGTCGCTCGACGACCTGATTGCCATGAAGCGCGCATCCGGCCGCCCTCGCGATCGCGCGCACCTCGAGGTTCTCGCGGCGCTCCGTGACGAGATCGATCGGGGAGCGAGCTGAGCGAGCTGAGCGAGCGGAGCGTTCAGCCGCCGCGCCGATAGGTCGCGGTCAGCCGCCCGGAGGCGAGCAGCTTGCCGCTCATCGCCGCCCGCAGCTCATCGGCGGAGAAGCCGGCCGGCAGGCTGAGCGGCTCGGAGAGCGCGAAGACCTCGAAGCTGTAGCGATGCGAACCCGACGGCGGGCACGGGCCGCCGTACCCGGTCGCGCCGAAGTCGGTGCGACCCTCGGTGCCTGCCGCGGTCCCGGACGCGCCCTCCTCGAGCGTCGTCCGGCCGGCCGGGAGGTCGGCGGCCAGCCAGTGGATCCAGCCGCGCGCATCGGGATCGTCGACGATGAGCGCAAGAGCCGCCGTGCCGTCGGGAGCGCCGGACCACGCCAGCGGCGGCGAAACGTCCTCACCGTCGCACGTGTATCGGCTGGGGATCGCTCCGCCGTCGGTGAACGCGGAGCTCGTGACGGTCAGTTCCTCGGTCATGGTGCTGCCCCCGGGAAGCGGAGTCGGGAGCGGGGTCGGTGCGCATCCCACCAGCACGACGATGCCCACCGACCCGGCCAGCGTTCGCTTCAGCATTCCGCATGCCGCGTGGACGGTTCCGGGCACGCCGCATGCTTGAATGGTCGGCAACCGATCACCGCCCAATCCTCCACGAGGGAATGACCATGAGCCTCGCGCCCCGTTCGATCCTCCTGATCGTCGCCGTCATCCTGTTCCTGCTGGCCGCCTTCAGTGTCGCGCTGGGGACGATCCAGCTCGTGCCGCTCGGCCTGGCCGCGTTCGCAGCCGCGTTCATCTTCGGCGATGGGGGTTTCTCCCTCCGCCGCTGATCGGGGCCGCGCTTCTCACGCCGGTGCGGGTGGCGCAGCCTGCGCCCCGTCGTCGTCGCTGCGGATCAGGTCGGACGCCGCGTTCTCGCGCCGGGCGAGGATCGCGAAGGGAATGGCCAGCGCCTGAACGGCCGCCGCGACGACGTACGACGCCCCGTAGCCGTACAGGTCGGCGACGCGACCCAGCGACGGTTGGATGACGACGCCGCCCGCGGAGCCCATGAAGGAGTCGAAGGAGAGTACCGTCGCCCGCTGCTCCGACGGGATGGCCCCGTTGATGAATGCCTGGCGCATCGGGCCGACGGTGGCGAAGACGAGGGCCCACGACGCGAGCAGCGCGATCGCGAGCCAGAAGCTGGGGATCCAACCGACGAGCCCCAGCAGCGCGACGTTGATGACTCCGCCCAGGATGAGCGCGTGTGTCCGGCGCGTGAAGAGGCGCCGCACCCGCGGCACGAGCAGCCCGCCGGCGATCTGGGCGCCGGCCACGATCGCCGCCGCAAGCCCGGCGATGCTGTAGGCGTTCGGGTCGCCGTACAGCTCGAGCAGATAGGGCTGGAAGGCGTAGAACGCATAGAAGCCAACGCCGGTGACGAACGGCGAGGCGAGCATGAGCCACCGGACCGGCGGGTTGCGCAGGCCGCCGTCGAGGGCGCCGCTGACGACGTTGCGCATCGCTTTGGCCGTCGTCACGCCGCGCTCCGGCGTGAAGCCGATGTCGCGCATGAACCGCCACGCGATGACCAGCGTGACGCCCAGCATCGCGGCGCGCACGACGTACGGCACGCCCAGGTTGCTGAACTGTGCGATGACGCCGCCGGCCACGGAGCCGGTGAGCATCGCGGCCCCGGCCACGGTCTGCGCTCGTCCGAAGACTGCCTCCAGGCTGCCGGTGAAGCCGGTCGCGCCGAGGGCATCCACCAGCCACGCCTCGGTGGCGCCCGAGAAGAAGGTGAACCCCAGGCCGAGCAGGATCGATGCGATCGCGAAGCCCCACAGCGGCGCCTGCACCTGCCACATGAGCAGGTAGAGGAGGGTCGACAGCAGCAGCGTGCCGGCGCCAAGCAGGAACGAGATCCGCCGGCCCCGCGTATCGGCCACCACGCCCGTGGGGATCTCGAACAGCAGCTGACCGACGCTGAAGAACGCGTTGGCGGCGAAGGCCTCGGCGTTGCTCAGCCCGGCGTCGAGCAGGAAGAGCGTGTTCACGCCCCAGATGAACGACGCAGACAGCGTGGTGAGCAGCGTCAGCAGGAGATACGTGCGCTGGATGCCACGGGCCGCCTCGGTCACGACAGCACTCTACCCGGCCGCGCGAGTGCTGATCGAGACGCGCTACCCTACCGGCGCGACTCGTTCTCGGGGACGCGCGTCCCCAGCTGGTCGAGCGCGCGCCGGGCCTGGGCCAGGTGGAACCGGTCGTGACCGGCGAAGAGGATGAACGTCAACCCGTAGCTCTCCGGGCCGCGCTCGCGGTGCATCCCGATCCGCTCGCGCTGTGAGACCGGCGTCCGTGCCCAGAGCGCCACGTTCGCCCGTCGCAGCGGCTCGAAGAGCGCGAGCAGCTCGTCGGCGTCCTCGAGCGGCCGATGCAGCCGGTCGACCCACAGGTCCTGGTCGTAGCCGATGATCTCCGGCTCGTCGTGGGCCAGGATCCAGCGGTACCGGCCGGACCCGACCACCTCGGCGTCCACGATGTGGGCGAC
>CAYVCE010000077.1:0-4994 GCA_964449915.1 uncultured Steroidobacteraceae bacterium | reverse complement strand
CACGAGTCGTCATAGTGCTCGACCAGGACCGACACCGCCGGGTTGGCGACGATGTTCCGATGGCGCAGCAGGTCCAGCCCGGTCTTCGGCTTCGGATCGGCGATCGAGTAGACGACATCGGCCTCGACGGCGAACACGATCGGAACCACGTGTGGCCGCCCGTCGGCGCGGACGGTTGCGAGGTACGCCATCCGCGCCGCGGCGAGACGACGCCGCGCCTCGCCCTCCGGCAACCGGGGCACGGCTAGGAGAGCTTCAGCTGGGGGAGGACCTTCTCGCCGAAGGTGCTGATGAACGCGGCCTGGTCGCGCCCGACGTTGTGCAGGTAGATCTCGTCGAAGCCCATGTCGACGAAGCGCTGGATCTGCGCGGCGTGCTCCTCGAGGTCAGGGCTGATGAGCATACGGTTCGCGAAGTTCTCGATACGCACCAGCTTGGCGATGTTCTCGAAGTCCTCGGGGTTCTTGATGTCCTGCTTCGGGAACGGCATGCCGCCGTTCGGCCACTCGATGAGCGCGTTCTGCTCGGCCTCATCCTGGGTCGGCGCCCAGCTGACGTGGATCTGCAGCTGCGTCTTCATGGCCTCGGCGTCCTTGCCGGCTTCGCGGGCGCCCTCGCGGAACTTGTCCCACAGCATGGCGATCTTCTCGTCGGCCGCACCGACCGTGATGATGCCGTCGGCGTACTTGCCCGTCTTCTTGGCGTTCACCGGGCCGGCCGTCGCGACATAGATGGGCACCGGCTGCTCGGGGCGCGTGTAGAGCCGGGCCGACTCCAGGGTGAAGTACTCGCCGTCGTGCTTGACGACCTTGCCGCTGAACAGCTTGGCGATGATCTCGATCGACTCGAACATCATCCTGCTGCGCTCGCCGACCTCGGGCCACTCGCCGCCGATGACGTGCTCGTTCAGCGCCTCGCCGGCTCCCAGGCCGAGCCAGAAGCGGCCGGGGTACATGGCTCCGAGGGTCGCCGCGGCGTGCGCGATGACGGCGGGGTGGTACCGGAAGCCGGGGCAGGTGACGGCCGTGCCGAAGGGGAGGGTCGTGCGCTGGCCGAGCGCGCCCATGAAGCTCCACGCGAAGGCCGCCTGGCCCTGCTGCGGCGTCCACGGGTGGAAGTGCTCGCTTACCTGGAAGCCGGCATCGAAGCCGGCTCGTTCCGCCTGTTCAGCCCAGTCGAGCAGGTCGGTGGGATGGAACTGCTCGAGCATGCAGGCGTAGCCGATCTTCGTCATGCCGCGTAGCGTAGCGGGTCAGTCGAACGAGGTCGCGGCGACGTCATGCCGGCGGCGCGTGTATCCGCCACGACATGGCGGGTCTACGCATCGGGCGAATGTCACGGCCATCAACGGCCCTGGTGCCTGCCCGATCCACGCCCGGACGGCATGATCGGCCACTCCTCGGCCGATAGACTCACCGGCGGAATGGCCGAATGGCGTGGGGTGCCGACGAGCGCCGAAGCGGCGCCGGAGCCAGCCTGGCGTCCGGCGCCTCGCCTGGTCGGTCCGAGGGCTCAACCCTCGGGGGTGTCGGTCTCGACGTCCTCGTCGTGGACCCACGGCAGCGGGCCGAAACCACCGCGACCGGGACCGAAGTGGCCGCGACGCTCGCCGAACCCGCCGAGCTCCCCGCCCTCGTCGAGCCAGGTCGTGAGCCGCTCGATCACCGCGTCGGCGCGAGCCTGGTCCATGCCATCCGCCACCGCCGCATCCAGGTCGGCCTGGACCGCGGCCAGGATGGAAGCCTTGACCTCGTTATAGGCGACGCCCTGCTCAGTGGCCAGCTCCTCGAGCGACCCGGCGTCGTGGACGCGCTCGATCAGGTCGGCGCTCTCGAGGCCGAGCGCATCGGCCGCTGCCTCGAAGACGTCCCCGCCCAGGAAGCCGCGTGCCATGCCGTGGTCGAGCCCTCGGCCGAAGCCGAGCTTGAACGCGCCGCCGAACGCGCAGCCGGAGCCGTCGTAGGCCTCGATCCGCTCGCGGATGCTGGTGGCGCGCTCCTCGGACAGGTCGCCGGCCGCGACCGCGGCATCGACCGCGGCGTTCGCGGCGGCCTTGCCGGCGGCCACGACCTCGTCGGGAGTGGAGCCCAGCTCGGCGGCGAAGGCGTCCATGAAGGTCTCGCAGTAGGCGCCGCGCTCCGTATCGGTCTCTTCGTCCTGCGCCAACGTTGAGCCGATGAGGGTCCCGCCCACCAGGGCGGAGAGGATGAGTGCCCCGGCCATGCCAAGGGTCTTCGTGAGTCGCATCTTGATTGGTCCTCGCGTATGTCAGGTCGACCTCGCAAGGATGGGCCCGACCGATGAAGATCGCGCCAAGAACGCCGCTCGCCGTCTTCACATCGTCTGAACCGGTCCGCGCGTAGGATGCGGCCCATGAGTGCCCACATCCTGGTCGTCGAGGACGAGCCGCAGCTGCGCAACCTGCTGCGGCTGTACCTCGAGCGCGACGGCCACCGCGTGACCGATGCCGGCGATGGTCCGAGCGCCATCGCCGCCTTCGACGCCGATGGCGCGGATCTCGTGATCCTGGATCTGATGCTGCCCGGCATGCAGGGCGAGACCGTCCTCGAGGCGCTGCGCGACTCCGGAGACGTGCCGGTCCTCATCACCTCGGCCAAGCGCAGCGATGCGGAGCGGATCGCCGGGCTGCGCGCCGGCGCCGACGACTACCTCGCCAAACCCTTCAACCCGCACGAGCTGACGGCACGGGTGGCCGCCATCCTGCGTCGCACCCGCGCCGCTGGCGCGAACGGCCCGCCGCCGATCCTCAGCGTGGCCGGCGGACGCCTGGTGCTCGACCCCGCCTCGCGGCGCTACACGCTGGCCGACGGGTCGAGCGGGCGGCTGACGCCCGGGGAGTCGGCGCTGCTGGAGGCCCTCGCCGCGCGACCGGGGCAGGTGCTCACGCGCCAGCAGCTCCTCGACGTCGTGGCGCGTCGCCCGGACGAGGTGTACGAGCGGGTCGTCGACGTCCACGTCGCGAACCTGCGCCGCAAGCTCGGCGACGACCCCGGCGACCCGTGGCTGATCGAGACGGTGCCGGCCAGCGGCTACCGCCTGGTCGCCACGCCGGACCCGCAGCCATGATGCGTGGGCAGCCGTTCGCCGTGCGGCTGGCGGTCCTGTTGGCCGGCGTCGTGATCGTCGTGCTGGTGGCCGCCGGCTGGGTCGTCAACCTCGCCGCGTCGCGGTCGCTGGAGGAGACGATCGGACCGCGCGACGAGCAGCGCCTCGAGCTGGCAGTGGCCGTCGTCGAGGAGGCGCTCGAGCGCGGCGTGGAGGGCCGCCCGCTGCGGTTCCTGCTCCAGCAGATCGCCGGCGAGAGCGGCGGCAGCGTTCGGATCCTCGACGACGCGGGTGCCGTTCGAGCCGAGGCCGGGCGGAGGCTGCCGCGCGCGACGGAGACCGAGCGCCTGTCCCGCGACCTCTCTGCGGATGCCGGCGGCGGCGCGTTCGAGCTGGTGGTCCCGAGCCCGCAGGCGCCGTTCGTGCGGACGTTCAACGCCGCGCTGCTGCTGACGGGGATCGTCGCCGTCGCCGCGCTCCTGGTTGCCGCCGCGGTCGTCGCCTCGCGTCTCACGAAGCCGCTGCGCGAGGTGGCCATGGCCGCCGGCAGGCTCGGCGCCGGTGATCTCACGGCCCGGGCCCAAGGCGGACCCGATGCCGAGTCGGCCGAGCTGGCGGCGGCGTTCAACGGCATGGCGGGCCGCCTCGAGCGCTCCGAGGAGCTACGGCGGCGCGCGGCGAGCGACCTGGCGCACGACCTGGCGACGCCGGCCACCGTGCTCGAGTCGCAGCTGCAGGCCATGGTCGACGGCGTCGTCCCGGCCGACGGCACCGAGCTCGAGAAGGCGCGTGCCGCGGCTGCCGGCCTGTCGGGCATGATCGCCCAGCTCGGGGAGCTGACGCAGGCGGAGGCAGCGCCCCTCCAGCGCTCGCCGGAACGCGTCGACATGACCGAGCTGATGCGGGAGATCGCGGCGTCGCTGGACGGGATGCTGCGCACGCATGGGGCGACCGTGCACATCGACGGGACCCCGGACGTGACCGCCAACGTGGACCGCGGCCAGGTGACGCGCGCGTTGCGCAACCTTGTCACCAACGCGATCCAGCACTCTCCGCGCGGCGGCGCCGTCCGCATCGGCGTGCGCGGAGGCTCTTCGGTCGAGATCCGCGTCAGCGACGACGGCGCCGGCGTCGCCGCCGAGGACCTGCCCTACATCTTTGAGCGCTTCTATCGCGCCGATCGGTCCCGCGGCCGGATGCCGGGCAGCGGGATCGGGCTGACCGTGGCGCGCGAGCTCATCGGCGCCAACGGCGGATCGGTCGAGGTCGAGTCGACCGGCGCTGCCGGGACGACCTTCAGGATCGTGCTGCCGGCCGGCTGATCGGCCATGATGGCCGCATGGCCCTCGTGGTGCGAGCGCACGCTTCAGTCGACGAATTCCTCGCGGCGGCAGGGGCCTTCCTGGGCGCCCGCGAGGCGGAGCACAACCTGCTGTTCGGGATCGCGAGCTGGGTGCGCACCAGCCCGGAGCTGCTGACCGACGGGCCCGCGACCTTTGCCACCGTGACCGATGACGGCGGGCGCGTCGTGGCGGCCACCCTGCGCACGCCTCCGCACAACCAGGTCCTGTCGTGCGTCGACGACCTCGAGGCGGTCGACGCGCTGGTCGAGGCCCTGCGCGACGAGCCGCTGCCCGGCGTGCTGGGGCCGACCGAGCCGGTGGCGCGGTTCGCAGCTGGCTGGACCGATGTCACCGGCCGGCCAGCGCGCGTGCAGGTCGCCGAGCGCATCTTCCGTCTGGAGCGGGTGATTCCGCCCGCGCGGCCGGCCTCGGGGGCGTGGCGCGTCGTCGAGGATCGTGACCGGGACGTGATCGCCGCATGGCTTGTCGAATTCATGGACGAGGCGATGCCGGAGGGACCGCCGCTGCCGGACCCGGTCGCCACCGCTGACCGCTGGGTCGCGCAGGTCGGCCGCATCGGCTACG
>CAYVCE010000076.1:0-6450 GCA_964449915.1 uncultured Steroidobacteraceae bacterium | reverse complement strand
GGAAGGATGCGCTGCACGACGGCGTGGCCGCCCTCGTGGTAGGCGATGATCTCCTTCTCCTCCTCGGTGATGATCCGGCTGCGCCGCTCCGGGCCGGCGATGACGCGGTCGATCGCCTCGTTGAACTCGGACATGCCGATGCTCTTCTTGTTGCGGCGCGCGGCCAGGATGGCCGCCTCGTTGACGAGGTTGGCGAGATCGGCGCCCGAGAAGCCGGGCGAACGTCGCGCGAGCGCCTCGAGGTCGACCGTCTTGTCGAGCGGCTTGCCCTTGATATGGACCGACAGGATCTCGCGCCGGCCGCGGATGTCGGGGCGGTCGAGGATGACGGTGCGGTCAAAACGGCCCGGGCGCAGGAGCGCCGGGTCGAGGACGTCCGGCCGGTTGGTGGCGGCCACCACGATCACGTTCGTGTTCGTGTCGAATCCGTCCATCTCGACCAGGATCTGGTTCAGCGTCTGCTCGCGCTCGTCGTGCGAACCGCCGAGCCCGGCGCCGCGCTGGCGGCCGACCGCATCGATCTCGTCCACGAACACGATGCACGGCGAGTTGCGCTTCGCCTGCTCGAACAGGTCGCGAACGCGGCTGGCGCCGACGCCCACGAACATCTCCACGAACTCCGAGCCGGAGATGCTGAAGAACGGGACGCCCGCCTCGCCGGCGACGGCGCGCGCGAGGAGCGTCTTGCCGGTGCCGGGCGGGCCGACCAGCAGCACGCCGCGCGGGATGCGCGCCCCGAGCGAGTTGAACTTCTCGGGGTACTTGAGGAACTCGACGACTTCGGTGAGCTCCTGCTTGGCCTCGTCGACGCCGGCGACGTCGTTGAACGTCACGACCGTCTTGTTGCCGAGGAACATGCGGGCGCGGCTCTTGCCGAAGCTCATCGCCTGGTTATTGGTGCCCTGCGCCTGGCGCATCATGAAGAAGATGAACCCGCCGATGAGGAGGACCGGCAGCAGCGCGGTGATGAGGAGCGTCAGGATCCCGCCGGCGGCGCTCGGCTCGGTGGCGGTGAAGTTGGTGCAGCTGAACTCACCGGGCGTGCCGGTGCTGCAGCCCAGGTCGGCGTAGACGTTCGTGAGCTCGGACGGCACGACCGCCGTCTGGTCGGGCCCCCCGTCGACGAACGTGACCGTCAGGCGCGAGTCTTCCTTGGTGATGGTGGCGATCTGTCCGTCGCGCGCGTCCTCGATCAGCTGGCCGTAGCCATATTCGGTAGCTGGATCGGCGTCGCCCATGAACGTCCACAGGACCGCGAGTCCAAAGACGGCCAGGACGACGAGCACGACGCTGTTGCGAACGATGCGGCTTGTCAACGTGGGTCTACTTTCGCCTCCGTGCGATCGGCTTCCGGCCTGCGGCCGTCACCGGCCCGGCACATGCACATGTCGAGCCGATCCAGTATAGGTGCGGCCGATAGGGCGAACAAACCACCCCATCGGTACCGGCCGACGCACTCCATACGGCCACGGTGACGGGTTGCTTCAGCCGATGCGGATGCTCCTGCCGCGGACCGAAGCGACCCGTCCGCCGCCCAGCTCGATGGTGATGCCGCCATGCTCGCCGGCGGCCGCTTCGACAAGCGCCTCGAGCCGCTCCGCGCTGGGCGATGGCTCGCCGATGGCCATGCGCAGGACCCGGCGCCCGAGGGCCGGCGCCGGCGGATCGTGCCAGTCGATACGGCCGTCGGCGCCGGTGCGACGCGCCAGCTCGGCGGCGGCGAGATCGTCGAGCAGCGCGTCATCGTCGGCGGCCAGCCGTGCGAAGCGCCCGATCCGCTCGACCGCGCCGGGTCGCAGCGCCTCGAGCAGCGGCAACAGCTCCCCCCGCACCCGGTTGCGAAGGAACGCCGGATCCGTGTTCGACGGATCGTCGCGATACGCAATGCCGCCCACGTCGAGCGCGGCGCGCAGCGTGGCGCGTCGCTCGCCGAGCAGCGGCCGAACGACACGTCCCCGACGCGCCGGGATCCCGCGCGCCCCGGCCAAGCCAGCGCCACGCAGGAGGTTGAGCAGCACCGTCTCCGCAGCGTCGTCGGCGGTGTGGGCGGTGGCAATGAGCGCGCCGTTGGGTGCGACCTCCTCGAGGAATCGGTAGCGCGCTTCGCGACCGGCGTCCTCGATCGAGCGGCCCTCGGCGCGCGCCAGCGTGGCGACATCGGTCGCGTGGACGATGCACGGCAGCCCGAGCGCGGCGGCCGCATCGGCCACGAAGGTCGCGTCGTCGGCGCTGTCGGGCCGCAGGCCGTGGTCGAGATGGGCGACCGTCAGCTGCCAGTGGGACGCATCGGTCTCGACGAGGCGAGCGGCTCCGTGAAGGAGCGCCATCGAGTCGGCGCCGCCGGAGACAGCCAGCACGAGGGTCGCGTCGAGCGGCACGCCGACCCGCTCGGCGCCGGTCGCGACGATGCCGGCCAGCTCGTCCGAGGCACCCACCACGCCGGTGAGGATACCGCCGGCCCACTGCCCATCGAACGAGACCGGGAATGGAGCTACGGGCCGATGCTCAACGGCCGTGGTGTCACGTGAGCAACGTCGGCGCAGCCCGAACGGTGGCCAGTACCTGCAGCCGTGCCGGCGAGATGGTAGCGGAGGGCGGATTCGAACCACCGACCAAGGGCTTATGAGTCCCCTGCTCTACCACTGAGCTACTCCGCCACGCGATTTGTGCTCAGATCCACAAGGGGCCCATCGAGCGAGCACCGTCCGAGCATACCGATCGTGGATAACTCCGGCAACTTGGTCAGCACAGCGGACGACGACGACCTGGAGCTTCTTCGCCGGTCGTTCGTGCCACCGGTTCCGTGCTCGGATCGACACCTGGCGGCCGTTACGCTCGCCGCACCTCGAGAAGCTCGAGCTCGGCCGTGCGGTGGAGCGTCGAAAGCTCGCCGCACGCCGGGCAGACCGCCAACGAGCCGCTGATCAGGTCATCGTGCCCAAGGGCGCCCGCGAACCCGCATGCGCACCCCAGTTCCACCGAGAAGGTCTCGGCCTCGAGAGTGGCGCCGGCGAGGGTGCTTCCCTCGGTGAGCATCTCGAACGCCTGTCGCAGCGCAGGCTCGGTGATGGTCGTCGCGTGGCGCACCCGCACGTGACTGATCGTCTGCCCCGCCCAGCGACGCTCGCACTCGGCGATCAGGTCCGCGACCAGGGAGACCTCATGCATGGTCGGGCACCGCGGACGCCTCGGTGGCGAGTGCCACTACGGCATCCACCAGCCGCGGGATCACGGCCTCGACCACGGGTGAGAGCCGATCCCCGGGCTCCATCGACTCGACGCCGACGCTGACCAGGCACACGGCGGGAGCGCGACCGTACAGCTCGAGCGCGAGCTGCACGAGGCTCGTGGGGCTGACGTGGTGCGACGAGTGCGTGCCTCCGTCGCCATCGGGATCGAGCTGCCCGACGGTGAATGTGCCCGCCGGCGGTCCGTGGCTCGCGTCGATGAAGATGACGCCGGCGGCACGGCTGATGTCGAGCGCCAGCTCCGGCGTCAGCTGCTGGCGCGCCATGACCGTCGCCCCCTCCAGCCGCGGATCGGTGGCACAGCGTTCCGCCGCGGCCCAGCCGACCCCGTCGTCGGTGCGCAGCGCGTTGCCGAAGCCCACGACCAGGACCCCGTCGGTCACCGCGCGATCTCGTCGAGGACCGTTCCGTCCGGCCCGATGAGCTGGAGATGGAGCGCCATCTCGCCGAGGGCGTGCGTCGAGCAGGAGAGGCAGGGGTCGTAGCAGCGGATGACCGCCTCCACGCGGTTCAGCATCGGCTCGGTCAGCTGCGCGCTCTTCACGTACCGCTTCGCGACCTGGCGCACGCTGCGGTTCATCGCCAGGTTGTTGTGCCCGGTGGCGATCACCAGGTTCGCCCACTGGACGATCCCGTCGTCGTCCACCCGGTAGTGGTGGATGAGCGTGCCGCGCGGCGCCTCCGAGACGCCGATCCCCTCGTTGCGGTTGATCTCCGCAAAGGCGCGGACCCGCGGCGAGAGGATCTCCGGGCCGCGAAGCAGCTCCTCGATCCGCTCGGCGGCGTCCAGCGTGTCGATCAGGCGGGCGTAGTGGTAGTGGAACGAGCTGGACGGGACGCGCCCGAGCCGTCGCCTGAATTCGTCGAGTTCCAGGTCGGCGCGCGGAGTCCCCATCTGCCCGGCCACGATGACGCGCGCCAGCGGCCCGACCCGGTACATGCCCTCCGGGTAGCCGAGGACCTTCCAGTAGGTCGACTTCAGGTACGACCACGGCTCGACCGCCTCACCGAGGTAGTCCTGGTACGTGCGCGGGTCGACCCGATCCGCCAGGAGATGGCCGCCGGCGTCCATGACCCGCAGCCAGCCGTCGTAGTAGTCGACGTTTCCCTCGCGGTCCACCAGGCCCATGTAGGCCGATGGGAAGTCGCCGAACGACGCGGCCTCGTCCTCCCAGCTGGCGACCGACGACTTGTACCAGGCGATCGCCCGCTCGATCGCCGCGATCGCCTCCGGGACGGTCGACAGGATGCGGTCGCGGGTCTCCGCACTCAGCGGGGCGTCGACACCGCCGGGAACGACCCAGGCCGGATGGATCCGCTTTCCACCCAGCCACTCGATGATCTGCTGCCCGAACCGACGGACCCCGACCCCGTCGCGGGCCAGCTGCGGGTTGGCCTGGGCGACGCCGAGGATGTTGCGCTTCGCCGGGTCGGCGTCGAAGCCGAAGAGGAGGTCCGGCGACGAGAGGTGGAAGAAGCTGAGCGCGTTGGACTGGACGATCTGGGCCAGGTTCATCAGCCGCCGGAGGTCGGCACCCGTCGGCGGCGGCTCGACGGCCAGGATCTCGTCGCATGCCTTCGACGAGGCGACCAGGTGACTGACCGGGCAGATGCCGCAGATGCGGGCCATGATCGAGGGCATCTCGTGGATCGGGCGGCCCTGGACGATCCGCTCGAAGCCGCGGAACTGGGTGACGTGGAACTGGGCGTCTGTCACCTCCCCGGCGTCGTCAACGTGGATCGTGATCTTGCTGTGGCCCTCGATCCGGGTGATCGGGTCGATGACGATCTTGCTGGTCATGTCGTGCTCACCGCCCAAACCGGGCGCCGGACGTGTCCGGCATGCGGCCCTCGATCAGATCGACCAGGGCGGCGTGGATGAGGTCGGCCGATGGCGGGCAGCCCGGCAGGAAGACGTCGACGGTCACGACGCGATGGACGGGCCGTGACATCGGCAACAGGGCGGGAACGACGTCGAGCGGGATACCCGGGTTGAGGGTGACGTTCTCGAGGTAGGCACGATCCAGCAGCGGTTGGACGCCGATGGGGTTGCGCATCCCCGGCACGTTGGCGGTCACCGCACAGTCGCCGAACGAGACCAGCGTCTTCGTCCGCTCCCGGACGAGCTTGATCCTGGCCAGGTCGTCCTCGGACGAGACTGCCCCCTCGACCAGGCAGACGTCAACGTCCAGCGGGTATTCCTTGGTGTCGACCAGTGGGCTGTAGACGATGTCCGCCAGCTCGGCGACTTCGAGCAGGCGCTCGTCCATGTCGAGGAACGACATGTGGCATCCGGAGCACCCGTCGAGCCAGACGGTCGCGATGCGAGGCTTGCTCATCGGTGGCCCGACCGCCCGCCGTGGGCCTGGAGGTAGGGCAGGAACGGGCGTCGCTCCTTGCTCCCCTCGGCGATCGAACGGCCCTTCTCGAAGAGGGCGCCAGTCGGACAGACCTGGACGCACTTGCCGCAGCTCGTGCACGTCGTCGACTCACCCCAGGGAGTGCCCATGTCGGTCACCACGCGCTCGCCGATCCCGGAGCCCATGACGCTCCACGTATGGGCGCCCTCGATCTCGGCGCAGACGCGCACGCAGCGGACGCACATGATGCAGCGGTTGTGATCGATCGCGTACAGCGGGTGGCTGGCGTCGATGCCGACCGATGGGTTGATGATCGGCAGCTCGAAGTGGTCGACCTTCATCTCCTCGCCGAGGTCCTGGAGCTCGCAGTGATTGTTGGCCACGCAGACCGCGCAGACGTGATTGCGCTCCACGAACATCATCTCGGTGATCGTCCGCCGATACTCGGTGAGCTCCTCGGAGACGGTCGTGACCTCCATCCCCTCCACCACGGCGGTCGTGCACGCGGGCGCGAGCTTGTTGGAGCCCGCCACCTGTACGACGCACAGCCGACAGGAGCCGGTGTCCGAGAGGCCGTCGAGATGGCACATCGTCGGGATGCGGATCCCGTTCTCGGTGGCCACCGACAGGATCGACTGGCCGTCGTTGCCGGCGACGTTTGCGCCGTCGATGCGGAGGGTGTGAACACTCATGCGAAGGCCGGCTCAGGCTCGATCGCGCAAACCCCGGCGGGGCAGGTTCGATCGGCGATGTGGGCGACGTATTCGTCGCGGAAGTAGCGAAGCGTGCTGAAGATCGGGTTCGGGGCTCCCTGGCCGAGGCCGCACAGGCTCGTCTTCTGG
>CAYVCE010000075.1:0-4719 GCA_964449915.1 uncultured Steroidobacteraceae bacterium | reverse complement strand
GTGACCGCCATCACCGACGTCACCCCCATCCCGCACAACGGATGCCGCCCGCCCAAGCGGCGCCGGGTCTGAGAGGGGAGTCGCCATGGCACGCTACAACGACGCCGTCTGCCGCATCTGCCGTCGCGAGGGGCTGAAGCTCTTCCTGAAGGGCAGCCGCTGCTATTCGCGCAAGTGCGCTTTCGAGCGGCGCAGCACGCCGCCGGGCATGAACACCATGCGCCGCCGCAAGGTGAGCGAGTTCGGCCTCCAGCTGCGCGAGAAGCAGAAGGTGCGCAAGAGCTACTCGGTCCTCGAGCGCCAGTTCCGCAACTACTTCGAGAAGGCGGAGCAGCACAAGGGCATGACCGGCGAGAACCTGCTGCGCCTGCTCGAGATGCGTCTCGACAACGTCGTCTTCCGCATGGGCTTCGCGTCGAGCCGCGCCCAGGCACGGCAGCTGGTCAGCCACGGCCACTTCGCGGTGAACGGCCGGCCCACCAACGTCCCCAGCTTCGGGGTCAAGGTCAACGACCGGATCGAGGTTCGCGAGAGCCGTCGCAGCCGCGAGTTCTTCAAGGTTGCCGCCGAGACGATGAAGGCGGCACAGATCCCCGAATGGGTGAGCGTCGACCCGACGAAGCTGTCGGGCACCGTCCTCGCCGAACCGGCGCGCGAGCAGATGCCGCTCGAGTTCAACGAGCAGCTCGTCGTCGAGTACTACTCGCGCTAGGAGTCAGACCTTTCCATGATCGAACTTGAGACCGCCCAGCCCCAGGCCGCTCCCGACCCCCATATCGAGGAGGTCCACGCGGAGGGCAACCTGAGCCGATTCGAGGTGACCCCACTCCAGGAGGGGTACGGCATGACGCTCGGCAACGGCCTGCGTCGCGTCCTGCTCAGCTCGCTGGAGGGGGCCGCCGTCACCGGCGTCCAGATCCACGGCGTCTTCCACGAGTTCAGCACGATTCCGAACGTCAAGGAAGACGTGACGCAGATCGTCCTCAACGTGAAGAAGCTGCGCCTCCGCTCGTTCGCCCATCACGCCGTCACCCTCAAGCTGGTGAAGCGCGGCGCCGGCACCGTCACCGCCGGCGACATCGCCGAGTCGGCCGATATCGAGATCGTGAACCCCGACCTCGTCCTCATGACCCTCGACTCCGACTCGGGGGCGATCGAGATGGACCTGACCATCGAGAACGGGATGGGCTATCGCCCGGCGGAGCACACCGAGGAGATGCCGATCGGCGTCGTCCCGGTCGACGCCATCTTCAGCCCCGTGCGTCGCGTCAACTACCAGGTGGAGAAGACCCGCGTCGGCCAGATGACGAACTACGACAAGCTGATGAT
This sequence comes from uncultured Steroidobacteraceae bacterium, assembly GCA_964449915.1. GTDB lineage: Bacteria > Chloroflexota > Limnocylindria > QHBO01 > QHBO01 > JACDBZ01. The sequence goes on along the minus strand of CAYVCE010000075.1, from coordinate 3,390 downwards.
CGAGATCGAGACCGATGGCACCACCACCGCGCAGGCGGCGCTGAGCCAGGCGGCCGACATCCTCGTCCGCGAGTTCGGTCGCTTCGCCGAGATCGGTCGCCCCGCGGTCGCCGGCGGCGAGGCGGCGGCGTTGCCGCCGAGCGCCAACCTGCTCGATGCGCCGATCGAGGAGCTCGACCTGCCGATGCGGGCCTACAACTCCCTGAAGCGCAACAGCATCACGAAGATCGGGCAGGTCCTCTCGCTCAGCGACGACGAGTTCCTGCGCATGCGCAACTTCGGCCAGAAGAGCCTGGACGAGCTCAAGGAGCGCCTTGCGCTTCGCGGCTTCATCGCCCCCGAGGCGACCTCGATGAGCAGCGACGAGTCGGACCTTCCGGCCTCGGCGGAGCTCGACGAGGCGGCCGCCGCCGAGCTCGATCGGGAGGCCTAGGTCGATGCCGCACCGCGTCGCGGGACGCAAGCTCAGCCGCACGCACGCGCATCGGATGTCGATGCTCGGCAACCTGGCGGTGGCCGTCATCCGCTACGAGAAGGTCAAGACCACCGAGGCCAAGGCCAAGGAGGTCCGCGGCATGATCGACGGCATGATCACGCTCGCCAAGCGCGGCGACCTCCATGCGCGTCGCCAGCTCGTGAGCAAGATGCCGCACGAGCCGCTCATCGTCGAGAAGCTGATGGGCGAGCTGGCGCCGAAGTACGCCGACCGCGCGTCGGGATTCACACGGATCGTCAAGCTCGGGCTGCGTCCTGGTGACGCGGCCCCGATGGTCCAGATCGAGCTCGTCTGAGACGCAGGCGGGCGACAACACACCGAACCGCTCGATGGTCGCCGACGCGCAGCGATGCGCGCGGGCGGTGATCGAGTACGACGGGACGGCCTTCGCCGGCTCGCAGGTCCAGCCGAATGCTCGGACCGTGCAGGGAGAGCTGGAGAGGGCGCTTAACAGGCTGATCGGCGAGGAGACGCGAGTCCGCCTCGCCGGGCGAACCGATGCCGGGGTGCATGCCACCGGCCAGGTCGTGGCATTCTGCTGGTCGGGCGCACCGCGCCGCGGCGGCGGGCTGCCGGAGCTGCGGCGACGGCTGAATGCCGCCCTGCCGCCGGACCTGGCCGTGAGATCGCTCCGGGCCGCCGGCCGCGACTTCGACCCGCGGCGCGACGCGCGCTGGCGCGTCTACCGCTACCGGATCCTGGTCAACGGGACCCGGCGGCCGGCCGAGCGGCATCGGACACTGGAGATCGACGAGCGCCTCGACGTCGGCGCCATGCGAGCTGCCGCAGCGCTCATGCTCGGCGAGCGTGACTTCGCAGCCCTCGGCGCCGATGCGCGGGGCCGCACGGTCCGCCGCGTCGCCGAGGTGCGGGTCACCGCTCGCGGCGACCTCGTCGAGATCCGGGTCACGGCGAACGCCTTTCTGCGGCGCATGGTGCGCAGCGTGGTCGCCCTCCTGATGGAGGTCGGGCGCGGCAGGCTGGCACCGGACGCGGTCGATGGGATCCTCGACGGCGGGGCACGCGCGCTCCACGGGCGCGCCGCACCGGCCAGGGGCCTCACCCTGGAACGCGTGATCTACGAATCAGCCACCAAACCGAACACGAATCACCGAAACCAAGGCAAGACCGGAGAGCAGGGAACGTGAAGACCTACGCCGTCAAGGCGAGCGAGATCGAGCGCAGCTGGTGGGTCGTCGATGCGACCGGCCAGACTCTCGGCCGGCTGGCGACGCGCATCGCCACCCTGCTGGAGGGCAAGCACAAGCCGATCTACTCGCCGCACCTCGACACGGGCGACCACGTGGTCGTCCTCAACGCGAGCAAGATCAAGGTCACCGGGGACAAGCTGCGGCAGAAGAGCTACTTCCGTCACTCGAACTACCCCGGCGGCCTGCGCGAGGAGAGCCTCGGCACGCTGCTCGAGCGCAAGCCGGAGCTCGTCATCGAACGCGCCGTGAAGGGCATGCTGCCCCAGAACCGGCTCGGCCGGGCCATGTTCAAGAAGCTGAAGGTCTACAGCGGCGGCGAGCACCCGCACCAGGCCCAGCAGCCGTCCGTCGTGGAGCTGTAGAGGGACCGATGAGCACGAACTACGTCTATGGCACCGGACGGCGCAAGACCGCCGTCGCGCGTGTCCGCCTGCTGCCCGGCGATGGCAGCATCGTCGTCAACGGCAAGCCCGCCGCGGAATACTTCGGCGGCGCGTCGCCGGCGGGAGCCATCGTGCTGCCGTTCCGCGTGACCGAGACCGAGGGCCGCTACTCAGCCAGCGTCCTGGTCGCCGGAGGCGGCGTGTCCGGCCAGGCCGGCGCCATCCGGCACGGCATCGCGCGGGCGCTGCTGAGGGCCCATCCCGACGCGCGCGCCGCGCTGCGCGAGGCTGGGCTGCTGACCCGCGACCCGCGCGCCAAGGAGCGCAAGAAGTACGGTCTCAAGCGGGCCCGCAAGGCGCCGCAGTACACGAAGCGCTGACCTCGTCCAGCCCTTTCCAGGCCCATGAGCCCCGGCGGGAGCGCCGGGGCTCTTTGGTATCATCGAGGCGCTTCGCCGCACCGACGCAGGCATCACATCCATCGTGATCGACGCGATCCGCGAATTCTTCGATACCTATCTCCGCGGCAGCTGGACGTCGATCATCGACATCGGGCTGGTGGCGTTCGTCATCTACTGGCTCTTCATCCTCATCCGCGGCACGCGCGCGGTGCGGATCGTGATCGGCCTCTCCATCCTGTACCTGGTCTATCTCGGCGCCATCCTGTTCGGGTTCGACCTCCTGCGCCAGTTGATGGAGACCGCTGCGGTCGTCGGCCTGTTCGCGGTCGTGGTCGTCTTCCAGCCCGAGCTGCGGCGGGCGCTCGAGCAGATCGGGCGGGTCGGATCGGTCAACCGCTTCTTCGTGAGCTCGGAGGTGGCCGGCGCCGAGCGCGTGGCGCGCGAGATCAGCCGAGCCGCCCGCATCCTGGCCGGATCGCGCCACGGAGCGCTCATCGCGCTGGAGCGCGAGACCGGGCTGCAGGACCTCGCCGCGGAGTCGGGCGTGCCGATCCATGCCGATCTGCGTGCGGAGCTGCTGGTGACGATCTTCTACCGCGGCACGGCACTGCATGATGGCGCCGCCGTCGTCTCCGGGGAGAAGATCACATCTGCCGGCGTGCTGCTCCCCCTGAGCCAGAACGTGCTCGACAGCGAGCGCTACGGCACGCGGCATCGGGCGGCAATCGGGATCAGCGAACAGACCGATGCGCTCGTCGTCGTCGTCAGCGAGGAGACCGGCTCGATCAGTCTCGTCGTTCGAGGCCGCATCGAGCGGAACCTCACCGAGAATCAGCTCCGTCGCCGGATTTTCAACCTCATCCGACCGCAGGCGCCGCGGCGCGCCGTGCCGTTCCTGC
>CAYVCE010000074.1:0-7365 GCA_964449915.1 uncultured Steroidobacteraceae bacterium | reverse complement strand
CAGGACCCGCTGTCGAGTGCGGACCCGGTGCTCGGAGCGCGTCAGCGGCAGCACGGCGGCCGTCACGAGCCCCACCCCTTGGCGAACACCTCGGTCCCCGTCGTCCGCTCCGTCCGAATTCGGTAGATCGCGCGGACGAGGCCCGGGGCGGCGATGAACAGGATCACCAGCGCCTGGATGATGACGACGAGGTCGAGGGGCGTACCGGTCGCGGCCTGCATCGGCGTCGCGCCGGCGCGGAGGGCACCGAAGAGGAAGGCGGCGGCGACGACGCCGAGCGGCCGGGTGTTGCCCACCAGCGCGACGACGATGCCGTCGAAGCCGTACCCCGGTGAGAAGCCTGGCGACAGCGTGCGCGATCCACCCAGGATGACGACCGCGCCCGCCAGACCGGCAAGCCCGCCGGCGACGAGCATCGAGGTCACGGTCGACCAGGAGACGCTCATGCCCGCGTAGCGCGCGGCGCGCGGGTTGAAGCCGACGGCTCGCCACTCGAAGCCCTTCGTCGAGCGGAAGAGCAGCCACCACACCGCGACCGCGGCGGTCAGCGCGACCACGACGCCCCAGTTCGCGCGGAGGCCCTCGAAGATCGGGACGAGTGCGGCGGTCGGCTCGACGATCTTCGAGATCGCGTCGGATCGGCCCTCGCGCTGGACGAGCTCGGTGCGGAGCGCCCAGGTGATGAGGTTGTAGGCGACGTAGTTGAGCATGATCGTCACGATCACCTCGTGGGCGCCGGTCCGGGCCTTGAGAATGCCCGGGATGAAGCCCCACAACGCTCCACCCACGAACCCGGCGCCGATGGCCAGCGGCAGGTGGAGGAACCACGGCACGCCGACGATGCTGAAGCCGACGATCACGGCGAGAAGCGAGCCGATGTAGAGCTGCCCCTCGGCGCCGATGTTGAACAGGCCGACGCGGAACGCAAGCGCCACCGAGAGCCCGGTCAGGATGAGCGGAGTGGCCGAGATGATCGTTTCCGACAGCGGGACGAGGGCGCCGCGGATCTGCTCCCAATCGAACGACGCGAGTGCAGGGATCAGCCGGCCAGGGTCGCCGATCGAGCCCCGCAGCAGGGCGCCGTAGGTGGCCATGATCGACGACCATGAGGCGCCGAGGGCAGCGCCGGGGTCCGACGCCCACATGCCCATGATCTCGAAGTCGGTCAGGACGATGACGAAGGCGCCGACGATGAAGGCGGTGAGCAGGGCCAGCGCGGGGAGGACGAGGCCGCGCAGCGTGCGCAGCACGCCGCGTCGCCGGGCGGGTGCCTCGGGGTCCGGCGGTGGGGGATCGACCGTTGTCGGATCCGGCCCCTCCCGCTGTCCGGGCATGGGATCGCGTGGCTCGTCAGTCATCGGTCCCGCTCGCGGCGGCCGCGATGGCCGCCATCTCGACAGCTTCCTCCGGCTGCGTCTCCTCGGGGTGGGCGCCGCCCATCAGCAGCCCGAGCCGTTCGAAGGTCGCCTCTGCCGGATCGAGGATGTCGACGATGGTGCCCTGGAACATCACCGCGATCCGGTCGCCGAGGGCAATCACCTCTTCGAGCTCGGTCGAGACGATCAGCACCGCAGTACCCTCGTCCCGCTTCTGGACGATGCGGCCATGGATGTACTCGATCGATCCGACGTCGAGGCCACGCGTGGGCTGAGAGGCCACGATGAGCTCGAGGGGACGCGAGAACTCGCGGGCGGCGATCACCTTCTGCTGGTTCCCGCCGGAGAGGTTGCCCACGGCGTTGAAGATCGACGGCGTGCGGACGTCGAACTGGTCGACGAGCTCGGTGGCGGCCTCGACGATCGCGTCGCCGTTCAGCCGCAGGCCGCTCGAGAACGGCGCGCGCCAGTAGCTGGTGAGGACCAGGTTGTCGGCGACCGTGAAGTCGCCGATGAGCCCGTCCTCCATCCGATCCTCGGGGATGTGTGCGACTCCCGCCGAGTACACGGCGCGCGGGTCGTTCTCGTGGACCTTCCCGTTGATGCGGACGTCACCCTGGTCCACGTCGCGCAGGCCGGTGATGGCCTCAACGAGCTCGCTCTGCCCATTGCCGTTGACGCCGGCGATCGCCACGATCTCGCCCGCCCGCACGGTGAGGCTCAGCCCGTTGACGGCAGGATGACCGCGATCGTCGCGCGCGACGACGTCGCGCAGCTCGAGGACGGGCTCGCCTGGTTTCGACGGGGCCTTGTCCACGACGAGATCGACCTCGCGGCCGACCATCATCGTCGCCAGCTCCTCGCGGGTCGTCTCCGTCGGCGTCGTCGTGCCGACGACCCGGCCGCGGCGGAGGACGGTGACCCGGTCCGCGACCTCGAGAACCTCGTTGAGCTTGTGGGTGATGAAGACGATCGACGTGCCACCCTCGACGAGCGAGCGCATGACCGCCACGAGCTCGTCGGTCTCCTGCGGCGTGAGCACGGCCGACGGCTCGTCGAGAATGAGGACGTCGGACTTCCGATACAGTGTCTTGAGGATCTCGACGCGTTGACGGACGCCGACCGGGAGATCCTCGACCAGGGCATCGGGGTCGACCTTGAGTCCGTGCCGCTCCGAGATCTCGACGATCCGGTCGCGAGCTGCGCGGCGGTCGAGCGCACCCAGCGGGCCCCGTGTCTCCTCGACGCCGAGCATGATGTTCTCCGTGACCGTGAAGACCGGGACGAGCATGAAGTGCTGGTGGACCATGCCGATGCCGGCCGCGATCGCATCGCCCGGACCGGTGAAGTGGACAGGCGCATCGTCGACCAGGATCTCGCCCTCGTCCGGCGCGTACAGGCCGTAGAGGACGTTCATCAGCGTCGATTTGCCAGCGCCATTCTCGCCGAGCAGGCCGAGAATCTCGCCGGGCTGCACGACGAGATCGATCCCCTCATTGGCCACGACCCCGGGGAAGCGCTTGGTGATTCCCCGCAGCTCGAGCTTCACGCACTGGCTCCGTAACGTGAACGGGCGGCGTCATCGCGACGCCGCCCGTTCAGCATACCTATGCCGAGGTGGACCTACTCGCCGTAGTAGTCCGAAGGGGACAGATCACCGTCGATGATCATCTGCTGCATCTCTTCGATGGCAGCCTTGACGTCGTCGGAGATCTGGTCGTCGTAATCGTGGAACGGCGCGATTCCGACGCCCTCGTTCTCGAGATTGCTCAGGAACGCCGCCTGGGGCGCCTCATCGTTCAGCCCGCGCTCGACGGCCTGGAAGACGGAGTTATCGATGCGCTTGATGATGCTGGTGAGGAGCCACTCCGTGAACTGCGGCGCGCTCTCAGTCCAGTCCACGTCCACGCCGAGCCCTACGGCAGTCGCGCCGCTCTCCTCGATGGCCGCGAAGGTGCCGCCACCGATCGGTCCGCCGACGGGCAGGATCACATCCGCGCCCTCGTCGAGCATGCCCTGCGTCACGTTCTTGGCGTCATCGGTACTGTCGAAGTTGCCGGTGAACGTGCCGGAGTCCGGGTCGCTCGGAACGCGGCCGCCGAGCACGCGCACGGCGGCGCCCTGCTCCTCGTTCCAGTAGTTCACGCCGGCGATGAAGCCGTCCATGAAGTCGGTCACGCCGGGACCGATGTTGATGCCGCCGAAGGTTCCGACGATGCCGGTCTGCGACCACGAGGCCGACGCGTAGCCGGCGAGGAAGGCGCCCTCGGCCGTCGCGTACACGAGGCCCTCGACGTTCGACAGGGCCGGGTCATAGGCGAAGTCGACGATCGCGAAGCGCGTGTCGGGGTTCGCCTCGGCCGCTACCGCGGTCGCGTCGCCGAGCAGGAAGCCGACGGTGACGATCATGTCGCAGCCATCGGCGACGTGCTGGTCGATGTTGCGGGCGTAGTCCTCGGCACTGCGCGACTCGAGGAAGGTGACCTCGACGCCGAGCTCGTCCTGCGCGCGCTCCATGCCGGCCCACGCGTTCTCATTGAAGCTGTTGTCGTCGATCCCGCCGGTGTCGCTGACCATGCAGGCCTTGTAATCGACCGTGGGAGCCTCGCTCTCGGCCGGAGCCTCGCTCTCGGGCGGAGCCATGCTCTCGGCCTCCGACGGGCTCGCTCCTCCGCCCGTACAGGCCGCCATGATCAGCATCAGGATGGCCAGCACGGCCATCATCGAGCTGTGGTGCTTTCGCATGTGTTTCCTCCACACCATTTGGTGGTGCGCTGTGCCGCGTGCTACGCGGCGCCTCCGGTTGCGCTGGGGCCAAGGGCACCTGGCGCAGAACTGCGGCATCATACTTCCTCGCCGCTCGCGGACTCAAGGGGTGTGGCGCAGCGCGGGTCGTCAACCGTGCCTGAGTATCATCGGCCGCCATGAGCGATCTGCCCGACCGCGTGCGCCTCGTCATCTTCGACCTCGACGGGGTGGTGTACCGCGGTCATGAGCCGATCGGCGGCGCCCGCGAGCTCGTCGCCTTTCTGCACGAGGCGGCCGTGGCGGTGCGGTTCGCCACCAACAACTCGATGGTCGCCCGCTCGGGCTACGTCGCGCGCCTGGCCGCCATGGGCATCGTGACCGTCGAAGACGAGATCGTGACGTCGACCTCCGCCACGATCGAGCACCTGCGCCGCCATGCGCCTGACGTGCGCGCCGTGCTCGCCATCGGCGCGGATGGAATGAGGGCCGAGCTCGCCGAGGCGGGCTTCGACGTCACCATGGCCGGCGACCTCGGCGGCGGCGAGCACGGCGGGGGGCCGCTCGAACGGCAGTTCGACGCCGTCGTGGTAGGCCTGGACCCGCACCTCGACTACCGGCGCCTGGCAGTGGCGATGAGCGCGGTCGAGGGCGGCGCGCGGCTGGTCGCCACGAACGCCGATGCGCGGTACCCGACCCCGGCCGGCTTCCTCCCCGGCGCCGGCTCGATCGTGGCGGCGCTGGCGACCGCGACCGGCGTGACGCCCGAGGTGATCGGCAAACCGTCGCCCGCGATGTTCACCGCCATCCTCGGGGCCAGCGGCATCGCCGCGCGCGAGTCGGTCGTGGTCGGCGACAACCCGGACGCCGACGTGGCCGGCGCGCATCGGGCGGGGATCGCGGCCATCCTCGTCCTCACCGGCGTGGCCGATGCGGCGCGCGCCTCCGCCCTGGATGGCGAGCGCAGGCCCGATGCGGTGGCTGCCGATCCCGCCGAGGTCCGGGCGCTGCTCGAGGGGCGGGTCAGGTGACGGCGGGATCGGCGCGCCACGCGTCCCAGGCGGCGGTCGCAGCCGCGATCATCGGCTGCATGACGGCCGGCGGGGCGAAGGCGCGGCGGAACCCGTTGAGGGCGATGGCGGCCAGCTCGCCGGAGGTCAGGCCGACCGCGTCGGCGGTACGCGCCAGCTCGTCGGTCAGCGTCGTGCCCGTCACCGTGCGATCGTCGGTCGAGAGCGTCACGCTCACGCCTGCGCGGTGGAGCGCCGCGATCGGATGGTCGGCAAGGCCGGCGACGACCCCGGCCTGCACGTTCGAGGTCGGGCACAGGTCGAGGGTGATGTCGCGGGCGCGCACGAGGTCGGCCAGCTCGGGGTCGTCGCGGACCGTCACGCCGTGCGCGACCCTGCGCACGCCGAAGTCGAGCACCTCGCGCACGTGCCGCGGATCGGGCGTTTCGCCGGCATGGGCCGTCAGGGCCAGGCCGCCGGCGTGGGCCGCGTTGAACGCGGCTGCGTGCGGCGGTGCCGGCCACAGGGCCTCCGGCCCGGCCAGGTCGAAGCCGACCACCGGTCGGCCGAATGCCGCCGCGACGCTCGCCAGCTCCACGTTGGCGGCGGGCGGATGCTGTCGCATGGCGGTCACGATGAGCCCGACCAGGGGCATCGCGGGACCGTGGGCCGAGGCGGCGCGCGAGATGCCCGCCGCGACTGTCTCGATGACGGCCGCGACGGAGAGCCCGCGCTCTAGGTGCAGACGGGGCGCCCATCGGATCTCCGCGTACCGGATCCCGTCCAGCACGAAGTCCTCGACCAGCTCGGCGGTCACCCGCTCGAGCGCCTCGGCGGTCTGCAGCAGCGAGATCGGGAGGTCGAAGAAGGTGAGCAGCTCGGCCTGGTCGGCGCAGCGCCCCGGGCCGATCATCCGACGCCGCGCCTCGTCGAGGTCGAGCGGAACGCCGGCGGCGGCCGCCAGCTCGACGGCCGTGGCCGGGCGCATCGATCCGTCGAGGTGCTGGTGCAGCTCGGCCTTGGGGAGCGGGCGCAGCGCATCGAGCGTGAACACGACGTCATGATAGGCACGCGGGCCGCCGTCTCTGCCGCGGCGACCGTTCTCGGACTGCTGATCCTCGCCGGCCCGCGCGTCGCCGACCCGGCCACCGGGCTCGCCGCCGAGCGTCTCGTGCGGGTGCGCGCCGGGGCCGCGGTCGCGGCATTGGACGCGTTGCGCGCCGCGATCCAGCCCGGTCTCGACGATGCCCGCCGGGCGGCGGCAGCCGTCCACACCGCCGATGAGGCGCCGGGCGAGCGCCTCGTTGCTGCCGGCGCAGCGATCGCCGCGGCCGACCCCGCCGCCGTTGCCGCACGCAGGGCCTGGGCAGGCCTGAATGGCGCCCGCGCCGCATGGCGCATCGACCTCGGCCCGCTGCCGGACCCGATTTCCGGCGGTGAGCTGCCGTCGATCGGCGACCAGCTCGGTGCGGCGGCGACGGCGGCGGACGGCTTCGTCGACTTGCGACTGCGCGGCCTCGGCCTGCCCGCCGCGCTGGCGGAGGCCGTCACGGCGCTCGAGGGCGGGGATGACGACGGTGCCGCGGCCGTCGTGGAGCAGGCGCGGGCGGACCACGCCATCGTGGCCGCCTGGGCGAACGCGCCGCCCACCCTGGCGGTGTGGGTGGGCACGACGGATGCGATGATCAGCGCCGTGGATGGGATCGTATCGGCCACGCGTGTGGGAGACGCCGAGGCGGCGGCCGCGGCGGCCGAGGCCTTCGCTGCGCTGGCCGACGAAGCGGCCACTGCCGACCGCGCGCTGCGCATCGCCCTCGGCGAGGGCGGGTCGGCGCTGACCGCGGCGCCGCTCGAGCGGCTGGCCGGGGCGCTCTCCGCCATCGAGGACGCGCGAGCCGCGGCGGCGGCGATCGTGGCGGCAGGCGGCCCGTGACGGGTGCCGCGCAGGACCCGATGATCGGCCGCAGCCTGGCGGATCGCTACCGGATCGAGTCCACCATCGCGCGCGGCGGCATGGCGCGCGTCTACCGTGCGCGCGACGAACGGCTCGACCGCGAGGTTGCCGTCAAGGTGCTCTCCGCGCCGTACGCCGACGACCCCTCCTTCACCGAGCGCTTCCTGGCCGAGGCACGCGCCGCGGCATCGCTCTCGCATCCGAGCCTCGTCCACGTCTACGACTCGGGCAGCGACGGAGCCGCGCACTTCATCGTCATGGAGCTCCTCGATCGGCATCG
>CAYVCE010000073.1:0-20064 GCA_964449915.1 uncultured Steroidobacteraceae bacterium | reverse complement strand
CACCCGCTGTTCGTGCTCTACAGCTCCGGCACCACCGGCCTGCCCAAACCGATCATCCACGGCCACGGCGGCATCCTGCTCGAGCACCTCAAGATCCACGCCCTGCATCACGACCTGGGCCGGGATGACCGCTTCTTCTGGTTCAGCACCACCGGCTGGATGATGTGGAACTACCTCGTCTCCGGGCTGGCGGTGGACGCCACGATCGTGCTCTACGACGGTTCGCCGGCCCATCCGGACCTCGGGACCCTGTGGCGCCTGGCCGCGGAGGAGGGCGTCACCTACTTCGGGACCAGTGCGTCCTTCCTGATGGCCTGCCGCAAGGAGGGGCTGCGGCCGGGCGAGGTCGCCGCCCTGTCGCAGCTGCGCGGGATCGGCTCGACCGGCGCGCCGCTGCCGGCGGAGGGATTCCGCTACGTGTATGAGGCGATCAGCCCATCGGTGCAGCTGCAGTCGGTGTCGGGCGGCACCGACGTGTGCACGGCATTCGTCGGCGCCTCGCCGCTGGTGCCGGTCTGGGAGGGCGAGCTGTCGTGCCGGCACCTCGGCTGCGCAGTCGAGGCCTTCTCGCCGGACGGACGGCCGCTGGTCGGCGAGCAGGGCGAGCTCGTGCTCACCGCGCCGATGCCCTCGATGCCGGTCGCGTTCTGGAACGACCCCGACGGGTCCCGCTACCGGGCGGCCTACTTCTCGGACTTCCCCGGGGTCTGGCGGCACGGTGACTGGATCACGTTCACCGATCGCGGCTCGTGCGTGATCAGCGGCCGCTCGGACGCGACCCTCAACCGCGGCGGCGTACGGATCGGGACGGCCGAGTTCTACGCCGTGGTCGAGTCGATCCCCGAGGTCGCCGACTCGCTCGTCGTCCACCTCGACGAGCCCGACGATCGGCTCGTCCTCTTCGTCGCGCTGCGCGACGGAGCACCGCTGACCGACGGGCTGAAGGGCCGCATCGTCGGCGAGCTTCGCTCCGCCCTGTCGCCGCGGCACGTGCCCGACGAGGTGGTTGCGGTACCCGCGATTCCGCGCACGCTGTCGGGGAAGAAGCTCGAGGTGCCCGTCAAACGCATCCTGAGCGGCACGCCGGCCGAGGTTGCCGCGTCGCGCGGCTCGCTGGCCGACCCGGCGTCGCTCGACGCGTTCGTCGAGCTCGCGCGCAGGAGACCGTCGACGGCCGACTAGCGCACTGGAGTTCGGCGACGGCCGCCGACGGCGGTCAGTGGGTCAGGGCCGCGCGCAGCCGCCACGTCGCGAGACCCAGCAGCACCACCGCGAAAGCGACCAGCACGCCAAGCTGTGGCAGGGCATCGCCGATCCCGCCGCCGACGGCCAGCTCCCGCAGCCCGTCGATGGCCCAGCGGTGCGGGGTGAGGTGCGAGATGGTGTCCATGATCGGCGGGAAGATCTCGGGCGGCACCATGGCTCCGCCGATGGCGGCAAGGCCGAGCCCGGCGAAGACCCCGATCCCCGTCGCCTGCTCGGCGTTGCGGGCCACCGCGCCGACCAGCATGGCGGCCCCGGCGCCGACCGCCGCGAAGACGATGATGATCGCAGCGGCGCCGAGCGGATCGCCCCACGCGACTCCGAACGCGAGCGCGGTGGCGGCGACGATGAAGACGCCCTGCAGCATGGCGATGCCGAATCGGCCGAGCGCCTCGCCGGCGAGGATGGTGCCGAGGCGGGTCGGCGTCGAGACCATGCGTCGCGAGACGCCAAGCTGTCGCGACGCGATCAGCTGGGCGGCAGCGCTCATCGAGGTGACGAACATGAACAGGACGAGCTGTGACTGGGCGCCGAGCCCGAACCCGGCCAGGGACTCCGGCAGGAAGGTCTCGCCGAGGCTCGAGACCTCGAGCTCAATGGGCGCCACGGCCCCGCGTGCCTCTTCGGCGACGGCAAAGGCATCGGGCGTGGAGATGCCCGCCTGTGCGGCGACGAATCGAGCCGCGCGAGCGATGGATGCCTGGTCCGCGACCGCCGCGTCGACCACCGTCCGCAGGCCGATCGCCACGTCCTCCGCCGGCGCGACGTACTCGACAGTGACAGCCTCGCCGGCCCTCAGCCGATCGTCGTAGCCGGCGGGAATGGCCAGGCCCGCATCCAGCAGCCCGCTGCGCACGTCCTCGCGCAGGTCGGCCGGGTCGTCGTAGGGCTCGATCGCCCAGCCGACCTCCTCGCCGCCGAGGCGTTCGACCAGCTCGTCCCCCAGCGGGCCGGTGTCGACGGCGACGACCCCGACCCGCGGCGCGAAGCCGCCGCCGAACGACAGGCCCAGCACGAGGACCAGCATGAGCGGGAAGACGAAGATGAAGAACAGGCCGGATCGATCGCGGAGCACGCGAACGAGATTCACCCGGGCGATGACGAACGCCTTGGAGGGGCTCATCGGGCCACCACCAGGCGTCGGGAGCGCACGAGACCGATGGCTCCGCTCACGCCGCCGATCAGCGCCAGCACGACCACCGGCAGCGCGACCGCGCCGATGCCGGCCGACGCCACCGACAGCTCGGCCAGCCCGTCCAGGAACCACGCATGCGGCGTGACGAAGCCGATCTGGCCCAGGAGCTCCGGCGCCTGCGAGAGCGGTATGAACGTGCCGCCCAGCACCGCCAGGCTGACGGCCACGATCGAGTTGAGCCCGTCGGCCTGCGCCTCGGTCCGGGCCAGCGTCGTCACCAGCGCCGTGATGCCGGTCGCGGAGACCACGGCGGCCAGGACCAGCGCACCCACGCCGAGCGGGTCGCCCCACGACGCGCCCAGCACCAGGGTCGAGGCGACGACGAGGACCGTCATCGCCAGCAGCCCGAGGATGAAGCTGCCGAGCGCCTTGCCGAGCACGATCGACCACGGCGGGATCGGTGCCGCCACGAGCCGCGCCAGCGTGCCCTGCCTGCGCTCGGTGAGCAGCGAGAGCGGGCCGAACTGCGCGGTGAAGAAGAGGAAGAAGATGGCCATCGAGGCCGCGTAGTACGTGCGTGAGTCCAGCGCGGCGACCTCGGTCCCTGTCTGGACGACCACGATCGGCGACGGTTCCGACGCACTCTGCGACGCCAGGTGCGCCAGGCGCTCGACCTCGTCCGATGACGGCGGGCCTGGGGCGACGCTGAGTGCTGCCGCGACCGACAGGCGGATGGTGTCGAGCTCGGCGACGAACTGCTCGGCCACCGATCGGCCGACCTGGGCGGCGATGGACGCATCGGCGCGGGTGATCACCTCGATCCCGGTGCCGGCCGTGCCCTGGACGGCCGCGCCGAATCCGGCGGGGATGACGAACGCGGCGTCCGCCTCGTCGTCGTCGAGCGCCGCGCGGGCGGCATCGGCGTCGGTGACCTCGAGGACTTCGGCGATCTCGGAGTCCACGAGGGCGGCGAGCGGACCGTCGCGGAACGCGGACGAGAGGGCGCTGTCGTCGAGGTCGGCGACGGCGAATCGCAGGTCGAGGTCGCCCCCGTCGCTGGGAATGACGACGCCGAAGATGGCGGCCAGCCCGAACGGGGCGACGACCGCGACGATCAGGGCGGTCCCGTCGCGCAGGCGGGCGCGAAGATCCTTGGCGGCGATGAGGAGGGCGGCGCGCACGCGGGCGTCCTCAGTCCCGGAGCGCGCGGCCGGTGAGATGCAGGAAGACGGCCTCCAGATCCGGCTCGACGATCTCGACGCCGCCCACCGAGGCACCGGACGCGGTCGCCACCTCCAGGATGCGCGGGAGGAGACTCCGCGCCTCGATCACCAGCAGCTCAACGCCACCCTCGTGGGAGGTTGCCTCCTGCACGCCGTCGAGCGCGCGGAGCGCCGCGGCGGTCGCGGCCGGTGATCCGCTCAGCGTCAGGCTGACCCGATCTCGCTCGCCGATCAGCCCGACCAGCTCGCGCCGGGTGCCCTCGGCCCGGATCCTGCCCTCGTCGATGATGCCGACGCGGTCGCACAGACGCTCGGCCTCCTCCATGTAGTGCGTCGTGTAGAGGATGGCCATGCCCTGCTCTCCGAGCGCCTCGACGCTCGACAGGATCGCGTTGCGGCTCTGCGGGTCCACCCCCACCGTCGGCTCGTCGAGCACGAGCAGCTTCGGCCGATGCAGGAGCCCGATGCCGATGTTCAGCCGGCGCTTCATGCCGCCCGAGAACTGGTCGGTCCGTTCGTCGGCGCGGTCGTCAAGGCCGATGATCTCGAGCACCTCGCCGATGCGGCCGGTGAGCTCGCGCCCACCGATGCCGTACAGCTGCCCGAAGAAGCGCAGGTTCTCGCGCGCGCTCAGCTCGGGATAGATCGCCAGGTCCTGAGGCACATAGCCGATGTCGGCCTTGGCCGACACCTGCCCGATGTCGATCGGTCGACCGCCGACGGTCACGCTGCCGGCGTCCCGCACGAGCAGCCCGCAGATCATCGAGATGGTGGTGGTCTTTCCGGCGCCGTTCGGCCCCAGCAGCCCGTACGTCTCCGAAGGACCGATGCGGAAGCCGACGCCGTCGACCGCTGCACGGTCGCCGAATGTCTTGCGCAGGCCCTCGGCGACCAGGACGGGCTCGGAAGTCGTCATGCGCGGATCATCGTGCGCCCGAGCCCGCGAAAGGGCTAATGAAGACCCACACCCCTCAATCGGTGTAGTAGACCCCGTCGAGAGCGCCCCAGGCGGCGGCGCTGAACAGCGCGCAGGCCGTCCTGGCGCGGGCGAACTCCCCCTCGGAGAGGCCGTCGATCATCGAGGCCAGCATGGCCGGCTCGTCGGTCTCGACCGCGTGCTCGACGAAGTACTGCTGCGCATCGTCGTCGACGGTGCCGGCGTAGTGCTCGCGCAACCCGGCCAGCTTGCTCGACGCGGTGGCCGGCTGCTGGACCTCGAAGCTGTAGAGCGCGCCGAGCGCCTCGGGGATGGATGCGAAGGCGTTTTCGCCGACGGCCAGCAGCGTCTTCGACTGCGGTCGCTGCATGGCCCGGTTCGCGTTCAGCGCGGACCGGAAGCGCGACCACAGCGCGTCGTGCTCGCGCTCCTCGGCGGCGTACTCCGGGTAGCCGATGCGCTCCCAGCCGGCGTCGACGACGCCGATGAACGGCGCCCACTCGTCGGCATAGTCGGCCAGGCGCTCGATCGGCAGGGTGCCCGCGCGCCACTCGGTGTAGAAGGGATGCTCGTTGAGGTCGAACTGACGCACGATGGCGTCCAGCTCGTCGATGCGGCTGCTCATGGTCGTTGGCCTCTGCGCGTGTGCTTGATCGCTGGTCGGACGACCCGCGCGGAGAAGCGTAGCAGGCGGAGCGCGGGCTCGCCTCGCGCTCAGCGGCCGTCCAGGCCGCCCATGGCCTACATCGCGCGCAGGCCGAGCAGGTTGCGGGCGATGACCATGCGCTGGATCTCGCTCGTTCCCTCGCCGATCTCGGTCAGCTTCGCGTCGCGCAGGTAGCGCTCGACGCGGTACTCGGTGATGTAGCCGTAGCCGCCGTGCACCTGGACCGCATCGTTGGTCACGTCGCGAGCCACCTCGGAGGCGAACAGCTTGGCCATCGCGGCCTCGGTCGAGTAGGGGCGGCCGTTGTCCTTGAGCCACGCCGCGCGGTACGTCATCAGCCGCGCGGCGTCGATCCCGGTCGCCATGTCGGCGATCTTGAAGGCGACGCCCTGGAAGGAGCCGATCGGGCGGTCGAACTGGCGGCGCTCCTTCGCATACGCCGATGCCGCCTCGTAGGCGGCCTGCGCCAGCCCGAGCGCCATCGACGCGATGCCGATGCGCCCGCCGTCAAGCGTCTTGAGGAACAGCTTGTCGCCCTCGCCCTCGGGGCCGAGCATGTTCTCCGCCGGGATGCGGCAATCGCTGAAGATCAGCTCGCCGGTGTTCGACGCATGAAGGCCCATCTTCTCCTCCATGCGGCCGATCTCGAAGCCGGGCGCGTCGGCCTCGACGATGAAGGCGCTGATGCGGCCGGTCCCCTCCTCGCGATCGGTGACGGCGGTGATGATGTAGGTGCCCGCCACGCCGGCGTTGGTGATGAAGCGCTTGCCCCCGTTGAGGATCCACTCGTCGCCGTCGCGGTGCGCCCGGGTGCGCGTGCCGCGCGAGTCGCTCCCGGCCCCCGGCTCGGTGAGGCCGTAGGCGCCGATGACCGCGCCCGAGGCCATCGGTCGCAGATAGCGCTCCTTCTGCTCGTCGGTGCCCGCCAGCCAGATCGGGTTGCAGCCGAGACTGGTGTGGGCGCTGACGATGATGCCGATGCTGCCGCTGGCGCGGCTCAGCTCCTCGACGGTGATGGCGTACGCCAGGCTGTCGAGGCCCGTGCCGCCGATCTCCTCCGGGTACGGCACGCCCAGCAGGCCGAGCGCCGCCGCCTCGCGGACGATCTCCATCGGGAACTCGCCCTTGCGCTCGAGCTCGTCGGCGACCGGCACGATGCGCCGATCCGCGAAGTCGCGCACGGTGCGCCTGATCTCCTCGTGCTGCGGAGAGAGGGCGAAGTCCATGGGCGTGGCGCTCCATCGTGCTGCGGGAATTCCGTGGGCTTCGAGCGGCTCGCCCGAGTCTAGCAAGCGACGGATACAGAAACGACCCGACGTGGATCGGGTCGTTCGGGCGGTTCGCGCCGGTTACGAGGCTCGTCGCCAGCGCTCGAGATCTCGCCGGCTGCGCTGCTCCTCGGCGCGCTGGAGGCTGACGCGGCGCCGGCGGGTGGTGATGGGGCGCGGTCGGTGCCGCTTTTGGTGGTTGAGCTTGGCCATGGATCCTCCCTCCCCGCTACGTTCCCGTGGTCCTCTGACGTGCGTGGCATCCCGAAAGTTGCTGGCGCTCTGGCCGAAGGTGCACATGCCGCCCGGGCGCATACTCGACGGCGTGCAGCCGTCGATCGTCGTGGGCCACGAGACGGGCATCGCCCTCGTATGCGGCGTGATGCCGCGCCGGCCGGCACTGCCCGGTGCAGTGTGCTGGGCATGACCGACACCCTGCGCGCCGCCGTCATCGGCACCGGCTTTGTCGGACCCTTCCATGTCGATGCCGTCCGCCGCGGCGGGCTGGCGGACGTGGTGGCCGTCGCCGGCTCCAATCCGGAGCGCACCGCGGCCCGCGCGCGAGCACTCGGCGTCCCGATCGCGATCACCGACCTCGACAGGCTCTTCGCGGATCCGGAGATCGACGTGGTCCACGTGTGCACCCCCAACAGCACCCACGTCGAGCTCGCCCGGCGAGCACTCGAGGCGGGCAAGCATGTCGTGGTCGAGAAGCCGCTCGCGCTGAGCCTGGCCGATGCGCGCGGTCTTGCCGCCACGCGGGTGCAGGCCGGCCTGCACGGGATGGTGGCCTTCACGTACCGCGGCTACCCGATGGTGCGGCGCGCCCGCCAGCTCGTGGGCGCGGGCGAGCTCGGAGACCTGCGCCTCGTCCACGGCGCCTATCTCCAGGATTGGCTCGCTGAGCAGACCGACTACAACTGGCGCCTTGACCCTGGGTCGGGGGTCTCGCGAGCGGTGGCCGACATCGGCTCGCACTGGATCGACACGGCCGAGTTCGTGAGCGGCCGACGCGTGAGCGCCGTCTTCGCCGATCTCGCGACGTTCCTTCCCGCTCGCCGGCGGCCCCTGGTCGAGACGGCCGCCTTCGAGGCGGCGTCCGGCGAGCGCGAGACGGTGGCGATCACCTCCGAGGACGCGGCCACCATCCTCCTCCGCTTCGACGGTGGGTCCCGCGGGGCGGTCGTCATCAGCCAGGTGAGCCCGGGACGCAAGAACGCCTTCGGCTTCGAATTGGCGGGCTCCCGCGCCTCACTGGCGTGGGAGCAGGAGCGGCCCGAGTCGCTCTGGATCGGCTCCCGGGCCGAGACCCGCCGGCTGACGCGCGAGCCCGAGGTCGTGGCCAGCGGCGTGCCCTCGCTCCCGGCCGGGCATCCCGAAGGCTGGGCGGAAGCCCTGCGCGACGTGCTGCGCAGCTTCTATGCCGCGATCGTCGATGGTCCGCCGCACGGTTCCGAGCCGGCCGCCTATCCCACGCTCGACGACGGCGTGCGATCGATGGCCATGGTGGAGGCGGTCGTCGAGAGCGCCGCTCGCGGGACCTGGACCACGCCGGCACCGGCCTGATCGCGCCCGCAGCGATCATTGACACGCGTGGATCACCCGTACCTATACTCCGCCCTTACAGCAACGCGACAAGGTTGCCTGTGACCACGGTGCCCGAGGTTGACGTGCGGCTCGACCGCGTGACGAAGCGGTTCGGTGACGTCGTGGCCGTCGACGACCTCACGCTCGGCGTCGAGCGAGGCGAATTCTTCGCCCTCCTGGGGCCCTCCGGCTGTGGCAAGACGACCACCCTGCGCATGATCGGCGGCTTCGAGGCGACCAGCGAGGGGACGATCTCGCTGGGTGGCACCGACGTCACCGACCTCCCACCGTTCAAGCGCAACGTCAACACCGTCTTCCAGAACTACGCCCTCTTCCCCCACCTGGACGTGTACGAGAACATCGCGTTCGGGCTGCGACGCCGCAAGGTGACCGAGAACGAGGTACGTCACCAGGTGGCGTCCATGCTCAAGCTGGTCGACCTGCCCGGCTACGAGAAGCGCCGGCCATCGCAGCTCTCCGGCGGCCAGCAGCAGCGCGTCGCGCTGGCGCGCGCCCTCGTCAACAACCCGCAGGTGCTGCTGCTCGACGAGCCGCTCGGCGCGCTCGACCTCAAGCTGCGCAAGCAGATGCAGGTCGAGCTGAAGCGGATCCAGAGCGAGATCGGGATCACCTTCATCTTCGTGACGCACGACCAGGAGGAGGCGATGACGATGGCCGACCGCATCGCCGTCATGCGCCACGGCAAGATCGAGCAGCTCGGCGCACCCGAGGAGCTCTACGAGCGGCCCGCCACCGAATTCGTGGCCGGGTTCCTGGGCGTCAGCAACCTGCTCGACGCCGAGGTCACCGGTCGAAACGACACGCTTGCCGACCTGCGCCTGGCCGATGGCACCCACGTCCGCGCCCCTGCCGGCGCGCTGGACGGATCGCCACGCGTCCGCATCGGCGTCCGGCCCGAGAAGCTGCGCGTCCAGCCACTGGCAGACGGCAACGTGGTAGAGGCGGCCGGCGATGCGAACGCCCTCCAGGGGGTCGTGCTGGATGCGTCCTACATCGGCGTCAGCACCCAGTACCTGGTGCAGACGGCGGACGGGCACCGCATCACCGTCTACGCCCAGAACCTGGAGACGAGCGGCGCGGCCGAGGTCCTCGCCGATGGCCAGCGCGTCCGTCTGTCATGGAAGCCACAGCACACCTTCGTGATCGGGCCGGCTGCGCGCTCGGAAGGCTCGGGGGCCATGGATGAGGAGGAGTCAGGGATCGATGCGTAACGAGAGCGAGATCGAGCGTGCCATCGCGCGAGCGTTCAGGCCGGATGGTCGGATGTCTCGGCGCAGTTTCCTGCGGCAGACCGGCCGCGGAGCGCTGATCGCCGGATCGGCATTGACGCTGCCGTCGATCCTGGCCGCGTGCGGCATCGGTCCCGCGGGATCGGCGGCCGGGACGCCCGGAGGGTCCGACGCCGCGGGCGCGCTCGAATGGGCCAACTGGCCGCTCTACATCGACATCGACGACGACGGGAACTACCCGAGCCTCGTGGCCTTCACGGAGCAGAGCGGCGTCGAGGTCAACTACACCGAGGCGATCGGGGACAACGCCGACTTCTTCGGGACCATCCGCCAGGACCTCCAGGCCGGCAACGCGACCGGCTGGGATGTCATCACGCCCGGCGGATGGGTCATCGAGCGCATGGCGCGCCTCGGGTTCCTCGAGGAGCTCGATCACAGCCAGCTGCCGAACTGGACGGCGAACGCGGCCGACTACGCCAAGGGCCTGTGGTTCGACCCGGAGAACCGCTACAGCCTGTGGTGGCAGGGTGGCATCACCGGCATTGCCTACGACCCGGAGCTCACCGGCCGCGAGATCACCACCTTCGACGACCTGCTCGATCCCGCGTTCGCGGAGGTGGCGGGGGCATTCAGCGACATGCGGGACATGTTCGGGCTGACCCTGCTGTCGCTGGGCGTCGAGCCGGCGAACGCGACCGTCGACGACGTGACGCGAGCGCGCGACAAGCTGCAGGAGGCGAATGCCCGCAACCACTTCCGTGGCTACTACGGGAACGAGTACTACGACGCGCTCGCCGCGGGCGACCTCGCCATCTCGGTCGCCTGGTCGGGCGACATCACCCAGATGCAGCTGAACGACAACGCGAACATCCGGTTCGTCATCCCGGCCGACGGCGCGATGAGATGGAACGACAACTTCGCCATCCCGAAGGGCGCAGCGCGCAGGGGTGGAGCACACAAGCTGTTCGACCACTACTACGGCGTCGACGGCGCCACGCTCCTGTCGGAGTACATCGGCTACTTCACCGGCGTGGCGGGCGTCCAGGACCGCATCCTCGAGGATGTGCAGGCCTACCGCGACGCGGGCGACACGGAGAACGCGGACTACTACGAGGCCGTGGCGCCCACGGTCGTGCCGACCGAGGACCAGCTGGCGAACACCTTCACCGACAAGGAGCTCACCGAGGAAGAGGAAGCGGAGTGGAACGACCTCTGGCTGGAGGTGAGTGCCTGACGCCCGGCGACTCGGGACGGCCATGCGCCGCCGCCGGCTGATCCCCTACCTGCTCCTGCTGCCCGGAGGGCTCTGGCTGCTCGTGTTCTTCGCCATCCCGATGGCGATCATGCTGAGCGTCTCCCTGCAGGAGGGGTCGCTCGACACCGGCTACCAGATGACATGGAACTTCGGGATCTACCCCGAGGTGATCATCGAGTTCTGGGACCTCTTCGTCCGCTCCGCGGTGTACGCGCTGGCGACCACCGCGCTGACGATGGCAATCGGCTATCCGATGGCCTACACGATCGCCTTCCACGGCGGGCGGCTGAAGACCGCGCTGCTCTTCATCGTCATCCTCCCGTTCTTCGTCAGCTTCGTCATCCGCACCCTCAACTGGCGCATGATCCTGTCGGACAACGGGATCGTGTTCGGGACGCTGAAGGACGCCGGCCTGCTCGACCAGGCCTTCCATTTCCTCGCGACGCCGGCCTCGGTGATCTTCGGGCTGACCTACAACTTCCTGCCCTTCATGATCCTGCCGCTCTACGTCGCGCTCGAGAAGATCGACCGGCGGCTCATCGAGGCGGCAACGGACCTCTACGCCAGCCGATGGCAGGCGTTCTGGCGCGTCACCTTCACCCTCTCCCTTCCGGGCGTGGTGGCGGGTTCGCTGCTCACGTTCATCCCCTCCATCGGCGACTTCATCAACGCCGAGGTCATCGGCGCCGGCAACCCGCAGGTCCAGATGATCGGGAACATCATCCAGTTCAAGTACATCAACGCCAACGACTATCCGGCCGCGGCGGCGCTCGCCTTCGTCCTCGTCCTGGGCGTCACCATCATGGTGGCCGCCTACAGCCGCGCCGTCGGCACCGATCGGCTCACGACCTGATGGGCGACTCGCGACTGTCCCGGGTGCTGCTGATGGGGTTCACCGCCCTGGTGGTGATCTTCCTGTTCGCCCCGATCGCGGTGATGATCATCTTCAGCTTCAACGACCCCGCCGGCCGCCAGAACATCACCTGGCAGGGCTTCACGACCGACAATTACGTCGACATCTGGAGCCGGCCGCAGATCACCGGTCCGATGGTCACCAGCCTGGCGGTGGCCGCCATCTCGACCGTACTGGCGACCGGCTTCGGCACGATGATCGCCTTCGCCCTGGCGAGGTATCGGTTCGTGGGCCGGGGTGCCCTCAACCTCCTCATCTTCGTCCCCATGACCGCGCCGGAGATCATTCTCGGGGCATCGCTGCTGACGCTGTGGATCTCGATCGGGACGCCGCGTGGTTTCCTGACCATCCTCATCGCGCACGTCATGTTCAACATCAGCTACGTCGTGGTCACCGTGCGCGCCCGCCTGGTCGGGTTCAATTGGTCGCTGGAAGAAGCCGGCATGGATCTCTACGCAAACGAGCGCACCACCTTCTGGCGCGTGACCTTCCCGCTCATCTTCCCCGGCATCCTGGCGGCCGCGCTGCTCGCCTTCGCGCTGTCGATCGACGACTACGTGATCACGCTCTTCAACGCCGGCCGCACGGTCACCTTCCCGCTGTGGGTGTTCGGCGCGAGCCGCGTCGGCATCCCCCCCGAGGTCAACGTCCTCGGCACCCTGATCTTCCTCGTCGCCATCGTCTTCATCGCCGTCCAGCTCTGGAGCCAGCGGCGGGCAGCGGAAGCGAGGCAGGCAGTGGCGGGCGCGTGAGGTACCTCATCGGCGAGGCGGCACGTCGGGTCGGGGTGTCGGCATCGGCGCTGCGTCTCTGGGAGCGGCAAGGGCTGGTGCGACCCGTGCGAACGGGCGCCCGGTATCGGGTCTACAGCGACGCCGACCTCGATCACCTGCGCGGCATCCGCCGCCTGCGCCAGGTGGATCGCCTCAACGCGCCGGGCATCCGGCGCGTGCTGCGCGACTCGGTCGTGCCGACCCATGCGGAGCGGCGGCTCGACGGTCGTCCGCTGCGACGGCTGCGGCAGGCCCATGGCATGAGCCTGCGCGATGCCAGCGGTCGGACAGGGCTGTCGGTGAGCTTCCTCTCGGCGCTCGAGCGAGGCGTGTCGGGAGCCAGCATCGCCACCCTCCAGCGCCTCAGCGCCGCGTACGGCACGACCCTGATCGAGCTGTTCGGGCCGCCGCCTGCCACCCCCGGCCGACGCCTCGTGCGCGCCGGCGACGGCGCGGTCCTGCGGCTTGGCACGGCCGACGTGCGCATCGAGCAGCTGGCACGCGGCGCGACGGAGCTCGAGCCCCAGCTGTTCGTGCTCGCCTCGGGCGCATCGAGCGACGGCTCGTACGCGCACGAGGGTGAGGAGTTTCTCTACCTGCTGACCGGCGCGCTGACCGTGTGGGTTGGCGACCACGAGCGTTACCGGCTCCGGCGCGCCGGTGATGCGCTGACCTTCCCGTCCACGCTGCCGCATCGCTGGCGTAACGACGCCGGCGGGGAGACCCGACTGCTATGGATCAACACGCCACCGACCTTCTGACCGATTGGTCCGCGCTGCGCGCCGGCATACCGCCGGTGTGGGCGCGCTATACCGATCTCGTCGTCGAGCGGGCCAGCGGCTCGTGGCTCGAGACCACCGACGGGGGCCGCTACCTGGACTACACGTGCGGCATCGGCGTCACGAACACCGGGCACGCCCACCCGCGCGTCGTGGCGGCCATCGCCGAGCAGGCCGCGCGCGGCATCCACCTCCAGCAGAACATCGTCTACCACCAGCCCGGGCTCGAGCTCCATCGGCGATTGCCTCTGCGCTTCCCGAATGCCCGAAGCGATTCCGGCTACGGCCTCTTCCTGTCGAACTCCGGCGCCGAGGCCGTCGAGGCGGCCATGAAGCTGGCCAAGGCTGCCACCGGCAGGGCATCGTTTGTGGCATTCCGTGGCGGCTTCCACGGTCGCACCCACGGGGCGCTCTCGCTCACCAGCTCGAACGTCAAGTACCGCGCCCACTTCGAGCCGCTCGTGGGCGGCGTGCACGTCGCGCCGTTTCCCTACCCGTTGCGGATGGGAGGCGCCGAGGGCGCGCTGGCAACCACCCTGGCGGCCATCGACGAGCTGTTCGCGACGGTCGTGTCGCCCGACGACGTTGCCGCCTTCGTCGTCGAGCCGGTGCTCGGCGAGGGCGGTTACGTGGTGCCGCCTGACGGCTTCCTGCCCGCCCTGCGCGCGGTGGCCGACCGTCACGGCATCCTGCTCGCCGTCGACGAGGTGCAGTCCGGCTTCGCCCGCACCGGGCGCTTCTTCGCCACCGAGTGGACGGCCGCCACGCCGGACGTCGTGATCATGGCCAAGGGCATCGCGTCGGGGCTGCCGCTGTCGGGCATCCTGGCCCCTCGCACGCTGCTCGACCGGCTGGCGCCAGGGTCGCACGGCGGTACGTACGGCGGGAACGCGGTGGCCTGCGCCGCGGCCCTCGCGACCCTCGACGTGATCGACGACGAGCGGCTGGCCGAGCGTGCCGACCGGCTCGGCGCACGCATGCTGACGGCGCTGCGAGAGCGGGCCGCCGGGCACGCGTCGGTGGCGGAGGTGCGAGGACGCGGCCTCATGCTGGCCATCGAGTTCGCCGATGGCGACGCGCTGACGCCGCGGCCCGACCTGGCCAAGGCGCTGCTGGCCGCGGCGATGGCAAGGAACGTGCTGCTATTGAGCTGCGGTACCTATGGGCAGGCCGTGCGGATCATCCCGCCGCTGGTGACGACCGATGACGAGGTCGACCTCGCCATTGCGGCCATCGGCGATTCGCTGGCGTCCATCGGGGCCTGAACGAGGAGGGTGGCGTGACGCAAACGATCTGGGTCGTCGATGACGAGCCCCTCATTCGCACCGCGGTGCTTGCCGTCCTGGGGGAGCTCGGCTACGCGACCCAGGGCTTCGGCAACGCCGAGGAGCTCTATGTCGCGCTCGTCGAGGGCACGACCACGCCGGACCTGCTGGTCCTCGATCAGCGCCTGCCCGACGAGGTCGGCTCGATGATCGTCCATTCGCTGCGTGAGCGGCCGCAGTACCGGGACATCCCGATCCTGTTCGTCACCGCCATCGACGACGAGGAGGCGGACCGCCTGTCGGCCATCGCCCCCGTCGTGCGCAAGCCATTCGACTTCGCCGACTTCGTCGCCGCCGTCGAGAGCCAGCTCGCGACAGCGCCGCGGACCTAGGTCTGGGCGGACGCGGGCACGAGGAGCGGCCGAGAGGAGGTCTTCGACACCTCGCCGCCACCTCGCCGCCGCTGTCAGCGGATATATCACCAACGATATACGTGCTGAGGGGAAGAGGACCGCGGTGACGTGGGAACCGGGTCAGCCGGTATTCTCTCGCGTCAACGGATGATCCGCACCACGCCCTTCCATGAACGAACCAGCGCGCTCAACGAGACCGGCCTGTGGCAGCACTGGTCGGGACACGTGGTGGTGACCCGCTACCAGGCGTCGGACAAGTTCGAGTACTTCGCCGTCCGCAACAGCGCCGGCATCTTCGACACCTCGCCGTTGTACAAGTACCGCATCGCCGGCCGCGACGCCGAGCGCTTCCTGTCCGGCATGCTGGCGCGCGACATCCGCCGCTGCCCGCCCTGGAACGCCCAGTACACGACCTGGCTGGACGAGCGCGGCTTCGTCCTCGAGGACGGCGTGATCCAGCACCGCGCGCCCGGCGAGTACCTGCTGACGGCGGCCGAGCCGAACTTCGCCTGGTTCGCCGACCGGATCGGTCGCCTGAACGTGACGATCGAGGAGGTCAGCCTGGGCATCGGCGCGCTGGCGGTGCAGGGGCCTCGCTCGCGCGACCTGCTGACGCGGCTGGTCCCCTCGGTGAGCGAGCTGCCCTTCTTCGGGATCACGACCGGCACCATCGGCGGGCGGCCGGTGACGGTCAGCAGGACCGGCTATACCGGCGACCTCGGCTACGAGATCTGGGTCGACACACCGGACGCGACGACCGTCTGGGATGCGGTCTGGAATACGGTCGACGGGTACGGGGTGCTGCCGTACGGCATGGGCGCGCTGTACATGCTGCGCATCGAGGCCGGGCTGCTGCTCCTCGGCGCGGACTTCGATTCCAGCCGGTTCGCTTTCAACGACGCGCATCGGTCCACGCCACTCGAGCTCGGCTGGGCCTGGATGTTCAAGGGGCTGGAGGACGACGACCGGCCCTTCATCGGACGCCGGGCGCTCGAGCGCGAGCGGGCCGAGAAGACGTCACGCTGGCGGATGGTGGGACTGGTGGTCGACTGGGAGGACTACGAGCGGGCCTACAGCGCCGCGGGACTGATTCCCCCCAAGGACCATCGACCGGTTCACGAGGATTGGATGGTCTACGACGCCGATCGGGCGCGGGTCGGCTACGCAACCAGCATCATGTACTCGCCGGTGCTGCAGCAGCACATCGCGCTGGCGCGCGTGCGACCCGACCTCGCGAAGCCCGCCAGTCGCGTTTTCCTGGAGTTCACGGTGGACCACCACTACGAGCAGGTGGCGGCGCACGTCGCGCGGCTGCCCCTCTTCAACCCGGAGCGCAAGACCAGCCTGATGGACCGATGAGCCCGGACCGATGAGCACGGACCGATACGACGCGATCGTGGTCGGCGGCGGCCACAACGGCCTGGTCAACGGCGCCTACCTGGCCAGGGCCGGGCTGAGGACCCTCGTCCTGGAGCGCCGCCACTTGGTCGGCGGCGCGGCCATCACCGAGGAGCTGCATCCCGGCTACTGGTTCACGACCTTCAGCTACGCCCTCTCCCTGCTGCGGCCGCAGATCATCCAGGAGCTCGAGCTGACGAAGCACGGCTTCCTGCCGCTGCTCATGTCGACCCGCTTCGCGCCGGGCGAGGACGGCGAGTACCTGCTCTTCAACCGCGACCATGACGAGACGCTGCGCGAGATCGCCCGCCTCTCACCGCACGACGCCGACGGCTACGAGCAGTACGGCCACGACGTCGACCGCGTGGTCCAGGCGATCAGGCCGCTGCTCGACAGCGTGCCGCCCGACATCTTCAGCGACGACCCGGAGGAGCTCGTCGCGCTGGCCGCCCTCGGCTCGCGGCTGCGCGGCCTCGACAAGCGCACCTTGCATAACGCCGTGCGGCTGCTCACCGGCAGCGCCGCCGACTTCCTCGATGACTACTTCGACTCGCCGCTGCTGAAGGGCTACCTGGCCTCGTCGTCGATCATCGGCTCCAAGGTCGGGCCCCGCTCACAGGGATCCGGGCTGGTGCTGCTGTTCCATTCCCTGGGCGAGCACGACGGGGACTACGGCAGCTGGTCCTTCCACAAGGGCGGCAACGGCGGCTTCACGCAGGTCCTGGCCCGCGCGGCGCAGGCGTTCGGCGCCGAGATCCGGACCGAGTCGCCCGTCGAGCGCGTGCTCACCCGCGACGGCGAGGCGACCGGCGTGGCGCTGGCCGACGGGACCGAGATCGGCGCCGACGTGGTGGTCAGCGCGCTCGATCCGCGGCGTACCTTCCTCGAGCTGGTTGACCCGCGTGAGATGCCCGACGACCTGGTCGAGGACATCCGCCGTCTCAAGTTCCAGGGGGTCAGCTCCAAGGTGAACTTCGCCCTCGACGGGCTGCCGGCGCACCCGGTCCTCGGCGCCGGGCCGGACCTGTACCGCGGCTTCATGAACATCGGCCCGTCGATCGACTACCTGGAGCACGCCTTCGACGACGCCAAGTACGGCTGGTACAGCGACCATCCCTACATCGACTGTGCCGTCCAGTCGACCATCGACCCGGACATGGCGCCGCCCGGCAAGCACGTCCTGTCCTGCTTCGTCCAGTACACACCGTACGAGCTGCGCGAGAGCGACTGGGATGCCGAACGTGAGCCGATGGCCGACCGGGTGCAGGCGACCCTGGAGCGCTTCTTCCCCGGCTTCGGGGACCTCGTCCTGCACCGCGAGGTCGTGACGCCGCTCGACATCGAGCGGACGGTCGGCCTGTCCGAGGGGAACATCTTCGCCGGCGAGTTCCTGGCACCGCAGATGTTCTTCTTCCGTCCCGCGCCGGGCTGGTCCCAGTACCGGACGCCGATCGCCGGCTACTACCAGTGCGGCTCGGGCACCCACCCGGGCGGCTGCGTGATGGGAGCGCCGGGTCGCCTGGCGGCGCGCCAGATCATCGGGGATCGGAGCCGCGCCCGCGGCGAGTGATCCGCGCTCGGCGTCAGCGGTTGGGCTCGCTCATCGGGGCGCCTCGGGAGCCAGGCGGCGGTACTGCGATCCATACCACACCAGTGGCGCAGCGTCTTCGCGGTAGCCGGCGGCCACGATCTCGCCAAGGAAGATGGTGTGATCGCCGCCGTCGTGCCGATCGGTCAGGCGGCAATCGAAATAAGCGAGCGCGCCGTCCAGGATCGGCGAGCCGGTCTCCGCCTCGTGCCAGGCCGCGTCGCAGAAGCGGGTCAGCTTGAGCGCCGTGGTCGGCTGCGCGAAGCACTCCGCGAGGGCCTGCTGGTCGTCGGCCAGGATGCTGACGCTGAACGCGTGGCTGCCGACGATGGCGACGTGCGTCTCCGCCTTGCGCGCGATGCTGGCCATCAGGATCGGCGGGTCGATGCTGATGGTGGCGATCGCGTTGGCCGTCATGCCGGCCAGCAGCGGGCCGTGGCGGGCGGCCACCACCGACACGCCGGTCGCGAAGTTGCCCATGAGCGCGCGGAGCCGCGCGCGCTCGGCGTCGTCCATTGCTCCCGGCTCAGGCCGATGGGATGGCTGCCAGGCGGATGACCGCCAGGCAGGTGCGGTAGAACGCATCGCCGTCATCGGCGCCGAAGCCCACCGTGCGTGGACCGATCCGCTCAATGCCGGGCAGGACGCAGGCGTAGTCGGCCATTGCCGGCAGCCGGAAGTCGACCTCGCCTGCGATCGGCGACTCGGGCTCGTAGAGCTGCATGTCCTCGATCCGTGCCAGCGCGCGGGCCATCCCCTCGCCGATGGCGGCGCGCGCCGCCGCCGGCGACATCGACTCCGCCACGGTGGTGCCGAGGCCACGCTTCACGACGACCCGCTCTGACCACGGCAGCAGCCCGGCGACCTCCGTGGCCAGCGCGTCGTCGCCGGTGACGAGGACGACCGGGACGCCGTGGTGAGCGACGCGGATGGCATTCAGCCCCGCCTCGTTGTGCGGCACGCCGTTGACCCTGATCTCGAGCACGGTGACCGACGAGTAAGTGTGCGCGATCACCCCGCTCGGATGCCCGGCGCCGGCGTGGTAGCCGATGAACGCCGCGCCGTCGAAGGCGCCATCGCCCCCGCCGCCGATGCCCTGGGTCATGCTGAGCGGCTTGTCGCCGACGATGAGCCGCGCACCGTCGTGGAGGTCCTCGGCCCGCAGGTTCCGCATCAGCCAGTGGCTGTCGTTGACCACCACCTCCGCTGCGCCGTGGGCGAGGGCGGCCTCGACGGCCGCGTTCGCCTCGCCCGCCATCAGGGCCCGGCTGCGGTCGTAGTCCGTGCGATCGAGGCCGTCGCGTCCGAACACCACCTGGTGCGGATGGGCGACGCCGGCGAGGCCCTCCATGTCGACCGAGACGTAGATGCGCATGGGCGCCTTACCGGTACCGCTCGAGCTTCTCGAGCACGGCGCTCGTGGTCGCCCAGTCGGCGTCCGACGGTTGCTCGCCGCGGCGGAGGTGGAACAGCGGTACCGAGTTCCAGCACGGCCCGTCGAGGCGCGGCAGGTGCATCGCCAGGTCGCCGCGATCGAGTGCCGCCACCAGCGTCACGCCCCGCTCGCCGCCGCGGGCCAGCGCGCGATCGAACGAGTCGGCAAAGTCGGCGGCGCTGCCGAACTCGAGGCCGATGCGCGTGGCCGCGAAGCCGGTGGCCGGGACCTCCACGCCGGCGCGCTGGACCGGCTCGTCGGTCACGTGGCGAGCCTCGAAAGCCAGGTGAACACGACCGCCGACCCGACGACGGCGAAGGCCAGCACGATGAGCAGCAGCGCGCCGCCGACGATGGTCGCCCACGGCGGCACGTCGTGGTGCGCGATGGCCTGCTGCTGGCGCGGGACGTCGCCGAGGATGCCGCTGCCGAGCCAGACGGCGAGGGCGTCGCCGTCGACGCGCACCTCGACGTCGTCGTCGAGCGGCATGACCACCAGCCGCTCCCCGGTCGGCAGCTTGTCGGTGGTCAGCAGTGCACGCCGCCGGCCGGCGTCACCCGTCTCCCCGACCAGCACGGCATGGTCGCCTGCCACCTCCAGCGCCGTCGCCTCCAGGCGGCCGGAGCGACCGATACGCATGGTCGGCCCAGGTGCGTCGGCGGCGGGGTCCATGCGGCCGATGGTATCAGCCGTCGAGCGCGGCGAGGGTCGGCTCCAGGGCGGCGATACTGTCGACGGTGATCGGATCGAGGACGAGCTGGACGTGACCGACGCCCGCATCCGCGAAGGCGCGGAGTGTCGGTGCCAGCGTGGCCGCGTCGCCGGGGATCGGCGCGAACGGCTCCTCCGTGATCGCGGAACCCCGACCCAGCGCGCCGGCGAAGGCGACGACGAGGGCCAGTGTCCGCTCGACCT
>CAYVCE010000072.1:0-5445 GCA_964449915.1 uncultured Steroidobacteraceae bacterium | reverse complement strand
CTGGTGCTGGGCGGCGCCGGGTTGGTGGCCGGGCTCGTCGCGCTCGGCCTGGTGCTGGCTCGACGTCGAGCATGACCAGATGACGATCTCCCGCGCCCGGCGCCTGGCTGGCGTCCTCGCGCTGCTCGCGCTGCTCGCCGCCCCGGCCCTGCCGGGCGCGGCCGGTGGGCGCGTGCTCGCCCATGCGCAGCTCGTCGCGAGCTCGCCGGGCGCGGGAGCCATCGTCCCGGCGTCCCCCGACGAGATCCGCCTCATCTTCAGCGAGCCGCTGGAGGCGCAGGTCACCTCGATCGACGTCGTGGATCTCAACGGCGAACCGGTCCTCACCAAGGTCGGCGATGTCGACCCCTCCGATCCCTACGCGCTCGTCGCCGCCTACCCGCAGCTTCCCGACGGGGTCTACCGCCTGACCTGGCGCACGCTGTCGGCCGCCGACGGCCACACGGCGGAGGGGTTCTTCAACTTCGGCGTCGGTGACGTGCCCGGAACGCTCGCCGGCGGGCCGCAGGGCGTGACCCACAGCGATGTCGATCCGGCCGGCGTCATCGGCCGATGGCTCACCTACCTCGGACTGCTGCTCGCGCTCGGGGTGGCCGTCTTCCACCGGGTCGTGGTGCGCGATGGGCCTCTGCCCCGCGCCGCGGTCCGCGCGCTTGCCGCCCTCCTGGTGGTGGGCGGTGCGGCCACCATGATGGTCGCGCTCCTCGCGGGGCTCGAAGCGGGCTCACCGCTCGACTACCTGTTCGGCACGCGCAACGGAGGGCTCCAGCTGGCACGTGCCGTCGTCGCGGCGGCCGGTGGCGTCGCGCTGCTCCTCGTTCCGGCGCGCTCCGCGGGAGTCGTTGCCGCGGTGACGGGGCTCACCGGCATCATCCTGCTCGTGGCGGCCGGACACGCGGCGGCGCTGCCGGGGGTCGCGGCGCTCGTCGGCCAGGTGGTCCACGTGGCCGGGGCCGCGGTCTGGATCGGCGGCGTGGTGGGGCTGCTGGCCCTCGCACGCTGGCCGGGGCTGGTCGCGGCGAGTGGTGTGCGCCCGCAGATGCGGACGCTGGTGCCCCGCTTCTCGGCACTGGCGCTCGTCTCGATCGGACTCGTCGTCCTGACGGGTGTGCACGCCGCATGGACGCAGACCGGCGTGCTCCTGGCGGTCGACAGCGAGTACGGGCGCACGCTGCTCATGAAGTCGGGCTTCGCCATCGGCGCGCTGGCGCTCGGAGGCCTGAACTACTTCGACGGTGGTCGCATGATGGGCTGGCTCGACGGCTTCCGCAGCCGGATCACGATCGAGGTCATGCTGATCGCCACCGTCCTGGCGCTGACGGCGGCGCTGGCCATCACCCCCCCGGTCGAGGAGGCCGTCGGGGTGGCCATCGAGCCCATCCCCGATGCCTTCGGCGAGGTCGCTCCCGGCATGAGCATGCACGTCATCCCGGGAAGGCCGGGAGTCAACCGCGTGGTCGTCACCACCATCGACGACATGGCCGGGGTGAGTGCGCTGGAGCTCGGCCTCGACAACCTCGACGACGGCACGACCACGCGCGTGCCCCTCGAGCTGGAGGGCATGACCGGCATGGATCACGCCGACGTCGGCATCAGCCACGACACCGAGGACGGCACGATCGACTGGACGGCCGACGCGCTCGTCCTGCAGGCCGGCAGCCAGTGGGATACCAGCGTGCGCGTGCTCGGCGCCGATGGCACGGAGCTGTCGCGGCAGCGCTTCGCCTTTGCCCTCGACGATGTCGGGATCGACCACGGCGAAGTCAGCAGCCTGCTCGATCCGGCCCTGGGGATCGCCGCCATCCTGGTGGTCGGCGGTGCGCTCGGCCTGGGCCTCGGCCTGGGCGGCATGCGCATTCCGCGCTGCGAAGCTGCTGCCTCGCGCGTCGCCCTGCTCGGCGGCGGCTCCGTCGCCGTGCTGCTCGGCGGACTGATCGGGGCCGGTCGCCTCGTTGGCTGACTTGGCAGCCGGCGCCATCGGTGCCACGATGCGCGGACCGATGCCTCCTCCGCTCGCCGTCCTTGACACGCTCGGGCGGCCGATGCGCGACCTGCGCATCAGCGTCACCGACCGATGCAACTTCCGCTGCGTGTACTGCATGCCGAAGGAGGTCTTCGGTCGTGACCATGCCTTCCTGCCGCGGGCCGAGATCCTGGACTTCGAGGAGATCGAGCGGGTCGTCCGCGCCGCGGTCGGGCTCGGCGTGCGCAAGGTGCGCCTGACCGGCGGCGAGCCGCTCGTGCGCCGCAACCTCGAGACCCTGGTCGCCATGCTCGCTCCGATCGAAGGGATCGACGACCTCACGCTCACGACGAACGCGTCGCTGCTGGCGACGAGGGCGCGTGCGCTGGCCGACGCCGGCCTGCAGCGCGTCACGGTCAGCCTCGACGCACTCGACGACGAGACGTTCTCGCGCATGAACGACGTCGAGTTCCCGGTCTCGCGGGTGCTGGACGGCATCGCCGCGGCGGAGGCCTCGGGCCTCGGCCCTGTCAAGGTCAACACCGTGGTGCGACGCGGCCTCAACGACCACGCCGTGCTCGAACTGGCGGAGCACTTCCGCGGCACCAGCACGACGGTCCGGTTCATCGAGTACATGGACGTCGGACACTCGAATGGCTGGCGCATGGACGACGTGCTGCCGGCCGCCGAGATCGTGGCGGCCATCGACGCGCGCTGGCCGCTCGAGCCGGTCGACCCCGGCTACCGCGGCGAGGTCGCGCAGCGCTATCGCTACCGGGACGGCGCCGGCGAGATCGGCGTCATCAGCAGCGTCACCCAGCCGTTCTGCGGCGACTGCACGCGGGCCCGCCTCACGGCCGACGGCCAGCTCTTCACGTGCCTGTTCGCCACCTCCGGCCACGACCTGCGCGCCGTGCTTCGTTCCGGCGCCGACGACGACGACCTGGCCGACGCGGTACGCACCATCTGGGCCGGTCGGTCGGACCGCTACTCGGAGCTGCGTTCGCTCGACACCGTGGAGCTGCTGAAGGTGGAGATGAGCTTCATCGGCGGCTAGGCACGCGAGATGCGGTCGGGGGCGTCATACGATCATCTCGAAGGAGCCACCATCGTGTGCCTGAACTGCGGCTGCATGCGCGCCCATGACGACATGGGCAAGCCCGACGTCAACATCACCTACGAAACCGTCAAGCGTGCGGCCGATGCGAACGACATGTCCATCGAGCAGGCGCTGGAGACGATCGCCCGCACGGCGGACAAGGATCGCGGCGACCATCCGGAGGAATACGCCGGCTGAGGCTGTCAGCCCTCGTTCCGACTCCTCGAACGAACCTTGATAGCGCGCCGACTACCCGTGGATAGGCCCTGCACGCTCCCGGAGCGGTGACCCGGAGCGCCCGCGGAACACGGCCAGGATCTCGCCGATGATCGCGGTTGCGACCTCCTCGGCTCCATCGGCGCCGATGTCGAGCCCTGCCGGGGCATGAAGCGCGGCCATGTCGGGGTCTGAGGGCCGAGCCTCCAGCTCCGCGAGCAGCCGCTCCGTCCGGTCCCGCGGCCCGAGGACACCGAGGTACGGGACGCCGCGGCCGACGAAGGCGCCGAGGAACGCCGCGTCGCGCAGGTAGTCGTGGGTCATGACCACGACCGCGGTCCACTCGCCGGCCTCGACGGCATCGGCTGCCACCTCAGGCTCGACGGCATGGAGGGTGGCGCCCAGGAAGCGCTCGGGCCGGAGGAGCGAGCGGCGGGGGTCGACGACGCTCACGCGCCATCCCATGCGCAGGCCGGCCGCGGCCAGCGGGCCGGTATCGGGACCGGCACCGCAGACCACGAGGTGAAGCGGCGGAAGGATCGGATCGAGCACCGAGTCGCCGAGGACGGTTGGTCGGCCGTGCGCGACGGCCAACACCGCACGCTCACCCAACGTGTCCGCCTCGATCGCGGTGAGACGGCGACGGTCGCCGTCGAGGCCCGTGAGCAGGTAGGTCGCCGTACCGCTGCGGGCGGCAGCCAGGGCCTCGAGGGTCTCGGTCGCCAGACCGGGCGGCTCGGCCAGCAGCTCGACAACCCCGCGACAGCCCAGGCCGATCCCCCACAGCTCGTCGCCCTCCGCCGAGTGGTCGACCGTGACGAGCACCGGCGCGTCGAGGGCGAGCGCCTCGCGGGCCAGCCGCGCGGCCTCTTCCTCGAGGCAGCCACCCGAGATCAGGCCGACCGGCGGCCCATGCTCTGGGACCAGCAGACGTGCCCCCGGTCGCCGGTACGAGGAGCCGCGCACGGCCACGACGGTGGCCAGCGCGAAGCGCTCACCGCGCGACCGGCAGTCGGCCGCCGCCTCGAGAATCGCGTCAAGCTCGCTCACCCGGTGATGCTACCGGGCGCGCACCTCGTCGAGGAACTCTCGCAGCAGCGCGTTGAACCGATCCGGCCGCTCGAGGTTGAGCATGTGCGCCACTCCCTCGAACACCGCCAGCCGAGCGTGCGGCACCGCCGCCGCCAGGTGGCGCATCGACTCCTGCGTGCCGGGCTCATCCAGCGTGCCGTAGATGACGAGCATCGGCACCTTCAGCTCGTCGAGGCGGCCGGCGGCCGGCGGATCGAGCACCTGCGGCTTGCCCTCCTCCTTCTGGGCGCGGTAGTTCGCCAGCTCCCAGTCGTAGATCCTGGCGCGAACCTCCGGGGCCCTGTCAGCCGGCTGCCCAGGGCCATTTCCCCAGTAGTCGGCCTCCCAGCTGGCCAGGCCCTCCCAGTCCTTCGCCTCGTACAGCTTCTCCTCGGCCTCGAAGTCCTCCTCGGATGACGCTTCGGGCGAGTGGTAGCCGCTGATGCCGCCCGCGCCGACGACGAGGGAACGCACGCGATCGGGGCGCTCGAGGGTGAAGTCGAGCGCGATCGAGCCTGCGCGTGAGATGCCCACCAGGTGCGCCGACTCCTCGCCGAGGTGGTCGAGCAGGGCCGCGATGTCGGCGCGGTTCGAGAACTCGACCGCATCGGTCTCGGTGCGACCGAAACCGCGCGTGTCATAGCGGATGACGCGGTAGTCGTTGCGCAGCGCGGCCACCTGCTCGTCCCACATGCGCAGGTTGGCGACGCCGGCGTGGATGAGGAGGACCGGCGGCCCGCCGCCCTCGACCTCGTGGTAGATCCGCGCGCCGTCCGTCTCGAGGAATCCGGATTGGTCCGTCATGCGCCCGATGCTAGCGCGGAAAGATGACTCCGGGGTTCATGATTCCAAGCGGATCCAGGGCCGCCTTGACCGCGCGCATGGCCGCGACGCTCGCGTCGCCTCGGTCACGCACCAGCCAGCCCACCTTGGCCGCTCCCACGCCGTGCTCGGCGCTGACGCTGCCGCCGAGCTCGAGCACCAGGCCGAGCACCGCGTCGTCGACCGCATCGTCGTCCGGGGCCGGGCCGAGCACGTTGACGTGCAGGTTGCCATCGCCGACGTGGCCGTAGACGATCGTGCGCGCCGACGGCGC
>CAYVCE010000071.1:0-3154 GCA_964449915.1 uncultured Steroidobacteraceae bacterium | reverse complement strand
GGCGAGGCGCTCGACATGCTCCAGGCCATGAACACCGGCCACGACGGCTCGATGTCGACCGGCCACGCCAACACGCCGCGCGACATGCTGAGCCGCCTCGAGACGATGGTGCTCATGGCCGGCATGGACCTGCCGCTGCGCGCCATTCGCGAGCAGATCAGCTCCGCGGTCGACCTCATCGTCCACCAGAACCGCCTCAAGGATGGGACGCGAAAGATCGTCAACATCACCGAGGTCCAGGGCATGGAAGGTGAGGTCATCGTCATGCAGGACGTCTTCGTGTTCGAGCAGACGGGCGTCGAGGACGGCAAGATCATGGGCCGGCTCAAGCCGACGGGCATCCGACCGCATTTCGTCGAGCGATTCGAGGTCGCCGGTATCCACCTGCCGCCGAACATCTTCGGCTCGCCGTTCTGATGGACATGCTGCCCATCGTCATCGCGGGTCTCGCGGCCCTCGCCGTCGTGGTCATCGCCGTCGGCATCTCGATGAGCGCGGGCGGTGGTGCCGTGGCGTCACGCCTCGAGCGGTACGCCTCGGCCCAGGCCGGCGAGTCCGGCAGCGGCGAGCGGGAGTCGGTCGTGGTCGCCGGGCTGTCGAGGGTCATGGAGCGCCAGGACCTGAACACCCGTCTGAGCACGGACCTCGCGCGCGCCGATCTCAAGATGCGGCCCGCCGAGTTCCTTCTGGCCTGGGCGGCGACCCCGTTCGTGCTGGTCGCCATCGCGTACTTCGCCGGCTTCATCTTCCCCGGCTTCCAGAACATCGTGGCGCTCATCGGCGTGTTCCTCCTCGGCCTGTACCTGCCGCGCTTCTATCTGAAGTACCGGCAGCGACGTCGCCTGAAGCAGTTCGGCGTCCAGCTCCCCGACACGATCACCCTGCTCGCCAACTCACTGCGCGCGGGCTCCTCCTTCCTGCAGGGCATCGAGCTCGTCACGCGCGAGGCGCGCCCGCCGATCAGCGAGGAGTTCGAGCGGGTAGTGCGCGACATGCAGCTCGGCCTCGCGCTGCAGCCGGCGCTCAACAACCTCGTCCGCCGCGTGGCGTCCGAGGACCTGGAGCTGATGGTCACCGCCATCCAGATCCAGAGCCAGGTCGGCGGCAACCTCGCCACGGTGCTCGACTCGATCGCGTTCACCATTCGCGAGCGGGTCCGGATCCAGGGCGAGATCCAGACGCTGACCGCCATGCAGCGCTACAGCGGCTACGTGATCACGTTGCTGCCGGTCGGCCTCGCCTTCATCCTCTTCCTCATCAGCCCCGGCTACATGGCGGTCATGGTCGAGAAGCCACCGGAGATGTTCGGCCTGCCGCTCGGCATCATCTTCTTCGCGGTCGGCCTGATCAGCATGGGCATGGGCTACGTATTCATCCGGAAGATCGTTGACATCAAGGTGTAAGGCATGAGTCCTGAACTTCTCATCGCGGTGCTGGCGGCCGGCGCCGTCCTGCTCATCACCTACGGTGTCGCGGCGCGCCCGTCCGAGGACGCCGTCCAGGCGCGGCTCAGCCAGCTCGTGGTCCAGCCGAAGTCCATCGAAGAGATGGAGCTTCAGCAGCCGTTCTACGAGCGCATCATCCTCCCCGCGATCCAGCGCCTCGCCAAGGCAGGCCGCCGCCAGGAGGGCGGCATGATCGCGCGGATCGACGCCAAGCTCGAGCGCGCGGGGTACCCCGGTGGCCTGCGAGGGGCCGATTGGGTCGGCGTCAAGCTGTTGTCCCTGATTGCATTCTCGATCATCTTCTTCCTGCTCGCCCTGTTCATGACCGGGACGCCGGTCCTGGGCATGTTCTTCGCGGTGGCGGGCGCCGCGGTCGGTTACATCGCCCCGGAGTTCTGGCTGGGCCGCAAGATGCGGGCGCGGTCGATGGCCATGATCCTCCAGCTGCCCGATGCACTCGACCTGCTCACCATCTCGGTCGAGGCCGGCCTCGGCTTCGATGCCGCCCTCGCCAAGTGCGTCGAAAAGATGGAGGGGCCGCTCATCGACGAGTATCGCCAGGCGCTTGCGGAGGTGCGCATGGGCCGTACCCGTCGCGACGCGCTGCGCGACGTCGCAACGCGGGCCGATGCCCAGCCGGTCAGCAACTTCATCGGCGCCATCATCCAGGCCGAGCAGCTCGGCGTGCCGATCGCGAAGGTGCTCCAGATCCAGTCGAACCAGCTGCGCATCGAGCGCCGCCAGCGCGCCGAGGAGGCCGCGGCCAAGGCGCCGGTGAAGATGCTGTTCCCGATGGTCGGGTGCATCTTCCCGACGATCTTCATCGTCATCCTGGGCCCGGCGATCATCAAGGTCATGGGCGGGGTCGGGATCTAGCCCGGCATGCTTCCGCCGGTCCGGCCGGCCGTCCTCCTGGTCGACGACGACCCGACGCTCCTGTCCGTCCTCAGCCGGCGCGTCAACCGCGCCGGCTACGAGGTGCGCACCGCGTCGTCCGGGTCGGCGGTGCTCCAGCAGCTCGAGGGCTCGTGGCCGGCGATCCTGGTCGTCGACCTCATGATGCCCGGCATGGACGGCTTCGAGCTGTGCCGCCGGGTGAAGCAGATCGCCGACCTGCCGATCATCGTGCTGTCTGCGGTCGACGCCTCCGAGGCCAAGGTCAACGCGCTCGAGCTGTACGCCGAGGACTACGTCACCAAGCCCTTCGACCCCGACGAGCTGGTGGCCCGCATCCAGCGCGTCCTGCGTCGCGCGGCGGTGGGAAGCCCGCAGATCTCGCTCGACGGCGGTGAAGTGGAGGTCGACCTGGCGACCCGGCGCCTGACGACGCCCGCCGGCAACCAGCAGCTGACGCCCACCGAGGCGCGCCTGCTCCAGGTGCTGGCGTCCGCCATCGACCGGGTCGTCAGGACCGACGAGCTTCTCGATCGGGTCTGGACCGATGCGGACGGCGCGGACCCCTCGTACCTGTGGGTCACCGTCCGTCGCCTGCGCCGCAAGCTCGAGACCGATCCGGATCGGCCGCGCTACCTGCTCACCGAGCGCGGAGTCGGCTACCGGCTCACGTCGGGCACCACGGCCACCCAGCGGGCCTGAGCGGCCCCCAGGGCGTGCCACGCACCGGTCTGTGGCTCCGCGTCTTCGTGGGGCTGCTGCTGGCCGTCCTGCCACCGCTGATCCTGCTCGTCGGCGCGCTCCTCCTCACCGAG
>CAYVCE010000070.1:0-2953 GCA_964449915.1 uncultured Steroidobacteraceae bacterium | reverse complement strand
GGTGGCGTTCGCGCGAAGGTACTTTCTCGTCATGGCCGATCGGGACCGTCCCCGTAGGCTTCAGGGACCAACAACTCGCTTCCGCGGTGCACCGCAACCATGCAGCTCAGCAGAAGGCTGATGCGCGTCGCGCCGGAGCGCAGCGTGACACTCCTTCCGGTCCTCGTCCTCACCCTGGCGGTCGTCGTCGCGCTCCTCGTGCTGAGCCCGTTCGGCGGGCCGGCCCTCCGTGTCTTTGCCGCCGGCGCAGCGTTCGCGATCGTGCACCGTGGGTGGATCGGGGCCAGCGGCCGCGAGCGACAGGTCCGCCTGTGGATCCTGGTTGCCGGCGCCGTCTGGTTCGCGTCGGAGATCGGCCGCCTGGTGGGGGCGGTGAGCGGCCGCCCCACCCCACTCGCCGACCTCAGCATCGCGGTGCTGGCGGTCACCGTCGTCGGCGCCTATGTCGCCGCGGCCCACCGTCGCATGCGCCCCGCCGACGAGGCCGGGCTCTACTTCGACGCGGTTGCGATCTTCGCCGCGACGTTTGGCGCGACGATCGTCGCCGGCGCAGGGTTCGTCGGCGACGGCGTCGAGCTCGCGATGCTCGCCCATGCCGCATTCTTCCTGGCCGCCCTCACCTCGACGCTGCTGCTCAACGTGGCGACCCGGGTGCCGCTGCGCCTCATCGGCCAGTGGGAGATCCTGGCCGGGCTGGCCCTCGCCGCGGCCGCGCACACGGCGCTCCTGCTCTCGGGGCTCGACGGCCCGGCGCGCGGTGCGCTCCACGCCGTCGTTGCCGCGGGGGCCCTGCTCATCGGGCACGGCGGGTCCCGCTGGAGCGCCGCCAGCGATGGCGGTCGCCGCTACACGGCCGTGGCAGCCTGGCTGCGGAGCCTGCTGCCGCTGGCGAGCGTCGTCGTCGCCGTGGTCCTGGTCGCCATGCTCGCCACCACGCCGACCCTGGCCGAAGGCCCGCTGCGACTCGCCGCCGCCGCGGCGCTGACGTTGGCCGTCATCTCGGCCGTTGCCCGGCAGACGGTCCTGCTGAGCGACCGGGAGCATGTGCTCGGCCGCGAGCGGCAGCTGACCGACGAGTTGACCGTGGCCGAAGCCCAGTATCGATCCGTCGTCGAGCGCGTCCCCGGCGTCGTGTACGTGGCCGAGGCCGGGCAGCACGGCCGATGGCACTTCGTCAGCGCCAAGATCTTCGACCTTCTCGGCTACACGCCCGAGGAGTGGGTCGCCGATCCCTCCCTGTGGATGAGCCGCATTCACCCCGGCGACCGTGAGCGGATGCTGCTCGCCGAGCTCGACGATGGGGCGCGGGTCGAGGCCAAGGGTCGGTGGGAGTACCGCCTCATGGCAAGCGATGGTCGCGTGGTGTGGGTCATCGACGACGAGGCGGTCATCGCCCGCGATCGCGACGGCCGTCCGACCATGGTGCAGGGCATCCTCGTCGACATCAGCGACCGCAAGGACCTCGAGGACCAGCTGCGCCACCAGGCCCTCCACGATCCGCTGACCGGCCTGCCGAACCGGGTCCTGTTCGTCGACAGGCTCTCGCGCGCCCTGGTGCGACGCAACCGCGCGTCGGGCGTGGCGGCGCTGTTCGTGGACCTCGACGACTTCAAGGACGTCAACGACTCGCTCGGCCACGCTACCGGCGATGAGCTGCTTCGCCTCGTCGCCCAGCGCCTGGCCGGCGTCCTGCGCCCGGAGGACACGGCCTGCCGGCTGGGCGGCGACGAGTTCGCCTTCCTCCTGGAGGATGCCGATCCCGACCGCGCCGCGTCCGTCGCGCAGCGCATCCTGGCCGCGCTCGCCCAGCCGTTCCAGCTTGGGGCCGGCACGGCCACGCTCACGGCCAGCGTCGGCGTCGCGACGCGCGGCGCGTTTGTCGATGGCCGAGCGACCGAGACCGCCGACGAGATGCTTCGCGACGCCGACACCGCGATGTACGTCGCCAAGTCGCGGGGCAAGGGGCTGGTCGAGATCTTCGAGCGCGGCATGGAGGAGCCGCTGGCACGGCGCCGCGAGCTGCGCGTCGCCCTCGAGCACGCGCTCGACAGCGAAGGGCTGATCCTCGAGTACCAGCCGATCGTCGAGCTCCACCACGGCACACTCATCGGCCTCGAAGCGTTGGTTCGCTGGAACCATCCGCAGCTCGGCCGGCTCATGCCCGCGGACTTCATCCCGCTTGCAGAGGAGCACGGCCTTATCGGGCGCCTGGGTGACTGGGTCCTGCGGCGCGCCTGCGCCGACCTGGCCAATGGAACGGTTACCGTGTCGGTCAACGTCTCGGCCCACCAGCTCGGCGACGGCACGCTGCCCGTCCTGGTCGAGGATGTGCTCACGTCCTCGGGGCTACCTGCCTCGCGACTCCTCCTCGAGCTGACGGAGAGCACGCTGGCCTCGGCCGGCGCGGGCGCCGAGACCGAGCTCCTGCGTATTCAGCAGCTCGGCGTGCGGATCGCCCTCGACGACTTCGGGTCCGGCTATTCCTCGCTCGAATACCTCGGCCGGCTGCCGATCGACGTGCTCAAGATCGACCGCTCGTTGGTCGAGCGGGTCCACGACGAGCCGCAGCGACAGGAGGTGATGCGCGCCATCGGCCACATCGCAGAGAAGCTGTCGCTCGAGACGATCGTCGAGGGCGTCGAGCACGAGGCCCAGCGACGGATGCTCCTGGCTCTCGGCTTTCGACACGCCCAGGGCTTCCTCTTCTCGCCCGCCGTCCCGCTCGCCGACCTGGATGCCGCCCTCACCACCGGTGTTCGCGCCGGGTGACGTTCGTCAGCCCGGCGAGCGCCCGGTGGCGCCGATGCTGGCAGGCCCGCGTTCGTAGACGACGGTCTGCCACAGCCAGCCGCGGTGGTGGTACCGCAGCTCGAAGCCCGCGCCGCGAATCCGCTCGTGGATCGCGCGCTCCGGGTGGACATAGCCGCGGAACGAGATGCGCATCATGCGCGGC
>CAYVCE010000069.1:0-25128 GCA_964449915.1 uncultured Steroidobacteraceae bacterium | reverse complement strand
CAGCTGCTCAAGCTGTTCTGGGAGGCGCATAACCCGACGCAGGGCATGCGCCAGGGCAACGACGTCGGCACCCAGTATCGGTCGGCCATCTTCACCCATACCGATGCGCAGGCCGCCGCCGCCGCAGCTTCACGCGCGATGTACCAGGCCGAGCTGACGCGCGCCGGCTACGGCGAGATCCAGACCGAGATCCGCCCTGCCGGCGAGTTCTACTTCGCCGAGGACTACCACCAGCAGTACCTCGCCAAGGTGCCGAACGGCTACTGCCCGGTGCACGCCACCGGCGTGAAATTCACCGGACCCATCGTGACGATGGAGCAGGTCTAGGCGGACCGGGACACCGCACATGGCCGATGATGCCGGGCGGGTGGAGGTCATTGCCGGGCCGATGTTCGCCGGCAAGACCGAGGAGCTGCTGCGTCGCGTCCGGCGCGCCGCCATCGCCGGGCGGCGGGTCGTGGTGTTCAGCCATGCGCTCGACACGCGCGCCGGGGGCGACCGCATCGCGTCGCACGCCGGCCTGGACGCCCCCTCTCGGACGGCCGCCTCGGCCGAGGAGATCGCGACGGCCATCGGCGACGAGACCGACATGGTGGCCATCGACGAGGCCCACTTCTTCGGGCTCGATCTCGTGCCGGTCGTCGGCGACCTTGCCATGCGGGGGCTGGTCGTCGTGGTCGCCGGCCTGGACGTGACGTTCACCGGGGAGCCGTTCGAGCCGCTGCCATCGCTCATGGCGCTCGCCGAGCGGGTCGACAAGCTCACGTCCATCTGCACCGTCTGCGGCGCCGATGCGATCTATCACGCCAGGGTGGCGACGACGCAGGCGGCCGAAACCACGCTGGTGACCGAGAACGTCGGCGGCCTCGAGACCTACCAGGCGCGCTGCCGCCGCCACTTCGCGCGCTAGGTGTGGTGCCGCAATCGCCCGCTAGCGCGGTGACCGTCGCGTCACGGCCAGGACCCACATCACGGTGAGCAGAGCCAGGACGAGCAACGCAAAGCCGAGCAGCGTGCGTCCCGTGTCGAGCTCCATGCCAGCAACCTCCAGGCAGGGTCAAACCCCCCAAGCCTGCCGAAGGGCACCGACGGCGCCGTGAGCATACGCCCCGGAAGCAAGCCCTCCCCGCGCCGCGCTCAGCTCCCGGCGGCGCGCACCCGGTCAACGAGGACGTCGAACGGCGTCCCGGCCAGGCCATCGAGCACGGCGTCGCCCGGCGTCACCTCGGCGGCGCCGTCGCGATTGACGACCACGCCGCGCATGACGACGAGGCGGTAGAAGTCGGCCTCGTCGCCGCCCTTGTTGCGCAGGAAGAAGAGGCTCTCCTCGCGCGGGAGCGAGGCCATGACGCCCTCCAGCGTCTCCGGGCCGCCGTAGAGCGGGATCTCGAGAGTGAGCGTCGCCACGTGGGCGCGGCGGAGCTCGCCAGCCGTGACCTCGTCGACC
Organism: uncultured Steroidobacteraceae bacterium; assembly: GCA_964449915.1. Classification (GTDB taxonomy): domain Bacteria; phylum Chloroflexota; class Limnocylindria; order QHBO01; family QHBO01; genus JACDBZ01. Next base: position 23,681 of record CAYVCE010000069.1, on the reverse strand, counting down.
GCGATCGTCACGGCCGCGTAGTGGAGCGCGCTGTGCTCGGGATCGCCGAAGACGCGCCCCGGGCTGACCTCGACGACGCGCCCGCGGACGACCGCCTCAGAGCCACGGACAAGCTCCGGCAGCGAGGCGTAGTGCTCGAGCTCGAGCGCCTCGACGAGGGTGTCGGACCAGGCCGTGAGAAGGCGACGCTCGCCGTCGGTCGGAACGTCCACCGGCAACGGGTGGCGCGACGGCGGCAGCATCGAGTAGCGGTAGGCGTCGATATGGTCGCGGTCGATCTGGTGCAGGACCGTGGGCCCATTGGACGTATCGGCGTTCATGCAGGTCTCGGCCGGCGGTCCGACGCTCTCGGGTGGGTTGCCCCAGTGGCGGAGGCCGAGCGTGTGACCCAGCTCGTGGCAGGCGACGTGGTCGCGGCTGCCGTCATCGGCGAAGAAGGCGGCCATGCTGGGGTTGAGGTTGAAGTGAAGCTCCTGGCCCTGGCACCACCGGTGTCGCTGGCGGTTGACGCCCTGCGGCGAGTCGGCCGGGCAGTTCACCCAGCCCGCGGCGCCGTTGTTGCCGTAGTCCTGGCTGAAGGCGATGACGTCGGTGTCGGATGTGACCGCGTCCTGGAGGATCATCTCGAGCTTCGTGGGCTCGTAGTCCTCGATCATCGTGTCGCGCAGCGACTCGGCCAGGCCGATGGTCAGCGTCGCGTCGAAGGCGATGAAGTGGCGCGCATCGTTCCCGACGCTGCTGCAGCGCGGCGGGCTGATGTTCGGCCGGCGGCAGCTCGAGAAGGAGCCGATCGGCCGGCCGCCGTGATGGGCCGTCACCGGTGGAACGGCGGAGACGACGAGGAGTACTGCGGCCAGCAGCGCGGCGGTCCTGCCTGCGCGCGTGTGCTTGGGGCCGCTCATCCAGGCCCCATCGTCCGTGGCCCCGGCGGCGCTGTCAAACGTCATGGATCCAGGCCGATGTGGGCGGCCAGGAAGGCGCGGCGATCGTGGCGCGCCTCAGGCACGCGGACCCCGTGGTCGGCCTCGTACGCGTGGAGCTCCTTCGGATCGCCGGCGGCGCCGTGGAACTCGAGCCCGGTCATCGAGGCGATGAAGAAGTCGCTTCGCGCGAATTGGAAGCAGACCGGCCGCGGGCTGATCTCGCCGACTCGGGTGATCGGATCGAGCGGAGCGAGCGCGCGCAGGTAGTCGTGGCGGTCGCCGGCGATCGGCCAGAAGGGCAGGAACCAGTCGGCCCAGCGGGGCGTGGCGGCGACGAGCACGACGGCAGCGATCCGCGCATCGTCGGCCGCCAGCAGCGTGCCGTGCATGGCGCCGAAGTCGTGGCCGACGAGCGCGATGCGAGAGGCGTCGACGGCGGCGTGGGCGGCCAGCAGGTCGAGCGCCGCGCGGTGGCCGTCGACCTCGGCGCGAATGCGCTCGACGTCTGCCCGCGCGTCGGTCGGGGCGCCGGCCCACGGGAAGCGGCCCTGCGGCAGCACCGAGACGACGCCGTGCTCGCGCGCGAGCTCCTCGGCCTCGGCAAGGAACTGCGTGCGATCGCCGTCCGGCGCCTCGGTGTCGAACCAGTGCAGGAACAGCACGCCCGGACCGCGCCCGCCGTCGAGGGGCTCGACCACGAAAGCCTCGATGCCGCCGGCGAGGCGCACGTCCTCGACGCGCGCACCCTCTGGCCGGATAGGGATCGGATCGGTCATGCAGTAGGTACGCGCCGCGGAACGCGGGGGTTCGGTCGGATGCCGCAGATCGGGCACACGAAGCGTCCCGAAGGAACAGGCGTCCGACTCCGATGACCGAAGCCACCGAACCCGGTACCGGAACCTACAACCGAAGTCATGTGATCCGGTATCGCTTGCCCCTTCGGGACGACCTCAGTATTGCCCGCCGCCCAGACGAGACGCAATACCACTTATCCCCGACTTTGACGCCGGCCTGACGATCTGTCCACAGGCCATCCACGAGAGTCGGGCCTCGTCGTGTCGCAACTGGCTCCTCGCCGACGGCTACGATTGCCGGTGCCGCGTGCGCGCTCCTCGGTGGACCCATCGCGCCAGCGAACGCGGCCCGAACGCCAGAGCGCACTGACCCGGAGGTTCTCCCGTGACCGATGCGCTCGCCGTGATCGCCGCCAGCTGGGGCGTGATGATGGCCCTCTCGCCCGTGCTCCAGCTGCGCCGCATCCTTGAACGCCGATCGTCGGCCGACCTGTCGATCGCCTACCTGTCGGTGCTCCAGGTCGGGTTCACCTTGTGGATCGCGTACGGCGTGTCACTCGGCAACCTCGCGATCGCGGTGCCGAACAGCGTGGCCTTCCTCGTCGGGGCGACCACGATCGCCATCGCGCTCCGCTTCCGCAACCCGACGGCGTCGGACCGCAGCTGACCGCGCGCTCAGCGCGCGAGTCGACGCTCGACGAGGCTCAGGACGCCGGCGGCGAAGATCGCTCCGAGGCCGAGACCGACGAAGTCGAGATGGCCGCCGCCCAGGAAGCCAAGGACGGCGATGAGGACGCCGAGGACGATGAGCGTCCCGGCCGCGAATGACGCAATCATGGCGCAAAGCCTTCCGTGCGAAGCTGTCTTCGCGTAGCGTGCCGTGGCGCGAGTCGGGCGGCATCGGTGAAGCGGACGCCGATCGGGAGGCATGTGGCGTACGTCATTCGGCCATCCGTGCTTCCGTCGGCCGGACGTGGCCGCCGCCGTGCCCGCGGGCGAGACTCCAGCCCCCACCACCTTCCCGGAGGAACCGATGAGCACCGCCACCGATGCGCTGACCGATCGCATCTTCTCGTCCGCCGTCGCCAGCTTCGACATCGCCGGCATCTACCTCGGCGAGCGGCTGGGCTGGTACCGCAGCCTCGCCGACGAGGGCCCCGCGACGCCCGACGAGCTGGCGGCCAGGACCGGGACCGATGCGCGCTACGCGCGCGAGTGGCTGGAGCAGCAGGCCGTGGGCGCCATCGTGGAGGTGGATGCCGATCACCGGTTCAGCCTGCCGGAGGAACACGCCGCGGTGCTCGTGCACGCGGAGGGCATCAACCTGATGGCGCCACTGTCGCGGATGCTGGTGGCCGCCTTCGGCCGCCTGCCGGCGCTGGTGGATGCCTATCGGTCCGGTGATGGGATCGGGTGGGAAGCCTACGGCGCGGACATGCGCGAGGGCCAGGCCAGCTTCAACCGCCCCGCCTTCACGCACCTGCTCGGCACTGCGTGGCTGCCGGGCATCCCCGACGTGGACGCGCGCCTGCGCTCGGACCCACCGGCGCGGATCGCGGATATCGGCTGCGGGGAAGGCTGGTCGACGATCGCGATCGCGCGCGCCTACCCGCAGGCGAGGGTGGTCGGCGTGGACCTCGACGCGGCGTCGATCGACGCGGCGCGGCGCAACGCCCGAGAGGCGGGTGTGGATGGCAGCATCGAGTTCCACCACGGGGACGCGGCGACCCTCGAGGACGGCCCGTACGACGCGGCGATCATCATCGAGGCGGTCCACGACATGGCGAACCCGGTGCCGGTGCTGTCGGCCCTGCGCGGCGCCCTCGTCGAGGGAGGGTCGCTCATCGTGGTCGACGAGCGCGTGGCGGAGGGCTTCGCGGCGCCGGGCGACGACCTCGAGCGCTTCATGTATGGCTGGAGCATCACCACCTGCCTGCCCGACGGTCGCTCGCGCTCGCCGAGCGTGGCGACCGGGACCGTCATGCGGCCGGGCACGCTGCGCCGCTACGCGGCCGAGGCCGGCTTCGAGGACGTCGAGATCCTGCCCATCCAGAACGACTTCTTCCGCTTCTACCGCATGCGCCGCTGACCGGCGCGGCCGCGGGCTCAGCCCAGGGCGGGGACGAAGATCGTGGTCAGGACGACGGCGAGCAGGAGGAGCACCGCGGCCACGCCGAGCTCCCAATCGGAGACGCTGGTGGTCCGGCTCGGTTCTCGACGAAGCATGATGCGTCACGCTATCGCGGGCACCTCAAGCGAGCATCAACCATGCGTCGCATCCCGGCTACGTCATTCCGCCGATGGTGCGCCGCGCTGCCTCGACGCGGTCCAGGCCGGCCATGCCGGCGCTCGCCACGGCATCGGTGACCGCCGCCCGGACCCGCCCGGCGACTCGATCGCCACGGCGCCGTCCGATCCACCCGGCATGGAGCGACAGGACGAGCCCGAGCGCCGCACTGGCGACGATCGAGCCGACGAGGAGGACGAGCGGAATCGGCAGCGGCCCGAGCGGCGGCAACTCGACGGTGGAGACCGGGACGGACCCGCCGGCGAGCGCGAGGGTCAGGTACCAGGCGACGGCGAAGGCGAAGACCGCGCCGGCCACCAGCTGCACGGCACCGATGACCGGCCACAGCGCGGAGGCCGGGACGCGCAGGTCGGCCGCGGCGTCGCGCGCCACGTCGTCGAGGGCACGCGTCACGGCGGCCTCGATGCCGTCGGCACCAAGAGCACGCAGGACCGCCGGCCGCGAGGCCGCCGGCAGACGGGTCGCCGCGTCGACGAGCGCTGCGTGCACCGGGTTGACCGCCGGCCCCAGTGAGCCGCGCCGGCGCCAGTCGCGCAGGTAGGCCGCTGGGTCCGCGCTGTGCCGTCGTTGCCCGGTCAGGACGCCGAGCAGCGCCACGACCCTGCCGAGCAGCGAGCCGCCAGTGCGCCGCGCGCGCCACAGCACGGCGGCGCGCACCTGGCGCGCGACGCCCGGTGGGTCGATGAGCGCCAGGGCACCCTCGACCGCCGACCGCGTCGCCGCGGCTCGGACATCGGGTGCCAGCAGCGACGTGGTCGCGGTGCCGGGCTCGACGGCGACGGCGCGGCCGATGGCGGCCAGGGCGTCGCGCGTATCGGTGACGAGCTTGCCGATGATGACCTCCTTGGCGTCCGCATCGCGCGCGAGGTCGGCCCGCAGCGCGTCGATGCCGTCGCCGCGGACGGCCGACACGACCGACACCCGCGGCGCGTCGATCCCCGCCGCGGCGAGGCGGCGGCGGAAGTCGGCGGCCAGCTCGTCGCGCTGCGCATCGGCCAATCGATCGGCCTTGTTGAGCACGAACCGCATGCGCGGCGCGTGGGTGGCCAGCGCGCGCAGGTAGCCGTGCAGCCGCTCGTCGTCGTACTTCTCGGGATCGACCACCCAGGCAACGGCGTCGATGCGTGGCAGCAGCTCGTCGACGAGCGCGCGGTGCTCGGTCCTGACGCTGTCGACGTCGGGCAGGTCGAGCACGGCCACTGCGGCCAGGGAGGCATCGGCATGCGTGGCGACCTCGCGCACGCCGAGCCAGGCGATCAGCGGCTCCAGCTCCTCGCGCCGGTCTGCCGCGACCCAGGCCAGCGGCTGGTCGGTGGTGGGGCGCACCGATCGAACGGGGCTCACCGCGGTCCCGGCCAATGCGTTGAGGACCGACGACTTGCCGACGCCGGTTCCACCGGCCAGGGCAAGCACGTAGGTCGTGCCGGGGAAGCCCTCGCGCTCCGTGGCGCGCTGCACGACCTCGTCGCCCGCGGCGGCGACGTCCCCCAGCCCGACGTCGCGCGCCGCGGCCGCCGCGCGTTCCAGCTGGTCGAGCTGCGCGCGGAGCGTCACGTCAGGCCGGCATCGGCCGCGCGGCGCGCGGTGCCGCGAAGCTCGTCCGCCAGGCCGGCGACCGATGCCTGCAGGCCGAGCGCGTCGTCGAATCGGCGGCGCTCGGCCTCGAAGGCCGCGTCGAGCAGGGCGGCGAGGGCGGCACGGGCACGCGCCACGAAGCTCGCGACGTTCGCCTCGCCGAAGATGGCCTCCAGCAGCTTCTGGTTGACGACCGCCGTCGCGGCGGTGATGCCGACCTCGGCGCCGGTCAGGCCACCGGTGTGGACGAAGACGGCGAGGATGGCGCTGGTGCCGACGGCGTTGACGCCGATGCTGGCCACCTGCGCCCAGCCCTTGCGCTGCTCGCCGAGGGCGCGGATCTGGTCTCCCACGCCCGACGCCCAGGCCTCGAGATCGGCGCTGAGCCGATCGCCGAGACCGGCCGAGGCACCCCACAGCCGGCCGTCGACGGCGAGGGCCTTCGCGCCGAACGGGTCCTCCACCCAGCCGGTCGACGTGCGGCGCGCGGCCGCGTCCGCGTGCTGCACCGCGAGCGCCACGAGGTCGCTGAAGGCGGCCTCGCGCACCTCGACCGCGGGTGCGGCCGGTCCGGGTCTGAACAGGCTGCGGATGGTGGCCGTCACGCGGCCGACGCCCTTTGACAGGATGCGGGCGACCTGGCCGGCGCCGACGAAGTCCTGCCATTGGCGCAGCACTTCGGCACGCAGGAAGGTGCCCCGCCGCAGCTCGTCGTCGAGGGCCGCGCGGCGCTCCGCGTAGGCGCGGTCTGCCGCGGCGAGCAGGGCGCGCGCCGCTGCGTCTTCCTCGTCGACCTCGCGCGCCACCTCGTCCACCGCGGCCGGCAGCCCTTCGAGCGCGGCCGCCAGGCTGCGGCGCGCAAGCGCACGGCGCGCGGCGTCGTCGACGGTGAGCCTGTCCAGCGCTTCCCGGATCGGGGCGACGGCCACCGTGCCGAGGGCATCGGTGTCGGCATCGAGGTCCCCTTCGTCGACTGCCACGACCTCGAGCTGCCCGAACGCGCCGGACGCGGCCAGGCTGCCGCGCTCGAGCAGGGCGCGGTAGTCGGCCACCACGGCATCGCTGTCACCGCCGTCTGCCGGCAGCCGGTTGAGGATGGCCAGCAGGGGCACGCCGCGCTGGCGGGCGCGCTCGAGGATGGTCCAGGGCACCTGGTCGGCGTAGCGGGTGGCGGTGGTGACGAAGATGACGAGGTCGGCGGCCTCGAGCAGCTCGACCGCCAGCGCACGGTTGGCGAGCTCCACGCTGTCGAAGTCGGGCGCATCGACCACCACCAGGCCTCGTCGCCCGCCCGGATCGGGCACCACGTCCACCGCGTCGCGGGAGGACATGCCGGGCAGGAGATCGGCGCCGGCATCGGACGGGTGGACGAGCGCCGTCGGGCGCCGGGTCGTCGGGCGCAGGACGCCGGACGGGCTGGCCGCACGCCCGGCGAGCGCATTGAACAGGCTGGACTTGCCGCTGCCGGTCGACCCAAGGATGACGACCACGAGCGGCGCGGCGGCGTTGAGGGCTCGCGGCAGGAGGTAGTCGTCGACGTGGCGCTGCAGCCGCTCGGCCAGAGCGGCACGGTCAGGGTCGGGCGCGCCATCCACCCGCCGCTGGAGGGCGCCGGACAGATCGCGCAGCGCGTTGGTCGGCATCGTGCCGATGAGTGTGCACGTCGTGGACCGCGGCCGTGGCGCCCGTCGAGCCCCCGCGTCTCGGTCGGCGGGCCGTCATCGGCGCAGCGAGCGGGGCATCGCACCCCCGGCCGGCTTTCTGCGACGATGGTGGCCCCATGACCACCGACATCCGGACCGACCTGCGCAACGTGGCGATCATCGCCCACGTCGACCACGGCAAGACGACCCTGGTCGACGGCATGCTGCGCCAGACCGGAACCTTCCGCGCCAACCAGGCCGTCGTCGAGCGCGTCCTCGACTCGGGCGATCTGGAGCGCGAGAAGGGCATCACCATCCTCGCCAAGCAGACGACGGTCGACTACGACGGCGTGCGGCTCAACATCGTCGACACGCCGGGGCACGCCGACTTCGGTGGCGAGGTCGAACGCTCACTGCTCATGGTCGACGCGGTGCTCCTGCTCGTCGACGCGGCCGAAGGCCCGCTGCCGCAGACGCGGTACGTGCTCCAGAAGGCGATGCAGCGCCACCTGCCGGTCATCGTGGCGCTCAACAAGATCGACCGATCCGACGCCCGGCCGGCCCAGGTCCTCGACGACGTCTACGAGCTGTTCATGGACCTCGGCGCCGATGAGTTCCAGATCGATTTCCCGGTGGTCTACACCAATGCCCGGGCCGGCACCGCCACGATGGACCTTGCCCAGCCCGGCACCGACCTGCGGCCGCTGCTCGACCTGCTCGTTTCGGTGACGCCGCCGCCGGCCTTCGAGGACGGCCACCCGCTCCAGCTGCTCGTCACCAACCTGTCGGCCAACGAATATGTCGGGCGCATGGCGGTCGGCCGCATTCGCAACGGCACCGTGCGCGTCGGCCAGCGGGTGAGCATCGTGCGCGAGGAGCCGGAGGACGCCGACGGCTCGGTCGAGCCCGGACGCAGCTTGACGCTGACCGGCACCGTGAGCGCGCTCCAGACGGCGCACGGCATCGAGCGCGTCGACATCACCGATGCCGGCCCGGGCGACATCGTGAGTGTCGCGGGGATCCCCGAGGTGACGATCGGCGATACGCTCACCGACCCCGACGACCCGCGGCCGCTCCCCCGCCTCGACGTGGACGCGCCGACGCTGCGCATGACGTTCGGCGTGAACACGTCGCCGATGGCCGGGCGCGACGGCACCTTCCTGACCAGCCGCCAGATCAAGGCGCGGCTCGACCGCGAGGTGCTCGGCAACGTGGCGATCGAGGTCCACCCGACCGAGTCGGGCGAGACGTTCGAGGTGCGCGGCCGCGGCGAGCTGCAGCTGGCCGTGCTCATCGAGCAGATGCGCCGCGAGGGATTCGAGCTCACCATCAGCCGCCCCGAGGTGATCCTGCGCGACGGCCAGGAGCCGTACGAGCGGGTCACGATCGACATCCCGCCCGACTACATCGGCGTCGTGCAGGGCGCGCTGGCCGGGCGCAAGGGCCGGCTGGAGCAGATGAGCACCGATGCCGACGGCCGGGTCCGCTTGGAGTTCATCATGCCCACCCGCGGCCTCATCGGCTATCGCGGCCAGCTGCTCAGCGACACGCGCGGGACGGCGCTGCTGCACCAGATCGGCGAGGGCTACGGGCCGATGGCGGGCGAGGTCACCCATCGGACGAGCGGGGTGCTCGTTGCGGATCGCGGCGGCGAGTCGCGCGCCTACGCACTCTCGTCGCTCGTGGAGCGCTCGGAGCTGTTCATCGGCCCGTCGACCGAGGTCTACGAGGGCATGGTCATCGGCGAGAATAGCCGTCCGGGCGACATAGACGTCAATCCGACGAAATCCAAGGCGCTCTCGAAGATGCGGACGCAGGCCACCGACGGGGACTACCGCATCCATACCCCTCCGCGCGTGCTGACCCTGGAGTCGGCGATCGAGTTCATCGCCGCCGACGAGCTGGTCGAGGTCACGCCGGCCGCCATCCGCCTCCGCAAGCGCCTGCTGTCGCAGCACGACCGGCGACGCGCGGCGGGGGCCGTCCACAAGGCGTCCGGCGAGTGAGGGGCGGGCGCACCAAGCTGGTGTGCACCATTGGACCCGCGACCGTCGGCCGGGTCGACGAGCTCGTTGCGGCCGGCATGGACGTCGCGCGCGTCAACTTCTCGCACGGCACGCCGGCGGCCCACGCCCTCGCCGCCGAGCGGGTCCGCGCCGCCGGGGAACGCGCCGAGCGGGCGATCGCGCTGCTGGCCGACCTGGCGGGGCCGAAGATCCGGCTCGGCGAGCTCGAGCACGGCGAGGCCACGCTGGAAGCCGGCGCGCGCTTCACGCTTCGCCCGGGAGGGAGTGGGCCGGGAACCGATGCCGGAGCATCGGTCGGCCATGCGAGCCTCGCCGGCGACGTTCGCACCGGCGACCGGATCCTGCTCGGCGACGGCGCGGTCGAGCTGCGGGTGACTGCCCTCGCCGGCGCGGTCGAGACCGAGGTCGTGCGCGGCGGCACGATTCGCTCGCGCGCCGGCGTGAACGTCCCGGCCGACCGCCTGTCGGATCCCGGGCTCACCGACCGGGACCGCGCCGACGCCGCGCGGGCGGTGGAGCTCGGCGCGCACTACATCGGCCAGTCGTTCGTGCGCCGCGTGTCGGACGTGATCGAGCTGCGACGCATCATCGGGCCCGACGGCCCGGCGATCGTGGCCAAGATCGAGACGCGACCGGCGATCGACGACTTCGACGCCATCTGCGACGCGTCCGATGCGGTCATGGTGGCCCGCGGCGATCTCGGCGTGGAGCTCCCGTACGAGGAGGTGCCGATCCTCCAGAAACAGCTGGTCCGGCGCGCGCTCGACCGCGGCGTGCCGGCCATCGTGGCCACCCAGATGCTGGAGTCGATGATCGTCTCGCCTCGCCCCACGCGCGCCGAGGCGAGCGACGTGGCGAACGCGATCTTCGACGGTGCCGACGCCATCATGCTGTCCGGCGAAACGGCCATCGGCGCGCACCCGATCCTGGCCGCCGAGGCCGCCGCGCGGATCATCGACCTGTGCGAGGAGCGCGGCACCGAGCACCTGGCGCGTGGCGCGCCGCCGCGCGCCGACACCGATGCCGATGCGCTCGCCTACGCAGCCGTCGCCCTTGCCGCGGCCGACCGCGACGTGGCGGCCGTGGCCTGCTACACCCGCACGGGTCGCACGGCCCGCATCATCGCCGCGCTGCGTCCGCGCGTCCCGATCCTGGCTTACTCGCCCGACCCCTCGGTCGTGGCGCGCCTCGCGCTGGTCCACGGCGTGACGGCCCGTGCCTGCGTCGCGCCGTCCGACGCCGACGGCCGGCTGGGGCTCATGGCGTGGCTGCTGGGCGAGGACACGACCCTGCCTCCCGGATCCGCGGTCGTGCTGGTCTCCTCGACCGCGCGGCCGGGATCGGGGCCGAACCTGCTCGAGGTCCACCGGATGCCGTCCCGGCCGGAGGGTGGCTAGGCGGCGCGTCCGCCGCCGAAGGACGCGCAAAGCGCGCCGAGGTCGTCGAGCGATGCCCCCGATCCGATCCCGAGGGCGAGGAGCACGCGCGCCTTGAGGGGATCGAGCGTGCCGGAGAAGATGGCGCCCGCCTGCCACCACTCGGAGCTGCCGCCCGGGAAGCCGTAGCCGGGAAGCGCGCGGCCCGAGGGACAGCGCGTCGTGAGCGCCACCGGTACGTCGCGCGCGATCAGGTCACGGGCGGCTTCGAGCAGCCAGGCAGCCGTGTTGCCGCCACCGGTCGCCGCCACCACCAGGCCGGCCGGCTCGGGATCGAGCAGCCGGCCCAGCGAGGCGCCATCGCCATCGAGGACCGCGGTCACCAGCGGCACCGGCATGGCCGCCCGCTCGGGCATCCGCGCCAGGCGCGCCGGCCTGCGGTGGCGCAGGACGCTGACCCGGCCGCCGGCCACGATGCCGATGCGTCCCGCGTTCGGGCTCTGGAAGGCGGCGTAGGCGTGGGTGTGCGTCTTGCGCACGTCATCGGCGCCATGCAGCTCGCCGGCCATGGCGACCACTACGCCCGTGTCGGCCAGGACCGGGTCGGCGGCGGCCGCAATCGCGTTGCGAAGGTTGTCCGGTCCGTCGTATCCCTCCTGCGATGCCGATCGCATGGCTCCCACCACGACGATCGGCTTGGCCGGCAGCGGCAGCAGATCCCAGGCGAAGGCGGTCTCCTCGATGACATCGGTGCCCTGCACCACGACCGCTCCGTCGATCTCGGGGCGAGCCAGCGCGCCGGCCAGGATGCGCCCGATCTCCAGCACCTGGCCGAACGACAGGTGCGAGGCCGGGACGAGGCCCCAATCGATCGGCTCCACCTCGGCGATCGCCTCGACCCCCGGGACCGAGGCCAGGAGCTCGAGGCCGCGCAGGCTCGGCACGTCGCCGGACGACGCCGGATCGTGCCGCATTGAGATGGTGCCGCCGGTGAAGACGACGGCGACGCGCGCCATCGGCCGAGTATGGCGGGACGGCTGCCCCGATCTGGCGCGATCCGGCAATTCGGCTAGGCTGGACACGCCATGACCAGAACCATGATCGAGGCCGTCGGCCTCCATAAGTCGTTCGGCGACACCCATGCGTTGGCCGGGCTCGACTTTGACGCCAAGGAAGGAACGATCCTGTGCGTCCTGGGCCCCAACGGTGCCGGCAAGACGACCGCGGTGCGCGTCCTCACCACGCTCACCCACCCCGACCAGGGAAGCGCCACGGTCGCAGGCATCGACGTCCTCCGTCACCCCGACCAGGTGCGAGCCCAGATCGGCGTGGCCGGCCAGTACGCCGCGCTCGACGAGCTGCTGACCGGACGCGAGAACCTCGAGATGGTCGGCCGCCTCTACCGCGTCCCCGCCGGCGCCGCCCGGCGACGGGCGGACGAGCTCATCGAGCACTTCGAGCTCACCGATGCGGCGGATCGCACGGTCAAGACCTACTCCGGCGGCATGCGGCGACGGCTCGATCTCGGCGCGGCGCTCATGGCCGAGCCGCCGGTCATCTTCCTCGACGAGCCGACCACCGGCCTCGACCCGAAGGGTCGCCTGTCGATGTGGGACCTCATCGAAGGCCTGGCCAGCGGCGGCACCACGGTGCTGATGACGACGCAGTACCTCGAGGAGGCGGACCGCCTGGCCGATGACATCGTGGTCATCGACCACGGCCGCGCGATCGCGCGCGGCACGGCGTTGCAGCTCAAGCAGCAGGTCGGAGGCGAGCGCCTGGAGATCACGATCAGCGACAGCCCCTACCTCGACGCCGCGCGCCGCGTGCTCGAGGCGCTCGGCGAGGGTCACGCGCGCGTCGACCATGAGGGCCGGCACGTGAGCGTCGCCGTCGCCTCCCACGACGGGGTGCTGACGCGCGCCATCCGCGAGCTGGACGCGGCCGGCGTCCACGTCGACGACATCGGCTTCCGCCGCCCGACGCTCGACGCCGTGTTCCTGGAGCTCACCGGGCGCCCAGCCGAGGAAACCGAGTCGGCAGAGGAGGCATCGGCATGAGCGGGTTCAACTGGTGGGTGCGCGACTCCTGGGAGATGGGGCGGCGCAACCTCATCCACATCAAGCGCACGCCGGAGCTGCTGCTGGACGTGACGCTCAGCCCGATCATGTTCGTGCTGCTCTTCAGCTTCGTGTTCGGCGGCGCGATCAACGTGGGCAGCGAGGGCGGCGCGGACGCCTCGTACATCAACTTCCTGATGGCCGGCATTTTCGTCCAGACGGTCGCCTTCGCCGGCATCTACACCGGCGTCCTGCTCGCCAACGACCTCCAGAAGGGCATGATCGACCGATTCCGATCGTTGCCGATGTCGCAGTCGTCGGTGCTGACCGGTCGCACCCTCACCGACCTGCTGCGTGCGATGCTGGCGATCGCGATCATGTGGGTGGTCGGCATGCTCGTCGGCTTCCGGCCCGAGGGTGGAATCCTGGGCAACGCCGCAGCGATCGGGTTGATGCTGCTCTTCGGCTTCGCGTTCTCGTGGGTCGGCGTGGCCGCAGGGGCGCTGGTGCGAACCCCCGAGGCGCTACAGGGGATCATCTTCGCGGCCGTCTTCCCGCTTACCTTCGTCAGCAGCGCCTTCGTGCCAACCGCCTCGATGCCCGACTGGCTCCGGGTTTTCGCCGACAACCAGCCGATGACAATGGTCGTCAATTCCGTGCGCGACCTGACGCTCGGCACGAACGTCTACGACGCCGAACTCCCATCGGTCCTGTGGTCGGTCGGCATCCTGGTCGTCGGCTTCCCGCTCGGGCTGTGGCTCTACAACCGGCGGACCACGCAATAGGCCGTCGGGGATCAGGGCTTGCGGAGAGCCTCCGCGGCGGGCTCCCAGAGCTCGAACCGGTTGCCCTCGGGGTCGGACGCCCAGCCGAAGCGGCCGATGCCGTCGATGGCGTGTACGTCGTCGTCGACGGTGACGCCGGCCGCTCGAAGCTGGGCGAGCATGGCGTCGAGATCGCGTACGCGGAGGTTGATCATCCAACCCTGCTCCGGACGACCGAAGTACTCGGTGTCGGCCGGGAACGGGGACCACACGGTCGGGCCCTCGTCCTGCCACCAGGTTTCGTCGATCTCCTCGGAGAAGACGCGGAGACCGAGGTGCTCGCGATACCAGCGCGCCAGGGCTTCGGGATCCCTCGAGCGCACAAAGACCCCGCCGATGCCGGTGACTCGTTCCATGGAGGCAGATCCTACCCTGTCAATTTCGGATGGGACGCGAAACGGCTAGGCTGATCCCGATGGAGGCTGATGACGCCGTTCGACCGCTGCTCCGCGTGCACCAGGCGCGCGAGTTCACCGATGAGCCGGTCGACGCCGAGGCTCTCGACGCGATCGCCGACGCGGCGCGCTGGTCCGGCTCGAGCGCCAACAGCCAGCCCTGGCGGTTCATCCTGATCCGCGAGCCCGAGACGCTGCGGCAGCTCGCGGAGTCGAATCCGCCGTCGACGCGGACGCTGGCGACGGCCACCGTGGCCGTGGCGATCGTCCTCCCCGAGGTGAAGGGCGCCGCCGTGACGAACGCCTTCGACGAGGGCCGCGCGACGGAACGAATCCTGATCGCCGCGACGCTCCTCGGTCTCGGTGCCGGCATCGCCTGGCTGAGCGCAGAGGCTCGTCCGGCGGTCGGCGAGCTGCTCGGGGTGCCCGAGGGCAGGTTCGTGCGGACCCTGGTGGCCATCGGGCATCCGACGGAGCGGGCAAGCCGGCCGAAGTCAACCCACGGGGAGGCCCGGCTGCCGCGCTCCGAGACCGTGTTCAGCGAGCGCTGGGAAGCCGAGGACTAACCGGCCCGCGCGGTGCGGATCTGCGCCGCGTGATCGTGCGAGTGGTTCGCGTAGATGCCGAGCCAGTCGTCGACCGAGTACGCGCCGGACTCGGTGTGCGTCCCGCGCCGATCCCACTCGGCCGGGGTGAGCGACTCCAGGAGCTCAAGGCTGGCGGCCCGCACCGCGGCGAGGACTGCGAGCGAGGAGCCGATGGGACGCTCGTAGTGGAGGCGCTGCGCGTACTCCGGCTCGTCGTAGCCGACGATCGTCGGCCCGTCCTCGGCGATGAGGCGCCGCAGCCGCACGAAGGCCGTCGCCTCCGAGTCGGCAAGGTGGTGCGCGACCTGGCGCGCCGACCAGCCGTCGTCGGGCCCTGGACGGTCGAGCTCGTCGTCGGTGATGCCGGCCAATGCGCCCTCGACGGCGGCGTACCCGCTCCGGTATCGGTCAAGGAGCTCAGTTCGTTCCATCGGTGTCGGATTCCTCGCTGCTGCTGCTGGGTCGGTCGACCAGGGTTGCGTAGAGGTGCTCGAAGGTGGCCGCCGGGTCATCGGTCATGCCGCCGTGGATCGGTCCGGGTTGGACCGCGGTGCTGCGCGGGGTGGTCAGCCAGTGGAATCGTTCCGACTGGCTCATGCCGGCCAGCGGCCCGCTGGCGATCTCGCCGGCCGCGATGCGCTCGACCAGCGCGAGCTGCTCGCGCAGCGCGTCGAGGGCGGTTTCCGGGCGCAGGGCCGACAGGCGATCGGCGTCGAGCGTGGCTCGGGCGCAGAGGTAGCGGCGGGGCCGGCAGAAGAGGACGAGGCCCGCGTTCACGAACTCTTCGCGCTCGATGTCGGGCACGACGCGCAGGACGGCGTAGGCAAACGAGCTACGCGACGGCGTCACGCTGCACCTCGCGGCGCGACGCCTCGGCTCCGGCGACCCAGGCGGGGCGGGCCTCGAGCCGAGCGGCGAGATAGCGGCGATACGCGTCGCGCTCGTCGGCCGGCCCGCTGAAGCGGCTGTCGTTCAGCCAGGACTCCGGGATGGCTTCGATGATCGCGTCGATTGTCGCGGGATCGAGGCGTGGCGCAAGCCGCGCATCGGCCTCGGCAATGGAGCCGGCGAACGGCAGCAGGATGTGCTCGCCGATGCGCTCGAAGGGGCGACGCGCGTGCGCATCGGGCTCGTTCCAGGCGTGGTGGATGTAGAACGCCGAGCCGTGGTCGATCAGCCACGTTCGGCCGCGGTCGACGATCAGGTTCGCGTTGCGCGGCGTGCGGTCCGGGTTGATGCTGAGCGTGTCGAACCACACGACGTCCGCGGCCCACTCTGGACCCTCGGCCGGGGGCCTGGTCATGTCGCTGGCCAGCGCGCCGGGGACGAAGGCAAGACCGATGTTGAGGCCCACCGACCACCCGAGCAGGTCGCGGATCTCGTCATGCGACTCGGCGCGGGCGATTTCCTCGGGCAGCGTGGCCAGCACGATCTCCGGCACCGGCAGCCCGAGGGCGCGGCCGATCTCGCCCACAACCAGCTCGGCGACGAGCGCCTTCTCGCCGTGCCCGGCACCGCGGAACTTGACGACGTACTCGTGGCCGTCGTCCGCCTCGACGAGCGCCGGCAACGAGCTGCCCTCGCGAAGGGGCGTGATGTAACGCGTGACGTCGACGCTGCGGAGCATGCCGGCGAGTGTAGTGCCGGCGCCCGAGAGGCCTCGTCTAGCGCGGCGCGGCGCCTCGCTGCTCGGTGCCGACGATGGCGACCGCCGCGGTGACGGCGATGGCGAGCATGCCGACGGCGATCAATGTCGGGCCGAGGGCGAAGGTGGCGGCGATCATGAGGTAGGCGCCGATCGCGACGACGGCGGCGGAGGTGAGGGCTGCGGCCCGCATCGGTTTGACTCCATGAGGGTGAGGTGGCGCAAGCGTCGCCTCCGAGCCGCGATCCGCCAACGTCGAATGCGCCGGTGGCGGCTACGCCATTCGTCGCCCGCGTGACCCGCCCTCGCCGTCGGCCAGCCGCTCGATGAGCACTCCAGTGGCGGCCACGATGCCGGCCAGGGTGGCGTAGTCCAGCGTCGCGGGCCGATCGGTCGGGCGGTGGTAGTGCGGATTGCGGAAGTTGGCGGTGTTCGTGACCTGGATCGCCGGCAGCCCGGCGTGCCAGAACCGCACGTGGTCGCTGCGGCTGAAGTTGCGCGCCACCGGCACCGCCATGAGCGACGGACCGATGAGAGGCAGGTCGAGCGGATCGCGCAGCATGAGCACGCGCTCCGCGCCGATGGTGGCCGCCAGGCAGCGCGCCCACTCGGTGACGAGCCCCAGCGAACGACGGCGGTAGATCGAGACGACCGTGTCGCCGGCGTTGCCCCGCGCGGCCAGCCGGGCGACCTGACCCGGGTATAGCCGGTCGATTCCGGCAGGCACGAGCTGGCTCCCCGGTGCGGCATTCATGTAGCCGATGGGGTCGTACACGACCGCGCCACGCACCCGGTAGCGACGCTTCAGCCAGCCGACCAGCGAGCGAGCCCCGATGAGCCCGATCTCCTCGAAGTCGGGCGCTGCCAGGATGACGGTGCTTCGAAACCGGCGACCCCTGAGCTGGGTGGCCAGCTCGACGAGCGCGGCCAGGCCGGAGCCGTTGTCATCGGCCCCCGGCGAATCGCGGACGGTGTCGTGATGGGCGACGATGACGATCGCCTCGTCGGTCGTCCCCTCGGCGATGGCCACCAGGTTGGTGCCGTCGAGCTCCGGATAGACGTGGACGGGATGTGGGCCACCGGTGCGCTCGCCGGGGTGGTAGAGGCGGGCGCGGACGTTCCGCAGGCGCAGGTGCTGGCGGCCGGTGCGCCATCCGGCCGCGCGCCACGCGTCGAGGAGCAGCTCGTCGGTGGCGGCCATGGCCTCCGGTGCGTGCACGCGGTTGCGCGGTCCAGGCAGGGAGTCGACGAGCTGCCGCAGGCGCTGCGGCTCGATCCGAGCCAGCCACGCGTCGGCGACGCGCTGAAACGCGAGAGGCGGCGGAACGTAGTCCGGCTCGTCGGTGCCGGGGATGCGGGCCTGCATGGCGCGAGCATACTGGCGCCGGTTGCGGTCCTTCGTACCATGCTTCCGTTCCCTATTCAGACGACGGAGGTGTCCGCGATGCGTGCCCACGTGGTCCTACGGCGCCCCAGGCAATCGTGGCTCGTGGCCCTGACGCTGGTGGCGAGTGGTTGCACTGGGGCCACCGAACCCACACCGCCCCAGCCACTTCCATCGGATCGAGCGGCCACTCCGGAGGCTGCTGCGACCGCATCGGAGGAGGCGGCCGGCGCGGTCCAGGCGCTCGACCCTGGCGGCCTCGAGGCAGGGACGCGGTACGTGGCGGAGAGCGTCGGAGTCTCCTTCGCACCGGACGCCGACGGCTGGTTCGCCGTCATGCCCCAAGGCGGCGACATCGCGGTGTCGCGGGGCGACGTGACCATCTATTTCTATACGCCTGACACCATCCTCGCGCCGGATGGCACGCAGATGGCCGCTCCTCCAGATCCGCGGGCTCTGCTCGACGCAATTCATGCCACGGACATCGCCGACGTCCGTGCCACGGAGGCGTTCGAGGCCAGTGGCATCTCGGGGATCAGCGCAGAGATTGAGTCATCGGGTGGCAGCGAAGCCGCCCCTCTGATGACCACGGGCAGCGGTTCGCTCGGCCTCGACGAGGGCGAGTTCCAGTGGATCGTCATCGAGATCGCGGGAACGGTGCTGGTGATCTCCGTGGAACGCGCGAGCGATCCAGATATCGATGCGGCGTGGGAGGTTGCCGGTCCGCTCATCGAGTCGCTCGAGGCTGCCCCGTGACACGGACCATCGGGACGCTCGTCTCGCGGCGCGCCGCCTCGTTCACAGAGTCGGTCATCCGCGAGATGTCCCGCGTGGCAGCTCGGCACGGCGCGGTCAACCTGGCCCAGGGCTTTCCCGACTTCGCCTGCCCGCCCGAGCTGAAGGAAGCGGCGAAGACGGCGATTGATGCCGACATCAACCAGTACGCAATCACGTGGGGGGCGCGCGACTTCCGCGAGGCGATCGCTGCCAAGACCGCGGGCACCTACCCCGGCTGGATGGTGGAACCCGAGACCGACATCACCGTCACGTGCGGCGCGACGGAGGGGATGATCGCCGCCATGCTGGCGCTGGTCGATCCCGGCGACGAGGTCGTCGTCTTCGAGCCGTTCTACGAGAACTACGGGCCCGATGCGATCCTCTCCGGCGCCGTCCCGCGCTACGTGACGCTTCACGAGCCCGACTGGCGGATCGACCCCGACGAGCTGCGTGCCGCCTTCGGCCCGCGCACGCGGGCCATCATCGTCAACACGCCCCACAACCCGACCGGCAAGGTCTTCTCGCGGGTCGATCTGGAGCTGATCGCGGACCTCGTGATGGAGCACGACGCCGTGGTGCTCACCGACGACATCTACGAGCACATCGTGTACGACGGTGAGCACGTCCCGATGGCGACCCTGCCCGGCATGGCGGAGCGCACCGTATCGGTCAACTCGCTGTCGAAGACGTACTCCGTCACCGGCTGGCGGGTCGGCTGGGTCGTGGCGGCGGCACCACTGACGAGCGCGATCCGCAAGGTCCACGACTTCCTGACCGTCGGCGCGGCTGCCCCGCTCCAGGCGGCCGGCACGGTCGCGCTCGGGCTGCCCGACACGTACTACGCGACCCTGGCGGCCGACTATCAGCGCCGGCGCGACCTGCTCCTCCCCGCCCTCGAGGCGGCCGGCCTGCGTCCCTGGGTCCCCGACGGTGCCTACTACGTCATGGTCGACATCACCGGCGTGACCGACGAGGACGACGTCACGTTCGCTCACCGGCTCACGGCCTCGCCGGGCGTCGCGTCGGTGCCCGGATCGTCGTTCTACTCCCGTCCCGAGCTCGGCCGCACCAAGGTGCGCTTCGCGTTCCCGAAGCGCGACGAGACCCTGGCCGAGGCAGCCGCGAGGCTCAGCACGCTCCCGCGCCGACCGTGAAACGGGCTCGCCAGGCCGCCGCGCCAGATACCCGCGCGGCGACTGAAGGAAGTCGGTCGGTGCCGGCGGAGCCTGAGCGCCGCGCAGGCGCCGCTCGTGCGCACGATCCACCGATACATCGGCGCAATCACACCCGGAGGCCGTCCCGGGTGCGATCCCTACGATACGTCGGTGCCGGCGGAGCCTGAGCGCCGCGCGGAGGCGCCGCTCGTGCGCACGATCCACCGATACATCGGCGCAATCACGCCCCGACCCCGTCGCAGGAGCGGTCCATACGATCTATCGGACAGACCGAGTCTGCCGTGTGGTCTCTCCCGAGACCCCAGCGTGGAACACCTCGAGCGGGATCCCGCCGTGACGCGTCGCGTCTACCCGGGCCTGCGCCACGAGACGCACAAACGAGCCGGAGAGGCCCGCGGTGGTGGCCGACACGATCGCCTGGATCCGCGCGCAGGCGGTCAGTCCGCGCTGACCGGCTCCAGCCAGGTCGTCTCGCCGAAGCTGAGGGCGACGTGCGTGACCGGCCGGTCCGCCGACGCACCGTGCCAATGCTCCTCACCCGGCGGTGCCTCGACCAGGTCGCCGACTCCCACGCTCGCCATCTTGCCGTCGCGCGTGCCGACCCGGCCCTCGCCCTCGATGACGTAGAGCACCTGGCCGTGGCTGTGCCGGTGCCAGTCGGTGCGGGCGCCGGGCTCGAAGCTGACGGCCAGTGCGGTGCCCGGTGGTGCCTCGATCCGCCCCAGGTCCCGCCGCCGGACGGTTCCGGAGAAGGTGTCCGTGGCCATCGGCTCCGGAGCGACCTCCGAGCCGCGCGCGATTCTCATCGGTCCATCTCCTTTGCGTTCATGTCTCGGGGGAGCTCGGTGCGCAACTCCTCGCGGTACCCGACCACGGCGGCCAGAAGGAGCAGGTGCCAGAGGGCGACCTCGATGGAGTCGAACTGGCGCGTGTAGAAGCTGATGAGGTCCCCCAACGTCAGGGCCACCAGGAGGCCGAAGTAGGCGAGGGTCCAGCCCAGCCGATGCCAGCCGACGAGCCCCACCAGCGCGCCGCCCGCCAGCAGCAGCGCGCCGGCCACGCCCTCCACCACCAGGTGCCCGAGCTGGAACAGCGTGAATGCCGTCATCGGCTGCGACAGGTCGAACCGGATGTCCGAGCCGATGCCGATCAGCGCCAGCACCTGGCCGATGCCGGTCAGCACCAGCGCCACGATGAGCGCGATCCGCAGCCCTCGGCCGCCGAGCCACGCCCTCGACTGCGCGCTCCATCGCCGTCGGAGCCCGCCGAAGCGGTCGACCGGGTCGGGGGCGACGCGGAGCTCCCCGGCCTCGACGAAGGCGAGCAGGTCGGCCGCCAGACGGCGCTGCTCGGGCAGGGGGGCCTTCGCCGTCGCGGACGCGAGGCGGTCGCGCAGCACGTCCCGCTCGCCCTTCTGGAGGTCGCCCTCGACCGACTCCTCGAACAGCTCGAGCGCGGTGAGCAGCTGGCTGCGCGGGTCGGGATCGCGCGGCTCGCGCGCGCGGAGCCAGACCAGGACCGCGAGCAGGAAGGTGGCGTAGATGATCGGCGCTGCCGCCGGGTAGAAGTAGTCGTTCTCGGCGGTGATGAACTTGCCGACCTCGTCGATGAACAGGCCGATTCCGATCCCCGCCAGCAGCGACGAGAGCAGGTAGACGAAGCGTCCCGCCATCAGGATCGGCAGCAACGAGGCCGCGAACAGCGCGACCCCGCCCCACAGGGCGTGGGCGATGTGGAGGTCGCCGCCCCCGATCTGCGGGAAGCCGGTGAGCGCCAGGAACCAGCGCGTGACGATGACCGTCGCCGCGAAGGCAACGAGCGTCACGAGCAGGTACCGTTCGGCGCCCTCACGCCGCACAGGTCGCCGGATCCACGCCAGCCGTCCACGGCTCGGAGCCTCGCGCACCCGCCTACGCTAGCCCACCGGCCGGCTGGCGGCCTGCATGCCGGTGCCCTGGGCCAGCATCAGCTTGATCGGCCGCCGCGGGACCAGGCCGGCCGCCCGCTGCCAGTCGGCCATCTCCTCGAACGTCCAGATTCCCGATTCGCTGATCATGGCGAAGTACAGGTCGAAAAAGCTGCCGAACTGGCCCGCCTTCGCGGGCGAGCTCGCCCGAATCGCTTCACCGATGACGACCACGCCGCCCGGGCGCAGGGCCCGCGCGACCCGCCGCATCAGCTCGCGATTCTGGGCATCGTCGAAGTGATGGACGAGGCTCCAGATGATCACCAGGTCGCAGGTGGCGTCGCCGAGGTCATCGGACAACGCGTCCCCAGCACGGAGTGTCACCCGATCGCCCATGCCTTCCTTCGCAAGGATCGGAGCCGCATGCTCGACCGCCTGCGGCAGGTCGAGGACGACGGACCGCAGGTCGAGGTGACGGCGGCACAGCGCCACCGAGTAGTACCCGTGCGACCCGCCGATGTCGAGCATGTCCCGCGCGCCCTTCGGCACCGGCGTGCGCCTCGCTGCCTCGCCCGCGGAGAGCGCCGCCTGGGCCCGCATGCCGCGCTGATAGAGGCCCCACTCGCCTTCGGTCATGGCACCGTGCACGTCGAGCGGCTCGCCGGAGCGCAGAAAGTCGCCGAGCTGGCCGAGCCACCCGAGCTCGAGGCGCCGCATGAGGACCAGGTCGCGCATCGACGAAGGGGCATCGGCGAGGAGGAAGCGGCGGGCAGGACCCGTCAGGGAGTACCGCCCATCGCGTCCGAACCGGACGTAGCGCATCGAGGTCAGCAGGTTGAGCACCTTCTCGGTCGCGCGTGGATTGGTGCCCGCGCGGCCGGCCACGCCAGCGGCGTCGAGTGGCCCGTCGGCCAGCGCCTCGAACAGGCCCTGCTCGGTGGCGACGAGCGCCGTTTCGCCGAACGCCGCCGCGTACGTGTCGAGGAGCTGCGTCGGCACCCGGCCGCTTGCGAGCACAGCGCTTTCCAGCGGGTTCGAGGCGATCGTGCCATAGCGCATGGCTGGCTCCGTCGTGCGTGAACTGCGACGATCCTAGGCGCGACGCACGAAACTGCCTAGAGGTCGCCGATACGGAGCTCCCGGGTCTCCGCCTCCGGGGTCAGGAAGGCGGCCAGGAGCTCGGCCTCGCCCTCGACAGCGACCCGCTCGACCGACGTGAGTGTGTCGAACAGGCCGATGCGGAGCGTGCTGGCCCGCCGTTTGGTGTCCATCCGCCACGTGCCACGAACGAAGCCGTCGACCAGGATCGAGCCGCGCATCCAGATCGGCTCGCTCAGCTTGCGGTCGATGACCCGCGTCCGGTCGTCGTGCGACAGGGCGATGTTGTCGTACTCGGGCAGGAACCGGACCGGGGCGGGAGTGTCGGGGTCGGGAAACGGCGCGTCGGGCACGTCGAACAGCTCGCGTCCCCGGTCGTCGCGGAACGTGCGGAGGCGGGGTCGCAGCCGCTCCAGCACCTCTCGGATGCCGGTCAGCCACGACCAGACCTGGACGTCCCGGGCCGTCGCGGGGCCGAAGGCGGCGAGGTAGCGCAGCACGAGGTCGTCGAGCGATGGGTCCGGCTCCAGTGGCCTGCCCAGCCAGCGCTCGATCGTCTCCACCGTGGCCAGGCCGCCCTGGCCCCACAGGCCGCGTGGGGTCGGCTGGAGGACCGGCACGAGGTATCGGATGGCGTAGCCCATCGAGCTCGCGTCGGCATCCGGCCAGCGCTCCTGGAGGCGCTTCCCGAGCTCGGTGGCGACGTACGGTCGCTCCGCCAGCAGCTCGAGGCCAGCCGCCACGACGTCGGCGACGTCCGCCCCCGCCAGCCGCTTCGAGAACGGGCTGTAGCGCCAGGCGCGCTCGAGCACGGGCTGCATCAGCGGGCGGATGACGAGCGCGTCGTGCGCCGAGACGAGGTGAATCGTGGTGCGCATGAGGCCGACCACCCGCACCGCCCGACGCTCGGCGATCAGCTCGGAGAGCTCCTCCGCCCGGAACCCATCGATCCGCGACCAGAGCCCCGTGTACGGATCGGTCGGGACCTGCGCCTGCATGCCGACGAGTCGCTCGATGACCTCGAGCGCGGGCAGCTCCACCCGCTCCAGCAGCATCTGTCGAGCGAGGAGGGACCGATTGAGCTGGCGGCCGGTCAGGACCGGTGCGGAGGCCATGAGCCGGTACGGTAGGCGAACAGCTCGTACCGGCGCTCGACGCGGAAGCCGAGCCTGCGTGCGATGGCC
>CAYVCE010000068.1:0-10589 GCA_964449915.1 uncultured Steroidobacteraceae bacterium | reverse complement strand
CACGACGCGCCCCCTCGCGGGGCTTGGTGGCCCTCTGGGCCACGGCCAGCCTTCACGGCTAACCATGGCTCCGGCTCACCGTCGCCTAGAACGCCCGTTCTATTGAAATTGAGCCAGTACCGGTCCGGGGCGAATTGGCTCGTCTTGCGAGCTGCCGGCGCGCATCGGCGATATTTCGGTCCCATCCCGCACGACGGTCGTCCTGCGCTGGGTCTGGCCGATATTGCAGTAGAGGGCCGGCGTGAGGACGCGGAAGTCAGCAGCTCACGCCGGGCGGCGACGGAAATATCCGCCTCAGCCGGCGGGAATCACCACTCCGGCGCGAATCGAGCGAATATTCGATCGAGGCGCCGAGGGCGCCCGTGCTGGCTCCTGCGAGCGCGGATCAAAGGCCGGCGCACGTGCGGGCTTGGAGCGCACCAATGCAGGCGGCCACCGAAGCGTCTGTTCGACCCCACCGATTGCGACCGCCCCGTGCTGCTCGAGCCCTGAGCGTCAGCCCGGGTCGAGCTCCTCGAAGAGGGTGAGCTGGAGCCCTGCGGGCCCTTCCAGGCGAGCATTCAGCGAGTTCCATGGTGTGACGACCGGCGCGGCGAGAAGGCGCGCGCCGGCATCGGTCAGGCGCGTGGTGGCCTGGCGAGCATCGGTGACCTCGAAGGCCACGCGGACGTGGCCGGCGACGCGCTCCCCGACCTCGACGCGGTCGATGTAGGCGGCGTGGAGCGGATCGGTCAGCTCGAGGGTGGCGCGGCCGGCGTCGAGGATCGTGACCCGGCCGCCCTCGGCGGCGAAGGCGCCGAGCACCGGCAGACCGAGCACATCGCGGTAGAAGGCGAGCGCTTCGTCGTAGTCATCGGCGGTGACGACCAGCCGCATCTGGCGAACGGGCATCGGGGTGCCTCCGGTGTGATGGCGACGTGGCTCGGTCGCGCTGGACGCCCCGTCGAGCGGCCACGTCGCCAGTCGGTCAGAAGACCCGGTACGAGATCTCCGCCGGCGCGAGCAGCAGCTCCTTCAGCTCGCCGTCGACCTTGAGCAGG
This sequence comes from uncultured Steroidobacteraceae bacterium, assembly GCA_964449915.1. Taxonomy (GTDB): domain Bacteria; phylum Chloroflexota; class Limnocylindria; order QHBO01; family QHBO01; genus JACDBZ01. The sequence continues at coordinate 9,549 of CAYVCE010000068.1, read as the reverse complement.
GTGATCGATGCACCCGCCATCTCGAGAGAGGTGCAGTACTCGTTCACGTAGCTGCGGAAGACCGTGATCCCCTGCTCTGCGAGCTTCGCGTGGGCGATGCCGTACAGCAGGTACAGCTCGCTGATCGGGGTACCGCCCAGTCCGTTCACCATGAGCGCCACCTCGTCGCCCGATGCGAACGGCAGGTCCGGCACGATCGCGTCCAGCAGGATGTCGACGATCTCGCTGCCCGGCACCACCTTCGTGCGCCGCCGTCCCGGCTCCCCGTGGATGCCGATCCCGACCTCCATCTCGTCGTCCCCGATCTCGAACAGGGGCGTGCCGCGCACCGGCGGCGTGCACGAGGTGAGCGCGATGCCCATGGTGCGCACGTTGGCGATCACCCGCTCGCCGATGCTGACCAGCTCGTCGAGCTCCGCCCCCTTCTCCGATGCGGCGCCCACGGCCTTGATGACGAAGAAGTTTCCGGCCACCCCGCGCCGACCGACCGTCCAGGTGGAGTCCTTCACGGCAACGTCGTCGTTGACGAGGAGCGTGCCGATCTTCATGCCGTCGGCCTCGCACATCTCCTTGCCCATCTCCCACGCCGTGCGGTCGCCGGTGTAGTTGTTGACGATGTGCAGGATGCCCTTCGGCGTGTTGAGGAGCTTGGAGGTCTCGTACACGAACTCGACCGGCGGCCCGGCGAAGACGTCGCCAGGGCACGCGCCATCGAGCATGCCGGGACCCACGATCATCGTGTGGGCGGGCTCATGGCCGGAGCCAGAGCCCTGGATGATGGACACCTTGTCATCCTTCGGCATGTCGGCCCGATAGATGAGGTTGTACTTGGGCTCGTACTTGAGCGCTCCCCCGCTCGCGAGCTGGATGCCGGTCAGCATCTCGGGGACGAACTGACGCGGGTCGTTGACGAACTTCTTCACGCTTGGGCCTCCTGTCGGTGGCTGTACCTATCGCGCCACGCGGCGCTGATGTCCTGGAGAATCACGCCGATGGCCGTCGCCCCCGCATCGACGGATGCACGGCTGCGGTCGCCGGTATACGCGGCGCGGCCGCGCATGGCGAGCATGCCCATGGTGTCCTCGGCGGCCTTGGTCGCCACGTCGGCAGCTCGCTGCAGCGCGGCGATCCCCCCGTCCTCGATGGGGCTCTTGAAGCTCTCCTCGAGGCTGTCGACCGCCGGGACAAGTGCGTCGAGCAGGGTCTTGTCGCCCAGTGATGCCTCGCCGCGCTGCATGATCCCGGTGATCGCGGCCCTCAGGACGGCGATGAGCTCGTCCGGCGCCAGCTCGGTCCGCTCCCCTGCCTCCGCTGCAGCCCGAAGGAATGCAGTCCCCCAGATCGGCCCGCTCACGCCCCCGACCTTGCCGGAGATGACGAACCCGACCTTCTTGAGCAGCGTTCCCACGCTCGTCCGGTCGAACGTGTCGTAATCGCTCAACACCACCTCGAACCCGTTCCGGAGCGAATAGCCGAAGTCGCCATCTCCGGCCACCGCGTCGAGCTGCGCGAAGTGGTCCGCGTTGTCGACGATCGTCGTCGCCATCGTCTTGAGGACGAGGTCGACGTCGCCGAGCGCAGGTTGTCCCATTCGAACCTCCTCGGGGTTCACGATGCGAGGCATCGCTCCAGGTCGGCCAGGGTGACGTACTCGGCCGGCCGCGCCGAGCCGCGGTTCGCGATCACCCGCGTCCGCTCGCCGCCCGGGTCGCCGAGCGACGTGACCACCAGAATCGCTTCGCTATGGTCTTCGTCCTCCGTATAGCCGTTGACGGTCATCACGCATCGCAGGCCGGCACCGGACGCGGCACGGAGGCCGTTACGGGAGTCCTCGATGACGAGAACCTCCGCCGCGGGCAGCCCCAGGCGCTCCAGCGCGAGCAGGTAGATGTCAGGGGCGGGCTTCTTCCGCGCGACGACGTCGCCGGCAAGCACGAGGTCGAACCGGCCGGCCCGCTCAGGACCGATGGCCTGCTCGAGGATGGCGCGGACCGATGGCTCCGCCGAGGTCGAGGCGACCGCGAGCGTCCAGCCCGCATCCTGCGCCTCGGTGATGATCCTCCGGATCCCGGGCCGAGTCGGCAGGGCGCCCGCGGCGACGAGCTCCGTGTAGATCTCCGTCTTGCGCCGATGCCATGTCGCCAGCTGAGCGGCCTGGCCCTCGGGGTCTTCGGGCAGGCCGTTAGCGCGGGCAAACTCGGGCGTCAGCTCGCTGGCCATGCGCTCCTTGCCGCCGGCGATCTGGAGCTTGTCGCCGTATCGTTCCGCTGACCACTCGATCGGCAGCTTGAACTCCCGGAACGTCCGGTTGAAGGCGAGCCGGTGGCCGTCGCGCTCGGTATCGGCGAGAACGCCGTCGCAGTCGAAGATGACGGCGCTCACCAGGCCTTCCCGACGCTTCCGAACATCCGCATGTGCTCGCGCGACATCTCGACGACGGCCTCGCGCTGGTGCGCGAACAGCGACGGCGGGTCGTACTGCGCGGAGTGCTCGGTCATGTAGTCGTAGCCGGACTGCATGAACCGGATCTTCAGCGCGGTCGAGATGTTGACCTTGGCGCAGCCGCGGCCGATGAGGTCGCTGAACTGCTCCGGGGTCATGCCCGTCCCCCCATGCAGCGCGACGGGAATCCCGGTGGCCTCGACGATATCGGTCACCCGCTGGTTGTCGAGCTGCGGCGCCGTCCGGTACATGCCGTGCGCGTTGCCGATGGCGGGCGCGAAGACGTCCACGCCCGTCGCACGAATGAAGTCGATGGCGGTCTCGAGCGTCTGCTCGTCGGCGGGCTCGTCGTCGGCGATGTCCTCGACCCGCTTGAAGCCCTCGATCTCGCCCTCCACCAGCGCGCCGTACCGATTCGCCTCTGCCACGACCTCGATGCACTGGAGCTTGTTCTGCTCCACGCTCAGCTTCGAGCCGTCGAAGAGAACCGAGTTCCAGCCCTTCTCGAGGCACAGGCTGATGACGGCACGATCCGGGCAGTGGTCGAGGTGAAGCGCTACCGGCACCGTGATCCGCTCGGTCATGGCCGACCACATGGCGAACAGCACGTCCGCGCCCACGGACTGCACCGTCTTGACCGATGTCTGGACGATGAGCGGCGACCGAAGCTCCTCCGCGGCCCCCAGCACCGCCTCCATCGTCAGGTCGTTCACGACGTTGATGGCCGCGACGCCATAGCGATCGGCAAAGGCTCGGTCGATGATCTCTCCGGTCGCCACGACGGGCACTACCCACCTCCTGACTGCTCGGCGGCGAGATCGAGGACGGTTCGGGCGTTGCCCTCGTCAACAATCAGCACGTCGACGATTCGCGCGCGCAGCACGCCCAGGATCGCGCGCGGCTTCTCAGGCCCGCTCACGACGGCCATCACGGTTGGAATGCGTCGCAGGTCATCGATCGAGAGCGCGATCAGGCGGCGGCTGTGCGGCGCGGCGATCAGCGTTCCTTCCGCGTCGACGTAGTTACCGAGGACGTCACCGACCGCGCCCTGTTCGCGCAGGCGGGCGATCTCATCGAGCGACAGGCACCCGCTGCGCACCATGGTGCAGGCATCGTCGGTGCCGCCGATACCGATGAGTGCCAGGTCGGCGGTGCCAGCCAGTTTGAGCGCCTGGGCCACCGCCTCCTGCTCCAGCAGACCGTCGCGGACCTCCGGGCTTTCGACGTACGCGGGCGCGTAGAGGCTCACGCCGCGGCCACCGCTCTTCTCGGCGAGGGCGTGGCAGATCTCGTTCGGGTTGGTCGGCGCGTCGACGTGCGGCGACCCTCCCATCGCGCTCGCGAACGTGCACGCGATCGGCACGCCGGGCCGGAAGAACCGCGGGATCGCGCCGATGTCGCGACCGTGGCTTACCGCCACCGCAGCGCCGTCGCTCAGCCTCCGCTCCAGATACCCGGCCGCGCTCCTGGCCACGCCGTCTCGCTGCGCGTCGGGATCGGGACGCCGCGGACTGACGATGACGTCGGTCAGGCCGAAGGTCCGCACCAGGCGAGCTTCGAGGTCCAGGTCGAGCCCGAGCGGCAGGTCGATATGGATGTCGACGACCCCGGACGAGCGCGCCCGTTCGAGGAGCCGCTGCACCTTCGGACGTGAGAGCCGAAACTCCTCGGCGATCTGGCCCTGGGTGCGGCCGTCCATGTAGGACCGGTGAGCGATTCGGGCAAGCAGCTCGTGCTCGTCCCACGTGAGCTCTTCGGGCAACTCGGTCTCCAGGCGGGTCGTGAGCAATTGCTCACTGCTGGGCGGATGCTCACCATAGCAGACCGAGGCGGTGCGGGGAAGCCAGAACGCCGGCCCAGTGGGCCGGCGCTCTTCGAGTGGTGGCGAGGGGCTGCGCTTACCTGATCTCGACGGTCGCGCCCGCCTCGGCCAGCTTCTCCTTGGCCGCCTCGGCCTCCTCCTTGGCGACGCCCTCCTTGACTGCCTTGGGGGCAGCGTCGACGAGGTCCTTCGCCTCCTTGAGCCCCAGGCCGGTCAGCTCGCGCACGGCCTTGATGACGAGGATCTTGTTCGCGCCAACCTCGGTGAGGACGGCGTCGAACTCGGTCTGCTCCTCGGCGGCGGCTGGGGCCGCGCCATCGCCACCCGCGGCCGGGGCAGCTGCGGCGGCCGCGGGGGCCGCGGCGGTCACGCCGTAGCGCTCCTCGAATGCCTTGACCAGCTCGCTCAGCTCGAGGACGGTCATCGTGTCGATCGCCTCGAGGATCTGGTCCTTGTCCAGGGTCTTGGTCGCCATCGGTATCGGTTCTCCTGTTCGTTCAGCTCGAGGCGGCGGTCAGGCCGCGTCGGATGTCTCTCTCTTCTTGTCGGCCACGGCATTGAGCACGTTGGCGAGGTTGCGGATGTTGGCGGCCAGCACGTTGGCCATGCCGCTCAGCGGGGCGGCCATGCCGCCGGCGATCTTGGCGAGCAGCACGTCGCGCGACGGCAGGGTGGCCAGGCGCGTCAGCTGCGACGCGTCGATCGCCCGATTGCCGAGCATCCCGCCGCGGACGCTGATGCCGACGCGGGCATACGGTCGCAGGGCGTCGGCCAGGGCCTTCGCCATGGCCGCCTCGTCGCCGTCGATGGTGGCCAGCGCCGTCGGACCCTCCAGAAGGGGCTTGAGCTCGGCACGGTCGGCCTCGTCGGCGGCGATCTTCAGCAGGCGGTTCTTGGCGATGGTGAGCTGGACGCCGCTGTCGCGGAGCGTCCTGCGCACGGCCTGCATGTCCGAGACCTTCAGGCCCCGGTAATCGGCCACGGCGATGGCCGAGCTCGAGCGGAGCAGCTCCGCGAGCTCGGTGACGGCCTGGCGCTTGATGTCGGTCGGCATCGGTTCCTTCTTCCACTCCTCCACTGCATGCGAAAACGGCGGTCCCACTGCGGCGACACGGGTGCGCGCGCCGCACGAGGAACCGCCGTCGATCAGCGAATTCGTCATCGTGCCTGCGCGTGCCGCGGCCTCATCGGGGCCGACGATTGGTCCGGGGCTCTCACCCGGTACGCATCGCGGTCTTCGGCTTCTTCGGTTGGTGAGGCGCCATCCTAGCCGATGAGCGCCTCGGCGTCTTTGACGCGGCTATGCGTTGGCGAGAGCCAGGGCGGATGGGATGTCGATCCGAACGCCCGGGCCCATCGTGGGAGCCACGGTCAGGCTCCGCATGTAGGTGCCCTTGGCGCCGGTGGGCTTGGCGCGCTGCACCGCGTCCACCAGGGTCGCCACGTTGGCGGCCAGCTGCTCGGGGGTGAAGCTCGCGCGGCCGACCGGGACGTGGACGATCCCGGCGCGGTCGACCTTGAACTCGATGCGGCCGGACTTGATCTCGCCGACCGCGCGCTCGATGTCGAACGTGACGGTCCCCGATTTCGGGTTCGGCATCAGGCCGCGCGGGCCGAGCTTCTTTCCGAGCCGGCCGACGGTGCCCATCATGTCGGGCGTGGCGATGGCCACGTCGAAGTCGAACCAGCCGGCGTCGATGCGCTTGACGAGGTCGTCGCCGCCGACCTCGTCGGCGCCGGCGCGCAGCGCCTCCTGTGCCTTCTCGCCCTGCGCGAACACGATCACGCGGCTCGTCTTGCCGGTGCCGTGCGGCAGCACGACCGTGCCGCGCACGAGCTGGTCGGCGTGGCGCGGGTCGACGCCCAGGCGCAGGTGCACCTCGACCGTGCCGTCGAACTTGCTGATCGACAGCTTCGGGAGCAGCTCGGCGGCCTCGTCGATCGCGTAGCGGCGCTCAGGCTCCACGAGCTTGGCGGCCTCGACGTACTTCTTGCCGTGCTTCGCCATGTCAGGCCACCTCGATGCCCATCGAGCGCGCGGTGCCCTCGATGATCTTCATGGCATGCTCGACGTCGTTGGCGTTGAGGTCGGGCATCTTCATCTCGGCGATCTCGCGCACCTGGGCGCGCGTCACGCGGCCGACCATGTCCTTGTTGGGGATCGCGGAGCCCGACTCGACGCCCGCGGCGCGCTTGAGGAGCGCGGCCGCCAGCGGCGCCTTCGTCACGAAGGTGAAGCTGCGGTCCTCGAAGACCGTGATCTCGGCCGGCACGACGTAGCCGCGCAGGTCGGCGGTGCGCTCGTTGAAGGCCTTGATGAACTCCATGATGTTGATGCCGTGCTGGCCGAGGGCCGGCCCGACGGGGGGTGCCGCGGTGGCGGCACCGGCGGGCGCCTGAACCTTCAGCATCGCCCTGATCTTCTTTGCCATGCGTCTCCTCTCGAGGTTCTATCGGGGCCGATGCGCCCCTCCCTCTGGTGGTTCGGCGGTGCTTCCGCGCCGCCATCCGTTCTGTGGAGGGCCGGGAGTATATGCGTATATACTCCGCCGCTCCTCTAGAGCTTCTCGATCTGCAGGAAGTCGAGCTCGACTGGCGTCTCGCGGCCGAAGATGCTGACGAGCACCTTGACCTTGTTGCGCTCCGGGTTGACCTCGTCGACGGTGCCGATGAACTCGGCGAACGGGCCGTCCTTGACGCGCACGCTCTGGCCCTTGCTGTACTGGACCTTGAACTTCGGCGTCTCGACCCCCATCTGCTTGAGGATCTTCTTGACCTCGTTCTCGTCCAGCGGCAGCGGGCGGTTGCCCGAGCCGACGAACGAGGTGACGCCCGGCGTGTTGCGCACGACGTACCAGCTCTCGTCGCTCATCGCCATCTCGACCAGCACGTAGCCCGGGAACACCTTGCGGTTCACCGTCTGGCGCTGGCCGTTGCGGATCTCGATCTCCTCCTCCATCGGCACCAGGACCTGGAAGATCTGGTCTTCCACGCCCATCGACTCGATGCGGTGCTCGAGGTTCGTCTTCACCTTGTTCTCGTAGCCCGAGTAGGTGTGGATGACGTACCACTGCTTCTTCGATCGGTCGGCCTCGGGCATGTCGCCCGGGCGCGGCGCCTCGCGCGACAGTCGGGCGGCCTCGCGCGCCTCGTTGCGTGTCTCGCTCACCGTGTCGGATGTCGTCGTCGTCTCATCAGCCATGTCAGATCACCTGGTCCACGAGCGTGTTGAAGATGCTGTCGAGCACGAAGATGTAGATCCCCACCGCGATGGAGACCCCAATGACCAGGAGGGTCAGGCGGACCACGGTCTCTCGAGTCGGCCAGGCGACCTTCTTCAGCTCGGCCCAGCTCTCGACAAGATAGCGGCGCATTCCGGTCAACACGATCGGTTCGTTCTTCCTGCTACGGCTTGATGCGGGGTGGTGAGGGTGAACGTGTCGGCCGTCGCGTCCGGGAGGTGGCAGGGGCGACAGGACTCGAACCTGCAACCGCTGGTTTTGGAGACCAGTGCTCTACCAATTGAGCTACACCCCTCCGCGTTGCACCCTCCGACAAGGGCAGCCTCCTACTTGGTCTCCCGGTGCAGCTGGTGCTGCCGGCAGCGTGGGCAGAACTTGTTCAGCTCCATGCGCCCGGGATCGTTCCTCTTGTTCTTGCGTGTGCTGTACGTGCGCTCCTTGCAGACGGTGCACGCCAGTGCGATCACGGGTCGGTTCTCAGCCTTTGCCACGGTGTCTCCAAACGTCTCATCCCCGGTTTCGCGGCCACGCTGAACTAGGGCCGGGACACCGAGGGAAGCTTCCAGATTCTATGGCCGGCCGCGCTCGGTGTCAACGCGGGCCATTCGCCAGTGACCGACGCTACGACCCGGAGCGCGACTCGTTCGGGTGCGCGCGCGGCGGCCGGCGCACGAGGATGATCCGCGTGAACGGCAGGCGCACGTCGCTGAAGACCTCGATGCTGACGAGGAACCCCACGAAGATGAAGATCACCCCGAGCAGCTCGCCCATGAAGAAGGCCCACGTCACACCGAAGCGGTTCAGGCCGCTCGTCCAGCCGGGGATGAAGCCGCCGATGGCGATGAGGATCGTGGCCGGCACCCGCGAGTTGAGGGTGCCTGCCCGGAAGGCGCGCCACGTCCCGGGCAGCGAGGCCACGAAGTTGACGACCACCGCCATGGCCCGTCCGATAGCGCCCAGGACGGGCGGGCCGCCGGCGACCCGCATGACGCGAACCTTGGGCATGAAGATGTAGGCGGAGTACACCGCGCCGAACACGAGCGCGAAGGCACCCGCGATGTTGAACGGCGGCGTGAGGACGCGGAGATCCGACGGGAACGCCTCCCCGGTCGGCACGCCCGTGGCGTCGATGTGGTAGCCGGGTGCGTCGACCGGTGCGCTCAGCACGAGCACGGTCGCGAGCGCCGACGCCACCACCAGGATCGCCCCGGCGAGCGGCGCCATCCAGGCTCGTCGGAAGCGTGTCACCAGCGCCACCGCCACTGCCGCCGCACCAGCGAAGGCGACGACCGCGAGGATCGTCCCGCCCGACGCCGGGTCACCCTCGTTCGCGCGCGCCAGGCCGGACAGGATGCTGAACAGGCCGCCGGCGAAGATGCTGAAGGCCACCACGTAGCCGAACCGCGTGCGGTTCAGCAGGAAGACGGTCCCGAGCCCGAGCCATGCCGCCACGCCGAAGGCACCGATGAGGTACCAGGCGCGGTAGAGCGGCTCGCTCCAGCCGAACGCGCTGCCCCAGAACTCGGTGCCGGCACTGATGCCGTACCACAGCAGGCCGATCGTCCACACCAGCTGGTACGGCTGCCGCCGGCGCCACCACTGGTCGGCGACCATCGCGGCGAAGACGAAGGACAGCGCGCTGCTCGCGAAGGGAAGGATGACGTTGGGATCCACCGCTCGGGAAGCGCCTCCGCTGCGAAATCGGTCATCGATGCGGCGCGGCGATGGGTGGAGCCCACGTCCGGGTTCGAACCGGAGACCTCTTCCTTACCAAGGAAGTGCTCTGCCTGCTGAGCTACGTGGGCCTCGACGTCGTCGCGTCGCGGTTCTGCGAAGTGTCGCAGGACCGGCCGATTCTGCGCAACCATCGGTCAACCTTCGTAAATCTATGTCGCGAAGCGAGGTTCGGCCGGCCGAGGGAGGCTCTTCGGATGGGAAGCGTTGGTGGGCAGGGAGGGAATCGAACCCCCACAGTCGAAGACGGCTGATCTACAGTCAGCGGAGCTCACCACCTGCTCAACCTACCCACGCATGACGCCGGCG
>CAYVCE010000067.1:0-2728 GCA_964449915.1 uncultured Steroidobacteraceae bacterium | reverse complement strand
ATGATCGCGGTCACCTGGGCCAGGATCTTGATGAGCCCCAGCGGCGTCAGTTGTGCCATTCGAGTTCGACTCACAGCGGTCGGACGCCGGGAGTATACCGGAGCCTTTCCTGGGGCGCGAACGGGCGCCCGGTCGCCGCCCGGGCCATTCCGGGGACGCGTGTGTCGGCCATGTCGTAGCCGATTACTCCGCCCGCGATTGCAGACGCGGGGCTGGAGGCCCTTGGTTGGCTGTCGCAGTCCACCGATGGATGCAGCCGGCAGGCAGTGGCCGATACACGCAAGGACGGAGTGAGCGACGATGAAGGAGCCAGCCCTCAGGCAGGCACCTCGGCGACGGCGCGCGTGCTCGGCAGCCCTGGCACCGGGAAGCGGTCGGCGATGGCGGCCACGCGCCGCCGGACGTCGTCCTGCGCGGCTTCGTCGCCGCGTGCCGCGATGCCGGCCACGATGAGCGAGGCGATCTCGCGCATCTCCGCCTCGCGCATGCCGCGCGAGGTCACCGCGGGCGTGCCGACCCGGATACCGGAGCCGATCATCGGCTTCTCCGGGTCGTACGGGATCGTGTTCTTGTTCACCGTGATCCGGACCTCGCCGAGGGCCGCATCGGCCTCCTTGCCGTTCACGCCCAGCGGCCGCACGTCGACGAGCATGAGGTGGTTGTCGGTGCCGCCCGAGATGATGGTGGCGCCGGCCTCGGCGAGCGATGCCGCCAGAACCCTGGCGTTGTCGACGGTCGCCCGCTGATCGGCGCGGAACTCGGGCGACATCGCCTCGCGGAAGGCGACCGCCTTGGCGGCGATCACGTGCATGAGCGGCCCGCCCTGGAGGCCGGGAAAGACGCTCTTGTCGATCGCCTTTGCGTGCGCCTCGCGCGACAGGATCATGCCGCCTCGTGGCCCGCGCAGGGTCTTGTGGGTCGTGGTCGTCACGACGTCCGAGTGCGGGATGGGCGACGGGTGGACCCCGGCCGCGACCAGGCCCGCGAAGTGGGCCATGTCGGTGAAGAGGAGAGCACCGACCTCGTCGGCGATCTCACGGAATGCCGCGAAGTCCCAGACGCGGGGGTAGGCGGTCGCACCCGTCACGATCATCTTCGGGCGGTGCTCGCGGGCCAGCGAGCGGACCTCGTCCATGTCGATCAGGTGCGTGGTGCGGTCGACGTGGTAGGCCACGAAGCCGTAGTACTGCCCGGAGAAGTTCACCGGCGAGCCGTGGGTGAGGTGGCCGCCCTGGTCGAGGCTGAGGCCGAGGACGGTGTCGCCGCGCTGGAGCAGCGCGTGGTAGACGGCCATGTTGGCCTGCGCGCCGGCGTGCGGCTGGACGTTGACGTGCTCGGCGCCGAACAGCTCCTTCGCGCGGTCGCGGGCCAGGTTCTCGGCCACGTCGACGACCTCGCAGCCGCCGTAGTAGCGGCGCCCCGGGTAGCCCTCGGCGTACTTGCCGGTGAGGACCGTGCCCATCGCCTGCAGCACGGCCAGGCTCGGGTAGTTCTCGGAGGCGATCAGCTCCAGGTGGGAGCGCGTGCGCTCCTCTTCGTCGCGCACGACCTGCCAGATCTCCGGATCCTCGGTCTCGAGCGGTGCCCATAGGTCCATCAGCGCAGTGTAATCCGGTCAGTGCAGCGTCGAGTCATCGAGCGCCGACGTGGAGGCTTCCATCGGGGCCGATCCGAAGCTCGGCGCCGTCGACGATCTCCGCCAACCGCGCGGCCGCCACGACGACGACGGGCACGACGACCCCATACAGCTCCTCGGCGACGGCGGCGCCGACCGCCAGGATCAGGTCCGGCTCGCCGAGCACGATCGCCGCTGGCGCCGTCCGGGCACGAACCGCCTCGGCGAGCACCGATGCTGACGAGGACGAGCCTCGCCCGGACGGCATGACCACGACGCGTCCGGTCAAGGTTGCGCCGCGCTGCGGGTGCCTCGCGTCGATCAGCTCGCCGGTGGCGGGATCCATGCCGCCCCACAGGCTCAGCGACTCGTCGAGCACGAGCGCCCGACCGGCGACATCGCTCACGCGCCGCCCCACAGCCGACCATCGCGGACGACGTGCCCGGCCACGGCCGACTCGATGCACTCGCGGCTCGACCCGAACACCACCTCGGCGCCGATGTTGCCCGGGGCGTAGTAGGCCCACTTGCCCGAGTCGGTCATCACCGGGCCACGCGGGTTGCGCAGGATCGGCGCGACGTAGCTGCACGTGTCGACGAGGATCTCGACCCCCGCGGCGCGCAGCCGCGCGACGGTGTCCGGCGCCCGCGCCATCACCTCGCGCCCCGTCGAGACGATGCACTCGACTTCGGGGTGCACGCGCCGGTCGCCGAGCTGGTCCGCGTATCGAGCGAGCTCCGCGGCCGAGGCGTGCGGCGTGCCGAGCGAGATGGCCGTCAGCCGCTCACCGGACGCCGTGGTCAGCTCGTCCCGGACGGCTCGCAGCACCTCGATGCCGATCTCCTCCTCGCCTTCCGGCGGCTGGTGCTGGAGCGCGTCGCCGAGCGTGGGCGCCTCGGGCGTGGAGCCGACGACGTGGAACATGGCCACCGGGCCGGACGAGGCAGCGGCGGCACCGATCGCCTTGAGCCTGTCTTCCGATTGGCCGGGCGGCAGGCCGTCGATGGCGGCGACAGCCGACCCGGCGCGTCGACCGAGCACGATCCCGAGCACCGGGAACAGGACGTCGGCATCGCGCAGCGCGTGGGGGACGTCGGCGGCCAGGCGCAGGAC
>CAYVCE010000066.1:0-15257 GCA_964449915.1 uncultured Steroidobacteraceae bacterium | reverse complement strand
CCGCTTCGCGGACTATTCGGTGCTGTTCCGCAAGGAGCGCACCGGCGTACTGGCGGGGATGTTCCGCGTCCGCCAGCTGACCCAGGACGACTCGCACGTCTTCTGCCGCGACGACCAGGTCGACGACGAGCTGCGCCTCGCCCTCTCCCTCGTGCGCAGGCAGTACGCCCCGTTCGGCTTCGAGCCGCGGGCAAAGCTCGCCACCCGCCCCGAGAAGCGGCTCGGCTCCGACGAGTTCTGGGAGAAGGCCGAGAACCGGCTGCGGGAGCGGCTCGACGAGGACGGCATGTCCTACGCGCTCGATGAGGGCGGCGGCGCGTTCTACGCGCCGAAGATCGACATCTTCATCGAGGACGCCCTCGGCCGCGAGTGGCAGATGGCCACCATCCAGGCCGACTACCAGCTGCCGCAGCGCTTCGACCTCGAGTACCGCGCCGCCGACGGCGGCTTCGAGCGGCCGGTCGTGATCCACTACGCCATCTACGGGTCGTTCGAGCGCTTCATCGGCATCATCACCGAGCACTACACCGGTGCCTTCCCGTTCTGGCTGGCGCCGGTGCAGGTCATGGTCGTGCCGATCGCCGACCGGCACCTCGAGTACGCCGCCTCCGTGCGCCACGCCCTCGCCGATGCCGGCCTGCGCGCCGAGGTCGACGACCGATCCGAGCGCATGCAGCTCAAGCTGCGCGACGCCCAGGAGCAGAAGATCCCGGTGATGGTCGTGGTCGGCGACCGCGATGCCGAGGCCGGCGCCGTCTCGCCACGGCTGCGGACCGGCGAGTCGTCGCAGGGCGTGCCGCTCGAGGAGTTCATCGCCGACCTGCGTGGGCGCAACGCCTCTCGCGAGCTGTGGCCGGTGGCTGCGGAAGCCGAGTGATCGGTCGCGTCCCCTCATACGACGCCATTGCCGTTGGCGCATGGAAGGAAGCCGCCGCCGTACGGCGCGTTCCGAGGTCGTGGCCGTGAGGAAGATGCGCGCCATCGGTCAGCTGGCCCTCCTGTCGACCAACCCGCCGCGCGTCGCCGAGTTCTATGAGTCGGCCTTCGGCTTTCGCCGCCTGGTCGCCGACGAGGGCGGTGCCGACCTCGAGCTCGGTGGCTTCGAGCTGAGCTTCAGGCGCGGCGAGACGGCCACGCGCGATGGGATCCAGATCGGCTTCAAGGTCGAGACGGCATCCGAGGTCGATGCCTGGGCCCAGGAGCTCGGCCGCCGAGGGTTTGCCCTGGCAGCGCCTCCGTCGGGCGATCACTGGGAAGGGACGCGCAGCTTCCGTCTCGCCGATCCGGACGGCCGCCAGGTCGCGGTCTTCTACGACTATCCCCGCTGACGGAGGTCCCGCCCGATGTGCCTCGTGATCTTCGCGCTCATCTTCAGCCCGCGGCTGGTGATGGTGATCTGGTGGCTGCTCGACATGGCCCGCTGGTCGGCCACGTTCGACAACGTTCTCGTCCCGATCCTCGGCTTCGTCCTCGCGCCGTGGACGACGCTCATGTACGTCCTGGTGGCCTCCGGCGGCGTCAGCGGCATCGACTGGCTGTGGCTCGGGGTCGCCGTGGTCGTCGACCTCGGCTCGCTCGGCGGGGGAGCGGCTCGCCGGCGGGCCATGGAGTAGCCGCTGATCAATGAAGCGCCAGGTCATGCTCACCACCATGGGTCGCCGGAGCGGCGAGCAGCGCCCGGTGACGCTCTACGCCTTCGACGACGGCGAGCGCCTGGTGGTCGTCGGGTCGCGTGGCGGATCAGCCCGGGATCCAGCCTGGGCAGCCAACCTGCGTGACGAGCCGCGGGCGACCGTGATCGTCGGGAGCGAGGTGCGTTCGGTCAACGCCACCGAGGTCGACGGCCCCGAGCGCGATCGACTGTGGGACCTGGTGTGCGAGCAATTCCCGTTGTACGCGACCTACCAGCGCCGCACGAAGCGACGCATTCCGCTGTTCGCGCTGGAGCCTGCCGCGCGTTGACCATGCGTTCGATCTGGGTGTATCATCCGCCGGCATTTCGCGTACGTTGCAGGGCCACCCGTCGGTGATCGGTGAGGTGGCCTTGTTGTTGAAGGAGAGCACGTAAGCTGGCAAGGGACCTCCGCATCAATGAGCTGATCCGGATCCGAGAGGTACGGGTCATCGACGATGAAGGGCAGCAGCTGGGCGTCATGCCCACCGCAAAAGCGTATGCCCTCGCCCAGGAGAAGGGGCTCGACCTCGTGGAGGTGGCGCCCACCGCGGTCCCGCCGGTCTGCCGAATCCTCGACTACGGTCAATACAAGTACGAGCTCCAGAAGCGCGAGCGCGAACAGAAGAAGAAGCAGAAGTCGCAGACCTTCAAGGAGGTTCGGCTGGCCGTCAAGATCGACGTCCACGACCTCAACACGAAGGCGCGGCGCGCGGCCGAGTTCCTCGACAAGGGGGACCGCGTCAAGGTCACCGTCCGCTTCCGCGGGCGCGAGATCAGCCACGCGAACCTCGGGCGTGACCTCCTCATTCGCACGGCCGAAGTGCTGGCCGAGCACGGGACCGTCGAGCGGCAGCCGCTCCTCGAGGGTCGCAGCATGTACATCGTGATGGCGCCGCTCGAGAAGCGGCCCGAGAAGAAGACCGAGAACGGTGACGTGGAGCCTTCCACGGACGCCGGCGACACCATCGGCGACGCGATCGCCGCCAGGGCTCCGGCTCCGCCAAGCGGGGCCACCGCCCCGGCCGCGACCGAAGCGCCGGCGCAGCAGGGATAGACGAACCGTGCCGAAGATGAAGACCCACAAGGGAACGGCCAAGCGCTATCGGAAGACCGGATCCGGGAAGTGGGTCCGTCCGAAGGCGTGGCGTGGCCACCACCTCGAGATCAAGTCGAGCCGTCGTGCCCGCCGCTACGCCGGCGTGGCCGAGGCGTCCGCGACGCACACCAAGGCGCTCGAGCGCCTCATGCCGTACGCCGGCAAGGCGAAGTAGCCGATGTCACGCGTCAAGCGAGGCGTCACCGCCCACAAGCGCCACAAGAAGCTGCTCGGCCGCGCCGAGGGGCGTCGTGGCACCCGATCCACGCTGATCCGGCCGGCCCGCGAGGCGCTCATCCACGCCCTTGTGTATGCCTACCGTGACCGCCGCAACCGAAAGCGCGACATGCGGCGCCTGTGGATCGAGCGCATCAACGCCGCGTCACGCCAGCACGGCGTGCCGTACGGCCGCTTCATCGCCGGCCTGAAGTCGGCAGGCGTCGAGGTCGACCGCAAGATGCTCGCCGACCTCGCCATCCGGGAGCCTGCCGCCTTCGCCGCGATCGTCGAAACTTCCAAGGCCGCCTTTACCGGCTGACCGGCGGTTCGCCGCCGGTCATCTGCGACCCTGTCCCGGAATCCGGGGCAGGGTCGTTCGTTTTCCCCGATGATTCGAGAGACCGATGAGCCCCTTCCTTCGCCATCCCGCGACCGTCAGCCCTTCGTCCGAGTGCACGAGTGCACGGCAGCACGAGGCTCGTGCGTTCGGATCGAGAGCTGAGGGCAGGAAGCGTCGCCGGCCATGACGCTCGTTGATGAGCTTGCGCGGATCGACGCAGAGGCCCGCGCTTCCCTGGCGCGCGCGAGCGACGCCGTCGAGGTGGAAGCGCTGCGGCACGAGCTTCTCGGGCGCAGCGGGCGCCTGACCGCCCTGCTGCGGGAGCTGGGATCGGTCCCGGCTGACGAGCGTCCGGCCATCGGGCAGCGCGCGAACGAGGTGCGCCGCGAGCTGGAGGCCGCGATCGGGGAACGTCTCGAGGCGCTGCGCCACGGCGACCTGGAGGCTCGGCTGGCGACGGAGGCGATCGACATGTCGGCGCCCGGGCGACCGGTGCCGGTCGGCCATCTCCACCCGGTCCAGACCCTCATGCGCGACCTGCGCGAGATCTTCCACGCCTACGGCTTCGAGGTCTTCGAGGGGCCGGAGATCGAGACCGACGAGTACAACTTCGAGTTGCTCAACATCCCAGAGGACCACCCGGCGCGCGACCTGTGGGACACCCTGTTCGTGGCCGAGCCGGGCAGCATCGAGGCCGGGCATCCGGAGCCCGCCGGCGACGGCACCATCCTGCGCACCCACACCAGCCCGGTCCAGATGCGGGCCATGCGGGCGCTCGAGGCGCCCATCCGGGTCCTCACCCCCGGTCGCTGCTTCCGTTACGAGGCGGTGGACGCCAGCCACGGCTTCGAGTTCTTCCAGGTCGAGGGCCTGGTCGTCGACCGGGATACGAGCCTGGCCGATCTCAAGGGCCTGCTCGAGGAAGTTGCCCGCGCCGTGTACGGCCGCGACGTGCGCACCCGCTTCCGTCCCGGCTACTACCCGTTCACCGAGCCGAGCGTGGCGTTCGACATCGGCTGCCTGGTGTGCGGCGGGGGAGGGTGCCCGGCCTGCAAGCGCACCGGCTGGATGACGATCCTGGGCGCCGGCATGGTCCACCCGACCGTGCTGCGCAACGGCGGCTTCGACCCGGACGAGTTCCAGGGCTACGCGTTCGGCATGGGCCCCGACCGGATGACGATGCTGCGCCACGCCATCGGCGATATCCGGCTCTTCTTCAGCGCCGACCTGCGCTTCGTCTCGCAGTTCGCGGAGGGTCGCTGACCGTGCGCGTGCCACTTGCCTGGCTGCGCGAGTACGTCAGCTTCGACCTGACGCCGCGCCAGCTTGCCGAGGAGCTGACCATGCGCGGCATGGAGGTCAGCGACATCGAGACGGAGGGCGCCGGCTGGGCCGATGTGGTCGTCGGCCGCGTCCTCGATGTTCGCCGCCACCCGAACGCCGACACCCTGTGGCTGACGCGCGTCGACGTGGGCGAGCGCGCCGGCGGCGAGCTCGAGATCGTGTGCGGCGCGCAGAACCTCGAGGTCGGCCAGCTGGTGCCGGCCGCGCTGGTCGGCGCGGTGCTGGCCGGGGACCGGCGCATCGAGCGCTCGAAGATCCGCGGCGAGGTCAGCAACGGGATGCTGTGCAGCGCCGTCGAGCTGGGCCTTGGAGCCGATGCGGACGGCATCCACATCCTGGGCCATGGCGAGGAGATCGCGCTCGGCACGCCCCTGGCGGAGGTCGTCGGCGACGTGGTGCTCGACGTGGACGTGAAGCCGAACCGCGGCGACGCGCTCTCGATGGTCGGCCTGGCGCGCGAGGTCGCCGCCTTCACCGGTGCCGAGCTGCGCCTTCCCGATGCGACGGTCGACGAGGCCGATGAGGACGCGGCGGCCCACGTCTCGGTGCGGATCGACGAGCCGGAGCTCTGCCCGCGCTTCACGGCGCGCTGGTTCGACGGCGTCGCGAACGGCCCGTCGCCTGAGTGGATGCAGCGCCGCCTCCTCGCGGCCGGCATGCGACCGATCAGTGCCGTCGTCGATGTGACGAACTACGTCATGCACGAGCTCGGGCAGCCACAGCACGCCTACGACGCGACGGGGATCCCCGGCGGCCGGATCGTCGTCCGCCGCGGCCATCGGGGCGAAACCCTCGAGACCATCGACCATGTCGAGCGCAGGCTCGACGAGCGAATGCTGGTCATCGCCGACGAGGAGCGTGCAATCGGCCTGGCCGGCATCATGGGCGGCGCCTCGACCGAGGTCGGGGAGGCGACGACCACCGTGATCCTGGAATCGGCCGTCTTCCACGGTCCCACCATCCGCAACACGGCGCGCCAGCTCGGCCTGCGCTCCGAGGCCAGCATGCGCCACGAGAAGGGGATCGGTCACGACCTGCCGCGCTATGCCGCGGACCGGGCGGCGAAGCTGATCGCCGAGATCACCGGGGCCCGACTCGCGCGCGGCATCGTCGACAACGACCCCGAGCCGAAGGATGCGCCGCGGATCGCGGTGAGCGTCGGGCGCGTCACGCGCCTGCTCGGCGTCGAGCTGCGCGCTGATGAGATCGGCGCGCTCCTGCGGCCGCTCGAGTTCGGCGTCGAGGGCTCCGGAGACGAGCTCACCGTGCGGGTCCCGTCGCATCGGCTCGACGTGACGTCCGACGCGGACGTGGCGGAGGAAGTCGCGCGCGCCCACGGCTACGAGCGCATTCCGGGCAGGCTGCCACGGGCGGACCTGCCCCCGTTTCGGACCGATCCGAGCGAGCCACGCCATCGGATCCGGCGCATCCTGGCCGGCCTGGGGCTGGACGAGATGGTCAGCCACGCGCTCATCGGCCCCGGCGACCTCGAGCGAACCGGGTACGCGGCCAATGGGCCCGAGCTCGTGCGGCTCTTCAACCCCCTGAGCGAGGAACACGCCATCCTGCGGCCGGTCATGGTTCCCTCGCTGCTGGCAGGCGTGGCCGAGAACGCACGGATGCGGCGTCGCGACGTGCGCCTGTTCGACCTCGGCAAGGTGTACTCGTACAACCCCGACACGCCGACGCCGCGCGACCTGCGCTCGGAAACGGCGGGCACCGGCCGCTACGAGTCGTGGGAGCTCGGCGTGATCCTGTCCGGCGATGTCGACGTGGCCGACGTGAAGGGCATCCTCGACGCGCTGCACGATGCCCTGGGCGCTCCGCGTCCCGTGTACCTCGCGGAGGCTGTGGACGCCCTGCATCCGCACCGGCATCCCGGCCGCGCCGGCCTCGTGTGCGATGCGGCGGGACGGCCGTACGGGTCGCTGGGGGAGGTGCATCCCGCCGTGGTGGAGGCGTGGGGCCTCGGCGGCCGCCCGGTCGACGCCGGCATCGACGTCGGCCGCCTGCTCGACCTGATCCCGGCCGAGCGTCGCTCGCGTCCGCTGCCGCCCGCCCAGCCGATCGACCGTGACCTGGCGGTCGTCGTCGCCGACGCGACGCCGGTCGGCGAGGTGCTGCGCATCGCGCGCATGAGCGCCGGCCCGCTGCTCGACGAGCTCCGGCTGTTCGATGCCTACCGCGGCGAGCAGGTCGGCGCGGGCCGGGTGAGCTACGCACTGGCCTTCCGGTTCCAGCCGGAGGTCCCCGGCGACGCGGCCGGCGTCGAGAAGGCGCTCAACAAGGTCCGCGGGTCCTTGCGGCATCACCTGGGAGCCGAGATCCGGTAGGAGGATTTGGCGCCTTGTCGCGCGCGTCCGGCGGCTGGTACCCTTGCGCCCGCCCGAGCCCGTGAGCGAATGCGCTCGGCATCACCGCCGCCAGAGGAGTGCGAACGCGTGGACCTGATCGGGCAGCTGACCTGGTTCGACCTTGTGATCATCCTCGCACTGGTCGGCGGCGTGTTCGCCGGCTTCACCCAGGGCATGATCCGCTACGTCCTGAACTGCGTGGCCGTGATCGTGGCCTTCGTGCTCGCCGCGCAGCTGAAGGGACCGATCATCGACCTGCTCGGATTCTGGCGTGCCTTCACCCCGGCGGGTCGCGAGCTGCTCATCTTCATCATCCTGTTCGTGCTGTTCGTGATCGTCGGCTTCTTCGTCATCCGCGCGCTCTACCAGCGCACGCGGCTGCCGATTCCGCGGCAGCTCGACGAGATCGGCGGCGCCATCTTCGGCCTGATCTTCGTGGCCATGATCATCACCTTCCAGCTGCTGGTGTACGACAGCTTCTTCGAGGCCGGCGGCCAGACGGGCGGCTGGGTGGCGACCTACTACGAGGCGCTCAACGAATCGGTGCTGGTGCAGTTCTTCCGGGACACCATCATCCCCACCGCCGGCTTCCTGGCGCGCCCCTTCGTGCCGCCCGAGATCGCCGACCTCCTGCGGTGATCTCGGCGCCCGCCGGCCGGGCTCCGTCCCGCACCTGGTTCGACCGACCATCCCACGAGCTGGCGCACGACCTGCTCGGGGCGCGGATCGTCCACGCCGCCGCCGACGGCGCGGTCGGCGGCCGAATCGTGGAGGTCGAGGCCTACGCCGGGCCGGAGGACCTGGCGGCGCACTCGTCGCGCGGGCGGACGGAGCGGAACGCGGTCATGTTCGGACCTCCGGGGCACCTGTACGTCTACCTCGTCTACGGGCTGCACCACTGCCTCAACGTCGTCGCTGGACCCGGCGACAAACCCGAGGCGGTTCTTGTCCGGGCGCTCCAGATCGACGAGGGCGTGGCGCTCGCGCGGACGAGGCGCGGCGACCGGCCGCCGGCCACCCGCCTGGCCTCCGGGCCCGGGAACGTCGCGCAGGCGCTCGGGGTCGATCGAACCCTGAACGGGACCGACCTGCTGACCGGGCCGGTCAGGATCGAGCCGCGCGTCGGCCCGGCGCCGCGGATTCGTGGCGGGCCTCGCATCGGCGTCGACTACGCTGCCGGCTGGGCGGCACGCCCGCTGCGCTTCTGGATCGAAGATGACCCGCACGTCTCCCGCCGCTGAACGCGCGTCGGTCGCGGCCGACGACGGCACGCTGCGCGCCCTCGAGTTCGGCGCGATCGTCGAGCAGCTGGCGGCGCTGGCCAGCTTCGAGCCGGCGCGCGAGCTCGGGCTGGCGCTGCGCCCGGTGCCGGACGCGACCCTCGTCGGACTCCTCCAGGATCAGACCGATGAGGCTGCACGGCTGCTCGACGACCAGGCCCAGGCCGGGATCGGTGGCGCGCGCGACATCCGCGTCGCCCTGTCGCGCGCCGCGCGCGGCGGCCGGCTCACCCCGGCCGAGCTGATGGAGATCGCCGACACGCTGGAGGCCACCGGCCGCTTCGAGGCGCGCCTGCGGAGCTGGCGCAGGCCGCATCTTGCCGCATTGCGCGAGGAGCTCGATGCCGCGCCGGAGCTGGCGGAGCGCATCAACCGAAGCGTCGACGAGAGCGGCGAGCTGCTCGACACCGCCTCGTCGGAGCTGGCGTCGATCCGGAAGCGCCTGCGTACCGCCCAGGACCGGGTCCGTGAGCGGCTGAACGCCATGCTGCGCTCGAAGGCCATGGCCGGGCTCATCGGCGAGGCGATCGTCACCGTCCGCTCCGGGCGGTACGTGATCCCGATCCGCGCCGAGGCGAAGAGCCGGGTCAAGGGGATCGTCCACGACCAGAGCGCGTCGGGCGCGACGCTGTTCGTGGAGCCACTCACCGTGGTAGATCTCAACAACGCCTGGACCGAGGCGTCGCTGGCCGAGCAGCGCGAGCAGGAGCGCATCCTGGACGAGCTGTCGGCGACCGTCGAGGCGCGGAGCGAGTCGCTGCGGGCCAGCCTGGACGCGTTGGCGCGCGCGGACCTGTGGATGGCGCGTGCCCGACTCGGCGCCCAGATGGACGCGGTGCGCCCTGCCCGGTCCGACGACGCAGCGGAGCTGCTCTCGGCGCGCCACCCGCTGCTCGGCGACGCGGCGGTGCCGATCGACCTCCGGCTGGGCGACCGCTTCGGGTACCGAGCGCTGGTCGTGACGGGCCCCAACACCGGCGGCAAGACGGTGAGCCTCAAGACCCTCGGCCTGCTGGCGCTCATGCACCAGGCCGGGCTGCGCCTTCCGGCCGCCGACGGGGCGCGGCTGCCGGTCTTCACGCGGGTCATGGCCGACATCGGCGACGAGCAGAGCATCGCCCAGTCGCTGTCGACCTTCAGCAGCCACCTGCGCAACGTGGTGCGCTTCGTCGCGGCTGCCGGCCCGTCGACGCTGGTGCTGCTCGACGAGGTCGGTGCCGGCACCGATCCGACCGAGGGCTCGGCGCTGGCCATGGCGATCGTGACGCGGCTCCTCGACGCCGGCGCGATGGTGGCCGCCACGACGCATTACGCGGAGCTGAAGGCGTTCGCCACGGAGCACGAGGGCGTATCGAACGCGGCGGTCGAGTTCGACGTCACGACCCTGCGGCCGACCTACCGGCTCACGATCGGGCTGCCCGGGAAGAGCCAGGCGTTCGCGATCGCCGAGCGCCTCGGCCTGCCGGCCGACATCCTGGCCGATGCGCGGACCCGCATCTCGGCCGAGCACGCCAGCATGGAGGAGACGCTTGCGGCCATCACCGCCGCGCAGGAGGAGCAGCAGGCGGCGCTCGACGCGGCGCAGGCCGAGCGGGCCTCCGCCGCCGACGAGCGTGAGCGCGCTCGCTCGGGCGTCTCGAGGGCCCGAAAGGAGGCTGGGGAGCTGCTCGCTGACGCCCGGCGCGCCGCCGACGACATGCTCGCCCGCGCCGAGCGTGAGGTGGCCGACGTGCGCCGCGAGCTGACACGCCAGCGCAACCTTGGTGCCGGCCGCGCGAAGCCGGCGAGCGAGGCGTTCGACGATCTCCAGCGCCGCGCCTCACGAGTCCGGAGCGAGACCGGCGAGGCCGTCAGCGCACCGCCCGTCGACGAGACCGTCGAGGAGGACCAGGCCGTCGGTCCGCAGCCTCGCGTTGGGCTCTTCGGACGCTCCCGCACGCTCGGCAGCACGGGGCGGATCGTCGAGATCAGCGGGCGCACCGGGCGCGTGACGCTCGAGACGGAGGGCGCGCGCCTGGTTGTGCCGGCCGACGACGTCGAGGTCGTCCCCCAGCCGATCAGCGGGCCCACGCCGCGCGACCTCGAGGCCGAAGAGCTGCGCCGGCGGGCGGCGCAGAGCGTGTCCCCGACGCTCTCGCTGCGTGGTGAGCGGGTCGAGGCCGCGCTCGAGCAGCTCGTCGCCTACCTGGACCAGGCGCTCCTCGCGGGGCTCGACTCGGTGGCGATCATCCACGGCTCGGGGACCGGAGCGCTGCGCCGCGCAGTGCGCGAGGCGCTGGCCGAGCATCCGCGCGTGCGCGGCATCAAAACCGGCCGACGCGAGGAGGGCGGCGACGGGACGACCGTCGCAGAGCTCTAGGGCTCCGCAGCCGCAGCAGCAGACTCCGACGCGGATGGCGCGGGCGTCGGCGTCGGCGGCAGCGTCGGGATCGGGGTCGGCGACGGCGTCGGCACGGGCGTCGGCGAAGGAGACGGCGATGGAGACGGGGTCGGCGACGACGTCGGGATCTCACCCGGCGTGCACTCCTCGGTGGGCGCGAAGGTCGCGTCGACCGGCCCGGGGAACGGGGTGCGCACGTTCGCGTTGAGCTCGTCCTCGCGCCCGGTCCACTCCTCGATCCAGGCCATGTTGGCCGCCTCCCACGGAGGACGCTCGTCCTCCCAGCCGACGAGGTCCAGGAAGAGCTCCTCCCTCGGCTCGCGTGGCGGGGGCTCGGCCGATGGGTCGGGCGACGCCGACGGTGTCGCGGTTGCAAAGTCGCCGCAGCCGTCCTGCCAGATCTTCCCGGTCACTTCCTCGATGCGGAGCTCGCGGTGGGTGGTATCGGTCTCGGAGGGCTGGCGGTCCGCGCGTACGACCTCGGTCATCGTGGTCTGTGTGAACTCGCCGGGCAGCATGCCGCTCATGGCGTCGATGGTGACGTCGACCAGCCCGTCGGGCCGCGTGAAGTCGTGGACCGGCAGCTCGTTGAGGGCGGCCACCTCGGCCATGTACTCGTGCCAGATGAAGGTCGGCCCATCGGCAGCGAACACGTCCTGGATGGCGGAGAAGTCGCTGTTGCCGACCCATACGCCGGTGACGATGGCGCCGTCGGTCACCGCCGGGTCCGGGTTGCCGGCCAGGTAGCCGACGGCCTGCAGGTCGCGGAAGTCGTTCGTGGTCCCGGTCTTCAACGTCGCGGGCCGTCGGCTGCCGTCGGGCGCCGGGAGCTGGAAGCGCGGCCCCCACAGCGGGTTGGCGGCCGGATCGGTGTTGTCCGCCAGGATGTCGGTGACCAGGTAGGCCGACTGGGGGGAGAGCACCTGCTGGGGATCGTCGGCATCGGTGGCGTGGTCGTAGATGACGTTGCCGTCGGAGTCCTCGATGCGTTCGATCATGTAGGGAGGCATGAACTCACCGCCGTTGGCAATGCCGCCGTAGGCAGCCGCCAGGTCGAGCATGTGGACGCCGATGGTGCCGAGCGTCAGCGATGGCACGGCGACCTCGTCCTCCTGGAGCGGATCCCAGTCGAGCCCGAGCCGCTCGGCCATGCTGACCACGTTCTCGGTCCCGATGAGCTGCTGCGCCTTGGTGACCGGGATGTTGAGCGAGTACTTCAGGGCGTCGCGCACGCGGACCGGG
This sequence comes from uncultured Steroidobacteraceae bacterium, assembly GCA_964449915.1. Classification (GTDB taxonomy): domain Bacteria; phylum Chloroflexota; class Limnocylindria; order QHBO01; family QHBO01; genus JACDBZ01. The sequence continues at coordinate 3,327 of CAYVCE010000066.1, read as the reverse complement.
CCGCGCTCGCGGTTGTCGGCGTTCGGTACCGAGTAGCCGTCAACGATCTCGCCCTGGACGTCCATGAACATCGTCGCCGGTGTGATGGCGCCCGACTCGAACCCGGCCGCGTACGTGATCGGCTTGAAGGCCGATCCCGACTGGCGGTAGGCCTGGCCGATGACGTCGAAGTTGGGCTGGTGCGCCGGGGTTGCCTCGCCGAAGAAGTTTGCGGAGCCAACGTAGGCCAGGACGGCGCCCGTTCGGTAGTTCACGGTGACCATCGCGTCGTTGTTGATGTTGCGGCCCTGGAGCTGCGGGATCCAGCTCATCGCCTGCTCGCCGTACCTGGCGATCAGCTCCTCGTTCGTCAGGCGGTCGAGGTCGTACCCGATCTGCGCCCACTTCTCCGCGGTGGTCTGGTAGCCGTCGTAGTCGAGCGTGGTGATGATGCGCAGCCCACCGGTATCCAGCAGCTCCTCGCCGTCGAGCAGGTCACCGGCCTCGCGACGCACGGCGTAGACGAAGTGCGGGGCCTGGTAGGCGTTGTCGTCGGGCGGGGCGAGGACGATCTCCTCGGCCACGGCTGCGGTGTGCTCGGCCGCGGTGATGAAGTCCGACTCCAGCATCTGGTCGAGCACGATGTCGCGCACCACGATCGCCTGGGAGGTGGGCGGGACGACGAAGCGGGTGCCACCTTCGACCGGCTCCTCGACCGCCTCGCGTGACGGATCCAGGCGCGAGGGCGCGCGCACCAGACCGGCCAGCATGGCGGCCTCGCTGATCGTGAGCTGCTCCTCCGGCGCGTCGGAGGTGAGGTCCTTGGCGTAGTACTTGTTCGCCGCGGCCCAGATGCCGTACGCGTTGTTGCCGTAGTAGACCTGGTTCAGGTACATCTCGAGGATCCGGCGCTTGCCCTCCTCGCCGGGATAGCGGTCGTCGAGGCGCAGCGCAAGGATGGCCTCCTTGATCTTGCGCTCCACCTGCCGGTCGGGATCGGCCATCAGCTCGGCGTCGAAGAGCCGCATGCGGACCAGCTGCTGGCAGATGGTCGATGCGCCCGACACCGTCTCGCCGGCCTGGAAGTTCTGGAGCACCGCGCGCACGATGCTGCGGAAGTCGACGCACGGGTTGGTCCAGAAGGTCTGGTCCTCGGCGGCGATCTGGGCGTCGATCATGAGCTGTGGGATCTCGTCGAAGCTGATCTCGCGCCGATCCTCGACCGCGAACGTGGCGAGCTCGATGCCGTCAGCGGAGGCGACGGTCGAGCCCTCGATGAGGTCGAAGTTCTCGATCTCGCCGACGTCGGGCAGGCCGGTCGTGAACGACGCGTAGACGCTCAGGATGATGGCGAACAGCCCGGCGGCAAGCACCCCGAAGACGGCGAGGATGACGCGGGGCAGGGCGGTGTTGCCGGGGCGTCGTCGAGGATCGGGCCCCCTGGAGCCGCGACGCGGCGCGGGTCCCCGGCCCGGCGGTGGTCGTCGGGTCATCGCGCGGCAGGGTAGCACGGAACCCTTGCCTATACTCAGTGACCGATGGAGACGCCCGACCTGCGCATCGCCGTGCTCGACGACCTGGCCTGGCGGCGGATGATCGCCGACCACACCGATCTCGACGCCCTGCGCGCCGCCATGGCCGCCGGACCGATCACCTACTACGGCGGTTTCGACCCGACCGCGCCGAGCCTCCATTTCGGCAACCTCGTGCTGTTGGTGACCATGCGCCGGCTTCAGCTGGCGGGCCACCGGCCGATCGGGCTGGTGGGCGGCGCGACCGGCCTCGTCGGCGACCCGAGCGGCCGCACTGCCGAGCGCACCCTCAACGATCCGGAGGTCATTGCCGGCTGGGTCGAGCGCATCGGCTCACAGGTCGGGCGCTACCTCTCGTTCGACGGCCCGAATGCCGCCGTGATCGCCAACAACCTCGAGTGGACGGCCGAGCTGACCGCCATCGCGTGGCTGCGCGACATCGGCAAGCACTTCAGCGTCAGCCGCATGCTGGCAAAGGAGTCGGTGGCAGCGCGCCTCGAGGCCGGTGGCATCAGCTACACCGAGTTCAGCTACCAGGTCATGCAGGCCGTCGACTTCCTGGAGCTGTACCGCCGTCACAACTGCACGCTCCAGCTCGGCGGCAGCGACCAGTGGGGCAACCTGACGGCCGGCGTGGACCTCGTCCGTCGTGTCGAGGGATCGACCGCGCACGCACTCGCCACGCCGCTCATCACCCGCCCCGATGGCGAGAAGTTCGGCAAGAGCACCGGGTCGACGCTGTGGCTGGACCCCGAGCTGACCGGCCCATTCGCGTTCTACCAGTGGTTCCTGAACACCGATGACGCCGTGGTCGGCACCTACCTGCGCGTCTTCAGCTTCCGCGCGCACGACGAGATCACGGCACTCGAGGACTCGGCCGCGAGCCGTCCGGAGGCCCGCGAGGCGCAGCGCGCACTGGCCGCCGAGATCACCGAGCTCGTCCATGGCGCCGATGCCACCCGCGCCGCCATCGAGGCGTCCGAGGCGCTTTTCGGGGGAGGCGACCTGCGCGGACTCGACGCCGCGACGCTGGAGGCCGCCTTCGCCGACTTGCCGCGCGCGACCGTCGACGGTGCGAACGGGCTGCCATCGGTGCTCGACCTGTTCGTCGAGTCCGGCCTGTCGGACAGTCGCGGACAGGCCCGGCGAGTGGTGGGTGAGGGCGGCGCCTACGTCAACAACGTGCGCGTGGCGGACATCGCCGCCGTGCCGGACCGCGCGGACCTGCTCGCCGGCCGCTGGCTCCTCCTGCGGCGCGGGAAGCGCCACCTGGCGGTGGCTGAGGTGACCGAACCATGATGCTGGCCTACATGACCGGTGCCGTCGCCTCCGGCTTCACGGCCGCCGGCCTCACCGCGCTCCTCATCTGGATCGCCACGGTCCTGTCCGGCTCATCGGACCCTTGGGCGATCGCCCCGTGGCTGGTCACCGGAGCCGCGGCGGTCGTCGCCATCGGCACGTACGTCGCCGAGGGGATCGTCCACCGTCGGACGCTCGAGCGAAAGCGTTCTACCGGGGAGCCCTGGGCCTACCGCTCGGGACGCTGACCTCCGCCTCGGGGCGCCTTCAGTCGTGGTCGGTTCGCGACTGGCGAACGGCACAGTTCACGCCGTCTCGTCGCCACCGGTGCCGCTGCTCGCGCCGGTTCACGGGCCTAGTGCCCGCGCTCAGCGGCGTGCCCGTTGTGCCCGGCCTCCGCGACGACCTTGTCGGCGATGTTGTGCGGCACCTCGGCGTAGTGATCGACCTTCCAGCTGAAGCGGCCGCGGCCCTGGGTGATCGAGCGCAGCTCGGTCGCGTAGTGGAACATCTCGGC
>CAYVCE010000065.1:0-4071 GCA_964449915.1 uncultured Steroidobacteraceae bacterium | reverse complement strand
GCATCGGTCTGGCCGACGCCGTTGACCACGATCCGTGCGGGCGGGCAGCCCGCGCGCATCGCCAGCGCCAGCTCGACCGGCCCGACGACCTCGAAGCCGTTCCCGTCGGTCGCCAGGCGCCGCAGGAGCGCGGGGTCCGGGTTGGCCTTGACGGCGTACGCCACCAGCGCCCCGGGCAGCGCCGCTCGCCAGGTCCGCGCGTTGGCGGAGGCACGATCAAGGTCGGTGACGTAGAGCGGCGTGCCCCACCGTTCGGCGGCCTCGACGAGGATCTCGCGCGGCAGGGTCACGAGCCGGCGTCAGGCACGGCCACCCGCCAGTGCATCGGTGTCTCGAGCTCATCGGCACGGCAGCTGGTCGGCCGAGGCGGCCCGGCGGCGGACTCGCGAACCAGCTCGATCCGGTGCTCCGAACCGTCGGGGGCGCCCAGCCTGACGACGGCCCGATCGGCCTCGGCCTCGGCAGCAAGCAGGCGGACGTCGGCGAGGCCCTCGATGCCGAGGCGGACGCGGAGCACCTGGTCGGCCACCTGCGCCGGCGGCGGCCAGGCGGATCGCCCACGGAGCAGGCCCGGCTCGACGCGGCCGTCGAGGTACGCGTCGGCCAGGCGCGGGCCGTCGGTCGCCGCGACCCGACCGTAGACGATGCCATCGGGCAGGCACACCAGGTTGGCCGCGAATCGGTGCCCGCCGAGGTGGGTGCATTCCCAGGTCCGCTCCCCATGGTCGGCGGCCAGCGCGGCAGTCAGGGCGCGGCCGCGGAGGGCGCAACAGGCGTCGCGCTTGCCGTTGGTGCAGACCAGGAAGATCGGATCGGTCATGCGCGCACCGAACGACGCCACCGGCGCATGGGTCACGTCGGCGAGGGCAAGGTCGGCGAGGTCGGTGATCGCGCGCACCGCCATCTCGCCGGCGGCAGTGTCGACCAGGATCGCGCGGCGCACGACGTCGTCGGCCGGGTCGCCCTCGCGGCGACGGATGAGGAGCGCCCGAACCCCACGCGCCTTCAGCGTGGTGACGAGCTCAGCGCCGAGCACGTCACCCACGGCGTCGTGGCCCCACGCGCTGCGATCCTCGACCAGCAGCCAGCGCACGCGCTGGTCGACGCTGCCGGTCATCGGCTCGTCGAGCTCCTCGGCCAGCGCGGAGCAGCGCATCGGCGCCTCGATCATGCGGGCTCCTCGGGCTCGGGGATGCGCTGGAGCGTGCGGACCGGCGAGAAGAGGACGGGCAGGAAGCCCAGGAAGGACCCGATGGCGCCCACCCAGATGGTGCTCTGCAGGCCGATGACGCCGCCCAGGATGCCGCCGGTCAGCGCGCCGATCGGGATCGTGCCCCACACGATGAAGCGCATGGTGGCGTTCATGCGGCCCTGCATCCGCTCGGGCGTGATGGCCTGGCGCAGGCTGACCTGGTTGACGTTGTAGATCACGCCCATCGACTGGCCGATGAGGAAGCCGCCGATGATCCACGGCACCGGCGCCTCGCGCGGGGCGATCGCCACCGCCACGAGGGCGAACGACGACAGGAAGGCCGAGATGACGATCGTGCGTCCCACGCCGATCCATCGGCCCCAGCGCTCGGCCGTCAGGGCGCCGAACAGTACGCCCAGGTTGGCGACGGCAAAGATGAGGCCGATCGTCCCCGCCGTCAGGCCGAGCTCGTCGATCGCGTACAGGAGCAGGATCGCGGTGCCGATGTTGCCGAACAGGTTCAGCGTCCCGGTGCAGGCCGCGATGTAGCGCAGGTACCGGTGGCCGAGCACGTAGCGCAGTCCCTCGGCCGCTTCCGTGCGCATCGAGGGGCGCGGGCCGGTCGCCGGATCGTGCGGCGCGGGCAGGATCTCCGGCCGCCGGATGAAGAGCAGGATCACGGCGCTGGCGAGGTAGCTCACCACGTCGAAGACGATCGCCAGCGGCGCGCGCACCAGCTCGACCAGGAAGCCGGAGATGCCCGGCCCGATGATCGTGCTGGCCGAGGCCGACAGCTCCAGCTTTGCGTTGCCCTCCACCAGCCGGCTGCGGTGCACGACGCTCGGCAGGTACGACTGGTAGGCGATGTCGAAGAAGACCTCCAGGCAGCCGATGGCGAACGCCACCACGAACAGCTGCCAGATGCTGAGCCAGCCCATCAGGAACGCCACGGGAATCGAGGTCAGCAGGATCGCGCGACCGATGTCGGCGCCGATCAGGATCGGCTTGCGGCGCAGCCGGTCGACCCACACCCCGGCCGGAATGGTGAGCAGGATGAACGGCAGGAACTGGAACGTGCCGAGCAGGCCGAGCTGGAACGGGCTGACCTCCAGGGTCAGGATCGCGACGAACGGGATCGCCAGCTGCGTCACCTCGTCGCCGAACTGGCTGACGGTCTGCGCGGTCCACAGCTTCATGAAGTCGCCGTGACGCCACAGCGACCGGCGCAGCGGGGCGCCCGAGGCCATCTCGGACGGCGAGAGCTCGCCCGGTGTCGGTGTCTCGAGCGACACGCTCAGTCGCGCTTGCGTGCCATGGTCAGGCCGTCCGCCAGCGGGAGGAGGACGTGGTCGACCCGCTCGTCGGCCGCGATCTTCTCGTTGAGCGCCCGGATCGCCCGCACGCTGTCGTTGTCGACCGATGGATCGGCCACGTCCCCGCTCCACAGCACGTTGTCGATCAGGATCAGCCCGCCCGGCCGCACGACGCGCAGGCAGCCCTCGTAGTAGGCGTCGTAGCTCGGCTTGTCGGCGTCGATGAACGCCAGGTCGAAGCTCCCGTCGTCCAGCTCGGCCAGCGTCTCGGTTGCCGGAGCCAGGCGCAGCTCGACCTTCTCGGCGACGCCCGCGTCGATCCAGGCCTGCTGGGCGATATCGGTCCATTCGCGGCTCACGTCGCAGCACGTGATGCGACCGTCGGCCGGCAGCGCCAGCGCCATGGCGGTCGAGCTGTAGCCGGTGAAGGTGCCGATCTCCAGGATGCGCCGCGCCCGGATCAGGCGCACCAGCATTGCCATGAAGGCACCCTGCTCGGAGCCGATCTGCATGTTGGCGTTCGGCATGGGAGCGGTCCGCTCGCGCAGGGCCGCCAGCACGGGGTGCTCGCGAACGCCGTATCGGTGGATGTAGTCGACGACGTCGTCGGTCAGGTTGATGGTTCGGCTTGACATGGCCCCAGATGGTACGCGGTGGTAGCCGCTCTCCGTCCGTGAAGCGCCGATGAGCGCCGCCTACCGAACCCACGGCCGACCGGTGGAGCGGCCGCCGTGCTCAGTTCACGCCGAAGCGCGAACGATCTCGCGGTCAGCGGCCGATGAGCGCTGCGGGGCAACTACCCCCGGAGGAGCCACGTCTCGCGGTGCGATGACGGGACGCCGGCGCCGTCCAGCCAGCGAAGGACGTACGTCTCGGTCGAGAGCGCGGTGATCCCGAGGTCGTCGGGGAGGTCGAGGAGCCAGCCCATGTCCTGTCGCTGCGTCCTGTGGCACTCCATGCTGCGCCGCTTGGCAGCGCGGAACGCGGACACGTCGACGCGGGTGGTGACGTCGGCGTCGGCACGACCGAAGTCCGTCTCGTCGCCGTCCTCGGGCTCGGAGTCGCGGTCCCACGGCAGCTTGATGCCACGGGCCTGCATGGCGGTCATGAGCTCGGACCAGCGCTCGCGGCTCCACGCGATCTCGTAGAAACGCTCCACCCGCCACGGCTCGCCGGCCGAGGCCAGGTAGGCGTCGCGGGCGATGCGGGCGGCGTTGATGTGGTCGGGATGGCCGTAGTTGCCGTTCTCGTCGTAGCTGACGATGACCGACGGCCGCGCGGCTCGGACGATGTCCACGAGGCGGGCGGTGGCCTCGGCCAGGTCGGCCTGCCAGAAGCAGTCGGGATGACCGTTGGCATCGGTCCCGATCATCCCCGAGTCGCGGTAGCCGAGCACGTGGTGGTGCACTGCGCCGCCGCCGAGCGCCTCGACCGAGCAGGCGAGCTCGGCGGCGCGGATGTGGGCAAGGCGCGGGCGGGCCTCTTCGGGATCCAGGCTCGGGTCGTGGATCTCGCCCTCGGCGCCATCGGTGCAGGTGACGAGGTCGACGCGCGCACCCTCGGCCG
>CAYVCE010000064.1:0-3625 GCA_964449915.1 uncultured Steroidobacteraceae bacterium | reverse complement strand
CCGCATCCGCGAAGGCGCGGAGTGTCGGTGCCAGCGTGGCCGCGTCGCCGGGGATCGGCGCGAACGGCTCCTCCGTGATCGCGGAACCCCGACCCAGCGCGCCGGCGAAGGCGACGACGAGGGCCAGTGTCCGCTCGACCTCGGCCGGGTCGCGGCCGGCGTTGCGGCACGCGTCGTCGACCTGCTCGCGTACGGGCAGGTAGGCCTGCAGACTGTTGCCGAACGACGGTCCCCACGCGTTCCAGGCCGCCACGTGCGGCAGGGTGATGGCCAGCATCCGTTCGCCCGTCGATCCGACCAGCAGCGGTGGTCCGCCGGCTCGCGGCCCCCTCGGCAGCATCTCGCCCCGGTCGAGCGCGTAGTACGTCCCTCGGAAGCCCGACCGGCCCGTGACGAGGAGCTCGCGGATGATCGTGAATGCCTCCTCGAACCGGCTGACCCGATGGTCGTACGGGAAGCCGTACGCCTCGTAGTCGGGTCGATTCCACCCCGCGCCCAGGCCCAGGATCAGGCGACCGCCGCTGATCTCGTCGATGGTGGCGGCCTTCTTTGCCAGCATGGCCGGGTTGTGGAAGCTGGTCGACGCCACCAGCGGCCCGATCTCGACCCGCTCGGTGACCGCCGCCAGCGCGGCGAGGATGGACCACACTTCCCACGGGCCGCGCGCCGGCTTGCCATCGTCGCGGTACAGCAGGTGGTCGCCGACCCAGACGGAGTCGAGACCGATACGCTCCGCGAGCAGCGCCATCTCGCGCAGCTCGTCCCAGCGCACCTCACGCTCGACCTCGGGAAGCTGGATGCCGACCTTGAGCGGTCTCGTCATGGCCAGATTGTGCCAGCCGGTTGGTATCGTGTGGTGGTGGCGAACCCCGACCCCCTCGCCGGCGAGCCGTTCAGCTTCCTGGCCCGTGCCGATGGGTCGATCGTGATCCGCTACCACGCCGCCCCCGTCACGATCCTCCGCGGAAAGGCCGCCGTTCGCTTCATGACGCGCCTGCCGGGCACCGATGCCGCGGGCGCGCAGCAGCTCATGGCGCGCGCGACCGGCAACTTCAAGCGCGGCAACGAGCGCGATGAGAAGCGGTCCACCGGCTGACCGCCCTTTGGGATCGCCTCGGCGCTGTCATCGGTTATATCAGTAGTGATATATCGGCTGATGGCGCGTCGGACGGGTGCGCTCGCTGCCCCGCGCGGCGCGGCGCGGCGCGGCGGTGGCGCTCAAGCCACCCGCTTCGTCTTCTTGCTGACGTAGTCGACCAGGACGTACTCGCCAAGGTGCTCGGGCTCGACGTAGAAGGCCCGCCCGCGGTTGATGCGCGACATGAGATCCACGAACTCGGACAGGTAGCGTGACCGCTCCAGCATGAACGTGTTGATCACGATCCCCTCGCGCGTGCATCGGCCCACCTCGCGCAGCGTCGACTGGACCGTGCGCAGCGTCGGCGGATAGGCGAACTCGACCTGGCCGTTGTCGATGTGCGCCGTCGGCTCGCCATCGGTGATGACCACGATCTCCTTGTTGCCGCCTCCGCCCCGCCCCAGCAGCTGGCGCGCGATGATGAGGGCGTGCTGGAGGTTCGTGCCGTACTCGAACTCGTACGGGCTCAGCGTCGGGATCGACTCCGGCTTCAGCTGGCGGGCGTAGTAGGCGAAGCCGACGACGAACAGCCGATCGCGCGGGTACTTGGTGTGAATGAGGGTGTGGAGCGCCATGGCCACCTTCTTGGCCGCCGATGAGCAGCCGCGCAGCAGCATCGAGCGGCTCATGTCGAGCAGGAGGACGGTGCTGCTCACGGTGGTCTCCTCGCTGCGCGAGACCTCGAAGTCCTCGGGCGACATGCGGACCGGGGTGCCCGGCCCGCCGCGCGCCATGGCGTTGAAGAGCGTGCGATTGATGTCGACCGCGAACGGGTCTCCGAACTCGTAGCGCTTCGTCTCGTCGGTCGGCTCACCCCCGCGCCCGGGGCGGGGAAGGGCGTGGCCTCCGAAGCCCTCGCGGCGGAGACGACTGAAGATGTCGGTCAGGGCCCGCATGCCGAGCTTGCGCGCGGCGCGCGGCGTGAGCTCGAGATGCCCGGCGTCGCGGTCGAGGTAGCCCGCCTCCTCGAGGGCTCGGGTCAGCTCGCGAAGCTGCTCGAGGTCGTCGATCGCGTCGTCGCCGGCCAGGTCGCGCAGCGCATCGGCGTCGACCCGCTCGAGCGCGTCGGGGTCGCGGGCGGCGGTGAGCGCCTCCTCCATCGCGTCGTACTGCTGCTGGCGGTCGATGGCCGCCAGCGCATCGGCCAGTCCCATCGGCTCATCACCCTCGAACGGATAGGGCTCGCCGTAGGGCAGGTCGGGGCGGGCGGCCTGGAGGTTGCCGGCCAGGCGCGCCATGTCGATCCGCAGCCGGTCGTCTCGGAGCAGGTCGTCCATCATCGAGCGCAGCTCGTCGCGCATCTGGGGCGACATGCTGTTGAGCAGGCTGGCCATCTGTGATGCCTGGCGATGGAGGTGCTCGATCAGCTCATCGGTGTTCGAGATGCCGGGTGGGAAGTACTGGCCGTGGTTCGCCATGAACTGCGCGAAGTCGTCGGTCGTATCGGCACCGGTGGCGTGCTTCTCCAGCAGCTGGTTGAGGTCCCGGACCATGTCTCGGACGCCGGCGAGGTCCTCGGGGGTGATCCGGTCGACGCCCTCCTTGAGGCCCTGGAAGTACGTCTGCAGCATCTGCTGGCGCAGCTCGTCGGTCAGGGCATTGAAGGCGTCGCGCGCCGTGTCGTCCATGAACTCGTAGTCACGCAGCCCGTGGAGGCGACCGGCAACGTTTTCCGGCAGCGCGTCGAGCCGGTACTCGCGCTGGCGTGCCGTGCGTCGCGTCACGACCTCCGCCATGCGCGCTCCGTCCTGCTCGGGACCGGGTGGAGCGTCGAGGGCGCGCTGCTTCGCGGCGTTCACCCGCTCGGCGATTCCCGAGCGCTCCTGCCGGAGGATCTCGTCGAGCCGCTGCGCGACGTGGTCGAGCACGCCGTTCAGGTTCGATCGCTCGAGCTCGGCTTGCCGCTGGGCGCGCAGCCGCTCCATGATCGCCCGCAGGCCGGGGATGTCGCCGCCGCGCGTGCCCCGCAGGCCGCGCTGCATGAGGCGCTGGAGCGCGCGCCGAACGTCGCCCTCGGCCAGGATGTCGTCGGAGAGCGCGTCGAGCACATCGTCCGCATCGAAGGCCGGCAGCTGCTGGCTGCCATCCCATCGGGAGTAGCGAAACGTGCTCATGGCTGGGCCCAGCCTAGGCCGATGATCGCTCGCCGTCCACGGGCCTGCGTGCGCCGGTGTCTCATAAAGAGAGCAGCACGGCGCGTCAGGGCGCCTTTGTGCGCCGAACTGACCGATAAATCGGCGCCCTCCGACTCATTCTGAGGGCGGCAGCGCAAACCCTTTCGGCTCATCGGGCTGGCCGAGGGGCTCGGACAGGCGCATCCCGTACCAGGCCACGTCGACCCAGGTGCCGAACTTCCAGCCGACGCGCTCGTAGACGCCGATGCGACGCATGCCGATCGCCTCGTGCAGCGCCACGCTCGCCGGGTTGGGCAAAGCGATCCCGGCGAACGCGTTCACGAATCCGTGCACACGCAGCATGGGGATGAGC
>CAYVCE010000063.1:0-4667 GCA_964449915.1 uncultured Steroidobacteraceae bacterium | reverse complement strand
GACCTGGTCGGCTTCACCACGATCTCCGAGAGCCGCGACGCGGAGGACGTGCGCGAGCTCCTGGAAGGCTACTTCGCCCTGTGCCGGGAGACGATCGGTCGCTACGGCGGCACGATCGAGAAGTTCATCGGCGACGCGGTCATGGCCGTGTGGGGCACGCCGATCGCGCAGGAGGACGACGCCGAGCGGGCGGTGCGCACGGCGCTCGACCTCGTCGACGCCGTCCGGAGGCTGGGCGAGGGTGCCGGCGTGCCGAACCTGGCCCTGCGAGCCGGCGTGCTCACCGGCGAGGCGGCGGTCACCCTGGGCGCCGCCGACATGGGCATGGTCGCCGGCGACCTGGTGAACACCGCGTCCCGGCTCCAGTCGGCGGCGACGCCGGGAACGGTGCTGGTCGGCGACTCGACGCGGCGCGCATCGGGAGACGCCATCGCCTACGAGGCCGTCGCCGACCAGGTGCTCAAGGGCAAGGAGCTGCCGGTCGCCGCGTGGCGCGCGCTGCGCGTCGTCGCCAAGCGCGGAGGGGCGGGCCGCAGCGACCAGCTCGAGGCCCCGTTCGTGGGCCGCGACGCCGAGCTGCAGCTGATCAAGGACTTCTATCACGGCACGGCACGCGAGCGCGGGGTGCGACTCGTCAGCGTCATCGGCCAGGGCGGCATCGGCAAGACCAGGCTCGCCTGGGAGTTCCTCAAGTACATCGACGGCGTCACGGAAGTCGTGTACTGGCACCAGGGCCGCTCGCCGGCGTACGGCGACGGGATCACCTTCTGGGCGCTGGGCGAGATGGTGCGCATGCGCCTCGGCATCGGCGAGGGTGCCGACGAGGAGGCGACCCGCGCAGCGCTCACGGCCAGCCTGGCGGAGTTCGTCCCCGACCCCGATGAGCGCCGGACCCTGGAGGGCGCCCTGCTCCAGCTCCTCGGATTCGACGATGGCTCCGCGGCGGAGCGCGGCGACCTCTTCTCGGCTTGGCGCATGTACTTCGAGCGCATCGCCGAGCAGGCACCGGTCGTCCTCGTCTTCGAGGACCTCCAATGGGCCGATGAGGGGCTCATCGACTTCATCGAGGACCTGCTGGCCTGGTCGCGCGGGAAGCCGATCTACGTCATCACTTTGGCCCGACCGGAGCTCCTCGACCGCCGCCCGACGTGGGGTGCCGGGCAGCGCGCCTTCACGTCCATCGGCCTCGAGCCGTTGACCGACGCCGAGATGGTCGAGCTGCTGGGCGGACTCGTGCCCGGTTTGCCGCAGGCCGCGGTCCGCACGATCGTGGATCGCGCCGAGGGGATTCCGCTGTACGCGGTCGAGACGGTGCGCATGCTCCTCGACGACGGCCGCCTCCAGCAGACCGATGGGACCTATCAGCCGGTCGGCGACCTCTCCAGGCTCGCCGTCCCGGAGACGCTGCACGCCTTGATCGCCGCACGCCTCGATGGGCTCGACCCGGCGGAGCGAAGCCTGCTCCAGGACGCATCGGTCATCGGGCTGTCGTTCGCCGCCGGTGCGCTGGCGGCGGTGTCCGGGCTGGACGCGGACGACGTCACGCAGCGACTGCGCCACCTGGCCCGCCGAGAGCTGATCTCGCTGGACGACGACCCGCGGTCTCCAGAGCGTGGCCAATATCGGTTCGTGCAGGGCCTCATCAAGGAGGTCGCGTACGGGACGCTGGCCAAGCGCGACCGTCGCGCACGCCACCTTGCCGCCGCGCGACACTTCGAGACGCTCGACGACGACGAGCTGGCGGGGGTCCTGGCGCAGCACTACATCGAGGCGTATCGCGCACAACCCGGCGGCGACGAGGGGGCGGCCGTGGCGGCACAGGCCCGTGTGGCGTTGCGGGGCGCGGCCGCGCGGGCCAGCGCGCTAGGGTCGCCCGCCGCCGCGATGGGGTACGTCGAGCTCGCCCTGGAGGTCACGACCGACCCGGTCGAGGAGCTCGGCCTTCGCCACGAGGCCGGGACGTTTGCCGCAGACTCGGGCAGGATCGAAGCGTCCATCCCGCACCTCGAGCGGGCCATCGAGCTGGCGACGCAGCTGGGAGACGGCCTGGCGCGACGCCGGGCCGTCGGGCACCTCGGCAACCTCCTGATCGAGGGGCACCAGGACCGTGCTCTGCAGGTGTTGACCGACGCGATGGCCGAGCCCGGGCTCACCCCGGACGACGAAGGGTACGTCGAGATCGCGGAGTCGCTCGCCAAGCTGATGATGCGCAGGTCACGCTTCGAAGAGTCGGCGGCGATCGTGGAGCGTGCCCTGCCCGCGGCCGAGGCGCGTGGCCTGACCGTGCTGGCCATCGAGCTGCTCACCACCCGCGCCGTCTCGCTCTCGAACGTCGGCCGGGCAATCGAGTCGGTCGCCTCGCTCACCGGCATCGTCGCGCTTGCCGAGCGCCTCAACCTCCACGACCCGCAGCTGCGGGCGATGATCAACCTGGGCTATGCGCTCGAACCCGACGACCCGGAGCTGGCCTATCGGGTCTCACGTGACGGGGCGGTCAAGGCTCGGCTGTGGGGCCAGCGCCTCGGGCTGCGATACCTCTTCGGCAACGCCGCCGCGGCGGCCATCCTGGTCGGCGACTGGGACTGGGCGCTCGAGGAGGCTCGGGATGCGATCTGGGACGACGCCGAGCCGGCCGAGCGCCTGTGGCTGGGGGCGACCGAGGTCGAGATCCTCGCGGCGCGTGGCGAGCCGGTGGCGGAGCTGAGCGCGGAACTCGAGCGCATCGCAGCCGGGTTCGATGATCCGCAGTATCGCGGGATCACCGAGTACGCCGCCTGGACGGTGATGCTGGCATCCGGCGGCGCCGAGCGCGAGTTCATCGATCGCGGCAGGGACGCCTTGGCGTGGGCCGGCCAGGCCGGCTTCGATGGCGTTCCGCCCGTCATGACTCGGGCGGCGCTGCGTCTCCATGACGCCGACGCTGTCCGCGAGATGCTGGACGCGCACGGCCGGGCGCGGCCGGGTCGCGTGACGACCGCCAACCGCGCTGCGATCGAGGGCGCGCTGGCCGCGCTGGAAGGCCGCCGGGCCGATGCGCGCGCCCTCTACCTGGAGTCGCTGCGGCTCCTTCGCGAGATGAACCTCGCCTGGGTGGTCGCCACCACCGGCCTGGACGCCATCGTCGCCGATGTCCTGGAGCCGGCCGAGCGGCAACGCGTCGCCGACGAGGCTCGGGCCATCTTCGAGCGGCTGGGCGCCAAGCCGTACCTTGCCCAGCTGGACGCCGCGCTCTCTGCGCCACGCGCCACCGACGGTCGAGTCCCCGAGCGCTCTGTGCCTGCCGCGGACGAGGTGCGATCCGGCTAGGGGCTCCGCGGCGGCGCAGCGTGCGCCGGAGTGCCGGTTGTCCGTACGATGGCGGCATGCGCCGACGGCGGTCGTCCGAGTGCGGGGTGCTTCTCGACTTCGAGGAGGTACGGCGTCGGCTTCAGCTCGGCGCTCGACGCGATATCGGCACCCAGGAGATCGCGGTCTCGCAGATCATCGGCTCCGTCAGCCGGGCGCACGAATTCGACGGCTGCTTTCGCCCGCGCACCGACCGCCTGCGCAAGCTCATGTACCAGATCAAGGCGGCGAATCCGAACGCGGCCGACTCCGCAATCCTGGTCTACCAGGTCGACCACGCCTACTTCGTGGTGGATGGTCACAAGCGCCTGTCGCTGGCCGTCGAGGAGGGGCGCGAGTCGATCGATGCCGAGGTTGGCCGGTTCACCAGCCGCTATCACGTGTCGAGCGACACCACGATGGAAGACATCCGCGCCACCGAGCGTGAGCAGCGCTTCCGCCAGACCACGGGGCTCGACCTCGCCATCCCCGATGCGCGCTTCCCCCTCGGCGACGTCGAGGGGTACCTGGACCTGGCCGAGTCCGTCAAATCTCACTCGTACGACCTGTCGAGGGACCAGGCCCGGGTCGTGCCTCCCGAAGAGGGCGCCAGGCATTGGTACGACCTCGTCTATCGGCCGGTCGTCAAGATCGCCCTCGACTCCGGCCTCGGGAGACTCCTCACCTCGAGTACCGAGCCCGAGCTGTTTCTCCTGCTCCGGCGCGGGAGCCACGGCCCGATGGACCCCGGATGGCAGATCCCGCCGGCCTTCGTCGAGCAGAGCGTCCGCCGGCTTCGGGCGTCCGCTCCTGGTCGCGTTCCGGCCGCCCTCTCTCGGGTCACCCGTCGAGGGCGACCGAAAGCCCAGGTACTCCCGAAGGGAGACGTCGGCCCTGTCCCCGGTGCCGAAGGCCAGGATGAAGCGGACGGATCGGTGGAGCGATCCGACTGAAGGATCGGTCGCGCCGGGTGTAGGCTCCGCGCCTCACCCATATGGAGGAGCCCGGTCATGGCCAAGTACATGCTCATCGGCAGCTACACCGCGGAGGGGGCGAGGGGCCTGCTCAAGGAGGGCGGATCGGCGCGGCGCGAGGCCGCCAGGAAGGCGATCGAGTCGGCCGGTGGCTCGCTCGAGTCGTTCTATCTCGGCTTCGGCAGCGACGACTACTACGTCGTCGCCGACTTCCCCAACCACGCCACGGTCGCGGCCGCGGCGCTGACCGTGGGCGCCTCGGGCACGTCCCGGACGCGGACGATCGTGCTGCTCACGCCCGAGGACATCGACGCGGCGTCGAAGGTCGCGATCGACTTCCGGCCGCCGGGCGGCTGAGGTCGCCGCGCC
>CAYVCE010000062.1:0-6351 GCA_964449915.1 uncultured Steroidobacteraceae bacterium | reverse complement strand
ACCTTCACGGTGGTCGCGACCGACGCCGCCGGCAACGCCGACGCCTCCCCCGCCTTCGTGGCGTGGACCGTCGACACCACGCCGCCCGATACCTCGATCGCCGCGGGACCGGCCGCCGTCACCAACCAATCGAGCACCACGTTCGAGCTGGCCGCCGGCGAGGCAGACGCGACGTTCGCGTGCGCCCTCGACGGTGGCGCGTTCGTCACCTGCCCGTCGACGACCACGTACGCCGACCTCGCCGACGGCCCGCACACGTTCGCGGCGGTGGCCAGCGACACGGCCGGCAACGTGGATCCCTCGCCGGCCACGCACGCGTGGACGGTCGACACTGTCGCGCCGGAGACGACGCTCGGCACGGCGCCTGCCGACCCGACGAACGCCACTGCCGCAACCTTCACCTTCACCGCCGACGAGGATGGCTCGTTCGAGTGCGCCTTCGACGATGAGCCCTTCGCGGTGTGCGGCAGCCCGGCCACCTATGCCGAACTGGACGGCGGCAGCCACCTCTTCCTGGTCCGGGCCACCGACGCCGCCGGCAACACCGATGCGTCGCCGGCCGGCCACGCGTGGGTCATCGACCTGACTCCGCCTGAGACGACCATCGGCTCCGGTCCGACGGGGACCATCCCGAGCACGAGCGCGACGTTCGAGTTCGGTGCCGACGAGGAGGGCGCGACGTTCGCCTGCGCGCTCGACGGCGGCCCCTTCGCCGCGTGCGTCTCGCCGCGGCCGTACGCCGGCCTGGCCGACGGCGGCCACACCTTCAGCGTGCGGGCCACTGACGCCGCCGGCAACGCCGACGCATCGCCGGCCAGCCGTGACTGGACGATCGACACGATCCCGCCCGAGACGACGATCGCCTCGGGCCCGCCGGCGATCACGGCGCAGACCGCCGCGACCTTCGCTTTCACGGCCGACGAGAGCGCGTCGTTCGCATGCGCCCTCGACAGCCTGACGTTCGCGCCGTGTGCCGCGGAGACGCAGTTCGCGGCGCTGGCCGAGGGCCACCACAGCCTCAGCGTTCTGGCCACGGACCTGGCGGGCAACCCCGACCCGTCTCCCGCCACCTACGCCTGGACCGTCGACCTCACACCGCCGGAGACGAGCCTCGGTGACCGGCCGGCCGATCCGACGAACGAGGTCGAGGCCAGGATCGCCTTCTCCGGCGTGGACGACGTCAGCGTTGCAGAGGCGCTGACCTTTGCCTGCGCGCTCGACGAGGGACCGTGGGCGGCGTGCTCGAGCCCGACGACCTACGACGGCCTGGCGGAGGGCAGCCACACCGTGGCGGTGGTGGCCATCGACGAGGCCGGCAACATCGACCCCTCGCCCGCCGGCCACGGCTGGACGCTCGACGTCACGCCGCCGCAGACGACGATCACCGGTGAACCCCCGGATCCGACGTCGAGCGCCGACGTGAGCGTGTCCTTCGCGGCCGACGAGAGCGCCACGTTCGCCTGCTCGCTCGACGGCGCGCCGTTCGCCCCATGCAGCAGCCCCGCCGGCTATGTCGGGCTGGCCGAGGGCCGCCACACGTTCGCTGTGGTCGCCAGCGACGCGGCCGGCAACGCCGACGCCTCCCCGGCAGCCGTGGCCTGGACGATCGATGTCACCCCGCCGCAGACCACCATCGCGGCGGCTCCGCCGGCGATCACCAGCCAGACGAGCGCCGGATTCACGCTCGAGGCCGATGAGCCCGGCGCCACGTTCGCCTGCTCCATCGACGGGGGCGCGTTCATCGCCTGCGCGGCGGCCATCAGCTACGTGGGACTGGCCGATGGCCCGCACACGTTCGCAGCCATCGCCACAGACCAGGTCGGCAACACCGACGCATCGCCCGCCGGCCACGCCTGGACCGTCGACACCGTCGCGCCCGACACCACTATCGGCGCGCGGCCGGCCGACCCGACGAACGCGACGGGCGCCACGTTCACGTTCGACGCGAACGAGCCCGGCACGTTCGTCTGCGCCCTCGACGAGGAGGCCTTCGCGCCGTGCCAGAGCCCGGCAGGCTATGCGGGTCTGAGTGCCGGGACGCACGCGTTCCGCGTGCGCGCCATCGACCCGGCCGGCAACGCCGATGCGACTCCGGCCACCTACATCTGGACCGTCGACATCACGCCGCCCGAGACGACGATCGAGAGCGGCCCGACCGGCACCACCACCAGCACGAGCGCCAGCTTCACGTTCAGCGCCAGCGAGGCCGCGACCTTCACCTGCGCGCTCGACGGCTCGCCGTTCGCGGCCTGCGTCGCACCACAGTCCTATGCCGGCCTGGCCGACGGCGGCCACACCTTCAGCGTGCTCGCCACCGATGCCGCCGGCAACGTCGATCCCTCACCGGCCACGCGCAGCTGGACGATCGCGCCCCCGGCAGACGTCACGCCGCCTGACACGACGATCGAGAGCGGGCCGTCCGGACCGACGAACACTGCGACCGCCACCTTCACCTTCGGTTCGACCGAGTTGGGCTCGACGTTCCAGTGCTCGCTCGACTCGACCACCGCCTACAGCGCGTGCAGCTCGCCGCGCGCATACAGCGGGCTCGCGGCCGGCAGCCACACGTTCCGGGTGCGGGCCACCGATGCGGCCGGCAACGTCGACGCTACCCCGGCGAGCCGCACGTGGACCGTCGACACGACACCACCCAACACGAGCATCACCGGCGGGCCAGCTGCCGGCTCGACCACCACGAGCACGAGTGCCAGCTTCACGTTCAGCGCCAGCGAGGCCGGCTCGACCTTCCAGTGCTCGCTCGACTCGACCACGGCGTACAGCGCCTGCACCTCTCCGCGCGCCTACAGCGGGCTCGCGGCGGGCAGCCACACGTTCCGGGTGCGGGCCATCGACGCGGCCGGCAACATCGACGCCACCCCGGCGAGCCGGAGCTGGACGGTGGAGGTCATCTCCGGCTGCGGGGCACCGATCGTCGTGGCGGCCAGCGCGGATGCCTGGATCGAGCAGAACAGTCCGACGAGCAACCGGGGCACCGACTCGATTCTCAAGGTCAAGTCGCAGGGGCCCACGGACAACTTCCGCGCCCTCGTGCAATTCACGATCCCGAGCGCGGCGCCGGCCGGCTGCACGATCGACACCGCCACGCTCCGCCTGTATGCCGCTTCGTGGACGACGGGCAGGACCCTCGAGGCCGCTCCGCTGGCGGCCGCGTGGACGGAGAACGGCGTCACCTGGGCCAATCAGCCCTCGACGACCGGCACGGCCGCGACGACCACCTCGGGGAGCGGGTACCGCGAGTGGGACGTCACCTCGCCTGTCGAGGCGATGCTCTCGTCCGGAACGAGCCACGGGTTCCTGGTCCGCGACAGTGCGGAGAGCGGCACGGGCATGGAGCAGTCGTTCCACGCGCGCGAGAAGGGTGAGAACGCCCCCGAGCTCGTCATCCGGTACGTGCCCGACGCCACGACCGGCAGCGGCGGATCGACACTCGTGCGCGATGCGGCGTCGATCCTCTGAGCGATCGCGGCCCTGCGACGAATTCCCGGTGGCCGTCGCGTCGTGCTCGGCGGCGCGACGGCCCGTCTCCCTTCCCGGAGGGCTTCCGCTCGCCGCCGGCGCGGCGTACGATGCCCGCCACACCGATCTCATCGGCCGCATGCCCCGGAGGACAAGACGGTGACACTTGAACGGCAGCCCGAGCAGCCCGACGTCCCGTCGGGCATGACGCTAGACGTGAAGGTCCTCGGCGCGGTAGCCATCCTCGTCATGTTGCTCGTGATCGCCATCGCGCTGGCGGTCGCGTTCATCCTCCTGCTCGGGACCGGCGCGAACGTCGCAGAGCGGCAGGCACGTTACACGACCGCCATCGACTCCGCGGCCCTCAACGCCAAGACCCTGGCGAACGACGAGCGCGGCTTCCTGATCAGCGGCCGCCAGGAATTCCTCGCACAGCTCGATTCCGGCGTCGCCCCGGTCAGAACCGCGTTCGACGCGGCCGCCGAGGCGGCCAGCGCCGAGCAGCGGGCTACGGTGGCCGAGGCGCGCGAGGGCTTCGAGCGCTGGGTCGATCTCGTGTTCGAGGAGATTGCGATCTACCAGGCCGGCGACGAGGAGGCCGCGATCGAGATGTCACTGGGGCCGGTGCGGATCAGCCGCCACTCGTACGAGGGATGGCTGGCAGATGCGAAATCGTTAGGCGTCGATGCCTTCCAGGACGCGACGGCGTCGGTGGCCGACGCCTCCAGCCGCTCGGTGATGATCCTGCTCGTCTATCTCGTCGCGGCGGTGGGGGTGGCAGTCGCCATCGCGCTGTGGGTGGTACGAACCGTCCTGCGGCCTGCCTACGCCCTCGTCCGCCTTCTGGCGGACGGAGATGAGGGGCCGAAGCGCGGAGTCGCCGGCTGATGGCAGTCCGCCGCCCGACGCTCGATGTCCCGGCGAAGCACGCAACGACCGCCGGCGGGCGATCGGCTGACGTCAAGGTCGTCGCTGCGGCGGCGATCCTCGTGGGGATGGTCGCCGTCGCGATCGCATTGGCGGTCGTCTCTATCGTTGCCGTCACCTCGGGTGCGAACGAAGTCGAGCGTCAGGCTCGGTACAGCGCCGCGGTCGACGCCGCTGCGCTCCACGCCAAGGGCATGGCCAACAACGAACGTGGATTCCTCATCGACGGCGAGGAGGGCTACGTCACCCAGCTCGAGGGGCGTGCCGAGCTCGTGCGAGCCGCGTTCGCCACGGCCACCGAGGCTGCCGACGACACACAGCGCTCGACCGTGGCCGAGGCCAGGGAGGGCTTCGAGCGCTGGCTCGAGACCCTCGGTGAGGAGGTCGCCATCTACCAGGCCGGCGACGAGGAGGCGGCGATCGAGATGTCGCTCGGCCGGACCCGCACGCTGCGCTGGTCCTACGAGGGATGGCTGGCCGACGCGGCGACGCTCGGCGTCAACGGATTCCAGAGCGCCACCGACTCGGTGGCGGGCGCCTCCACCGCCTCGGTGCTCGTCCTCATCGGCTACTTCGTCGTGGCAGGCGCGGCGGCCGTCGCCATCGCGCTGTGGGTCATCCGGGCGATTCTGCGACCCACCTACAGCCTGCTCGAGCTCCTCGCGGACGCAGACGAGGCGAATCCCGCATAGACAGCTACTCCAGGTAGTCCTTGAGCTTGCGGCTGCGGCTCGGGTGGCGCAGCTTCCGCAGCGCCTTGGCCTCGATCTGCCGGATCCGCTCGCGCGTCACGTTGAAGTCCCGGCCGACCTCTTCCAGGGTCCGCGACCGGCCGTCCTCGAGGCCGAAACGCAGCTGGAGCACCCTCCGCTCCCGCGGCGTGAGGCTGTCGAGCACGCCCTCCACCTGCTCCTTGAGCAGCTGGTGGGACGCGGCGTCCGCCGGCGCCACTGAAGCCAGGTCGGGGATGAAGTCGCCGAGATGGCTGTCCTCTTCCTCGCCGATCGGCGTCTCCAGGCTGACCGGCTCCTGGCTGACCTTCATGATCTCGCGCACCTTCTCGGGGCTGACGGTCTGGGGCCCATCGGCCACGCGCTCGTCGACCTCCGACTCGGTCGGCTCACGCTGGAGCTTGTCGCGCAGCTCACGGATGATCTCGTCACGGCTCATGCGCCGCGCGATCTCCTCCACGTTCGGCTCGCGACCCAGCTCCTGGAGCAGCGTGCGGCTGACCCTGATGAGGCGGTTGATCGTCTCGACCATGTGGACCGGGATGCGGATCGTGCGCGCCTGGTCGGCGATGGCACGCGTGATCGCCTGCCGGATCCACCACGTGGCGTAGGTGCTGAACTTGAAGCCCTTCTCGTAGTCGAACTTCTCGACCGCCCGGATCAGGCCGATGTTGCCCTCCTGGATGAGGTCCAGGAAGCTCATCCCGCGCCCGATGTACTTCTTGGCGATGCTGACCACCAGGCGCAGGTTGGCCTCGGTCAGCCGCTTGCGCGCGTCGACGCTCTGCTCCACCAGGCGTCCGGTCCGCTTCTCGAGCGGCACGTCCGGCGGGATGTTGGGGTCGTAGCCGAGCTCGAGGAGGTAGCCGGCGTCGTTGCCGTCCTCGATGTACTGGCGGACGATCTCCTGCGTCGTCTCGCGCGCCCAGCGCTCGAACTCCATCAGCTCGGTGGCGCCGGCGTGGTCGATGGCCTTGAAGCGGTACGTGTGCCCGAACAGGACCGCCTGCTTGAGCGCCTCGGCCTGGTCGTCGGCGAAGAGCTTGATCAGCGACTCGGCGTGCATGATCCGCTCGCGGGCCTCATCGGTCAGGTCGGGGGCCTTGCGGGCCTTCGAGAACTTGACCGGGGGCGGCTCGATCTGCTCGCGGCGGCGCCCCACCCACCAGTCGACGGCGTCGCGCGCCACCCGCGGCGACTCCTTGGGCAGGTCGAA
>CAYVCE010000061.1:0-5533 GCA_964449915.1 uncultured Steroidobacteraceae bacterium | reverse complement strand
TTCCTCGTCATGGTCGTGCCGCTCATCGTGTTCTTCAGCCTCCAGCGTTTCTTCGTCCAGGGCCTGCTCGCGGGCTCCGTCAAGTAGTCGTGGCGGCGCTGCGCGTCGCAAGCTGGAACATCCGCGCCGCCATCGGACCGGGGCCATTCCCGAGCCGATGGTGGAACCGCATCGACGCCGATCGCCTCCGGGCGATCGGGGCGTTCATTGCCGGGCTCGACGCCGACATCGTGGCGCTCCAGGAGGTCGCGCTGCTCAGCCGTGACGGCGACCTGGTCGACAACGCCGGCGACCTCGGTCGCCAGCTGGGCATGGCGGTCCGCTACGCGGCCGTCCGCAGCTTCGACGTCGTCGAGGACGGCGAGCTGCGGGGAGTCGGCTGCTTCGGCAACGCGCTCCTCTCCAGCCGGCGGGTCCACGGCGCGCGCAGCGTGGCGCTCCCGCGGGCAGCGGCCGACGCCCTCGTCGAGCCGCCCGGCGCCGACCATCCGGCCGCCGGCGTCCGCTACGCCGACGCGCCCGCCGGCATCCGCGAACCACGCTGCCTGCTCGTCGCGGACCTCGCCGGGCTGACCGTGGGCACCGCGCACTTCAGCCATGTCGGCTCCGGCGAGCGGCTGCTCCAGTCCCGGGCGACGGTCGTCGCGTTCGGCAACCGGTCCCCCGCCGTCCTCCTCGGCGACCTCAACGCGCCGATCGAGGCGCCCGAGCTCGCCCCGTTCGCCGACTGGACAGATGGCTTCGGTGTGCCGGCCGGCGACCCGGCGCGCAACTCGACCGACGACGGCCATCGCATCGACCACGTGCTGGCCCGTGGCGCATCGGTCTCGTCATGCCGGGTGGCGCGCGAGGCCGGAGGGCTGAGCGACCACTACCCGATCGTGGCCGAGGTGGTCGTCGGATGACGGCGCATCGCCCGCCGGTCGGCCGGAACGGGCCTACGTCATTCGTCGTAGGCAAGCGACGGCCGCGACCGGGTAGGCTCAGGGAGATGACCGCCGATGCGCCTGCCCGCACCACGATCCACCTCGTACCGCACACGCACTGGGATCGGGAGTGGTATCGGCCCTTCCAGAGCTTCCGGATGCAGCTGATCGACCTCGTCGACCGCGTCCTCGACATGCTGGAGGCGGAGCCCGAGTTCGCCTTCACGCTCGACGGCCAGCTGGCCACCATCGACGATTACCTGGAGATCCGGCCGGAGCAGGCCGATCGCATCGCCGGGCACGTGCGGTCCGGGCGGCTCGCCATCGGCCCGTGGCAGATCCTCATGGACGAATTCCTCGTGTCGGGCGAGACGCTGGTGCGCAACCTCGAGACCGGCTGGCGCCGCGCGCTCGACTTCGGCGAGCCGATGAAGGTCGGGTACCTGCCCGACATGTTCGGCCATGTCGCCCAGATGCCGCAGCTCCTGCGCCGCGCGGGCCTGGCCGACGCGGTCGTGTGGCGCGGGATTCCCGCATCGGTCGACCGTCACGCGTTTCGCTGGGAGGCGCCGGACGGCTCGTGGGTCCGTGCCGAGTACCTGCCGGCCGGCTATGGCAACGCGGCCGGGATGTTCGCCGTGCCGGACCGCCTCGACGCGGCGGCGGATCGCTTCCACGAGTGGGCCCGTCCGTGGTTCGGCGACGACCCGGTGCTGGCCATGTACGGCACCGATCACACCGCACCCGTCCCCGAGCTGGCGGCCCTCGTCGGCCTGCTGAACGAGGTCCACGCGGCGAGCGACCTGCGCATCAGCACCCTGGCGCAATACGTCGGCGCGGCGCCCGCGCTGACCGATGACGACCCTTGCTGGCGCGGCGAGATGCGCTCGGG
Source organism: uncultured Steroidobacteraceae bacterium (assembly GCA_964449915.1). GTDB lineage: Bacteria > Chloroflexota > Limnocylindria > QHBO01 > QHBO01 > JACDBZ01. The sequence continues at coordinate 3,715 of CAYVCE010000061.1, read as the reverse complement.
CGCGCGCGCCAACGTGCTCATGGGCGTGGCGAGCGCCCGGATCGACATCAAGCAGGCCGCCGGGCGGGCAGAAACGCTGCTCGAGCGCTACGCCGAGCCGCTGACCGCGCTCCACGTCACCGCGGACGCCTGGCCGGCCGCATTCCTGCACCTGGCGTGGGGCCGCGTGATCCAGAACTCGGCGCACGACTCGATCTGCGGCTGCAGCGTCGACCCCGTGGTCGACCAGGTGCTGGTCCGCTTTGCGGAGGCTGAGCAGGTCGCCACCACGCTGGCACGCCGGGCCGCGGCGACCGTCGCCGCCGCCGTGCCGCGCGGTGCGCTGGCCGTCGTCAACCCGTCGCCGGCGCGGCGCACCGGCGTCGTCGAGGCGGAGCTGCCCATCCCCGAGACGTGGGGCTCCGTCGCGCTCGAGCTGCCCGATGGCGCCCGCGTCGCGACCCAGGAACTGCGACGCAAGGAGCCGGTCCTGTTCGACGCCACCATCCGCGGCGGCGACGTCGACGACCTGTTCCGCCGCTTCCACGGCCGCGAGGTGTTCGACCATGCCTGGAACGGGTACCGAATCGATGGCCGCACGCTCACCCTCGAGGTGGACGACGACCCTGATCCGGCCTGGCTCGACGTCGACGGCCTGCGCGCCGAGGTGGTCGCCGCCTTGCGATCCAGCCCGGACGACACCTGGCAGGTGCGGATCGTGGCACGCGCACGACGGACGCTGGCAGCATCGATCCCGGCGCCCGCGCTGGGATGGACGGCCGCCCGCGCGGTCGAGGGGGTGGGCACGCTCGCCAACCCGGTGCGCCTGGCACCCGACGGCCGGACGATGACGAACGGTCTGCTGTCGGTGGCGATCGCCGACGACGGCACGCTGCGACTGGCGACCGCCGACGGGGTGGCGGCCGAGGGCATCGGTCGGATCGTGGACGGCGGCGACTTCGGCGACTCGTACAACTACGGCCCGCCGGCGAGCGACACGCTGGTTGACCGACCCGCATCGGTCTCGGTGCGGTCGGAGCTCGCCGGACCGGTGCGCGGCCGGCTCATCGTGATCCGGACCTACGCATGGCCGAGGGGCGTCGCCGCCGATGGATCGGCAAGGACGTCCGAGACGGGGACGACCGAGGTGACCATGGAGGTCGAGCTGCGCGCCGACGAGCCGTTCGCCCGCATCGGCATCGCCTTCGACAACAGGGCCGACGATCATCGGGTTCGGTTCCACGCTCCCCTGGCCCGCGCGGCGGAGACCTCCCATGCCGAGGGCCAGTTCGCGGTCGTCGAGCGCGGGATGCACCCCGAGGGCGGCTATCGCGAGGAGCCGCTGGCCACCTACCCGGCCCACGGCTGGATCGACGCGGGCGGCCTCGCCATCCTGCTCGACCACCTGGCCGAGTACGAGCTGACCGATGACGGCCGCGAGCTCGCCATCACAGTCCTGCGCTCGATCGGGCTCATCAGCCGCAACGACAACCCGTACCGCCAGGATCCGGCCGGCCCGGCGATCGCGATCCCCAATGCGCAGATGCGTGGACCGTGGCGCATGGCGTTCGCGCTGTACCCGCACGCCGGCGGCTGGGCCGACGGCGGGGTGGCCCGGGCCGCCGAGCGCTACCGGCACGCCCTGCTCGCATGGAGCGGCGGCGGCGGCGTCGAGGCGGCCTGGCCGCCCGAGGGGGCGGGCGAGGACGCGCTGCGGCTCGACGGCGACCAGGTCGCGCTCACCTCCCTGCGCCGGCGCGACGGGGGGTGGCTGGAGGTCCGCATCGTGAACCTGGCGGCCGACCGGCGGGGCGCGAGCCTCGGGCCCGGAGTGCTGGAGGCGCGCGAGGTCGACCTTCGCGGGACGCCGGGTGCCCCGATGGCGGTGGACTCAGATGGCTCGCTCGCGCTCGACCTCGGACCGGCGGAGATCCGGACGATGCAGCTGCGCCGGCGCGAGACCGCGCTCGGCCGCGCCGATGTGCTCGACGCCGCCGGTCCTCGCCAGGGCGCCTGATAGGATTGCGACTCGCACCCGCGCTCGACCCAGGATCGCGGGCCACGTACGGAGGATCACGCCGGTGGAGCTCGAGCAGCAACTCGGATCGGTCCCGCTCCTGGCAGGGCTCGACCAGCGCATTCGGCGACGCCTCGCGGAGACCGGAAAGCGCCGGACCTACGCCGCCGACGAGGAGATCGTGCGCGAGGGGTCGACGGGCACCGCCCTCTACATCGTGCTGAGCGGCTCGGCGCGTGTCGTGCGCGGCGGCGAGACGCTCGGCGAGGTCCGGGGGGGAGACTTCTTCGGCGAGCTGGCGCTCATCGAGGAGCATCCGCGCTCGGCTTCGGTCGTCGCGGCGACGGAGACCGAGTGCCTCCTCTTCCCGGCCTGGGAGTTCACCGCACTGCTCCAGGAGCACCCGGAGATCGCCGTGCCGATCATGAGGGCGCTCATCGCCCGCCTCCACCGTCGCGAGCACCACGGGGCCTGAGTCCGGCGAGTCCCCGGTGAGCCTCAGCGTCGTCCTCGAGGTTGCCCCCAGGCGCGCCTTCGCCAGCGCGCTCGACTGGCCGGGCTGGTCGCGCGGCGCGAAGACCGACGACGAGGCGGTGGCGGCCCTCCTCGCCTACGCCCCGCGCTACGCGGTCGTCGCCCGGCGCGCCGAGCCTGCGTTTCGCCCTCCTGCCACCGTCCGCGGCATCGAAGTCGTCGAGCGTCTGCGTGGGGGAACCGGCACCGAGTTCGGCGTGCCCAGCGCGGCCGCGTCGGCCGAGGACGAGCCCATCTCGGCGGCCGACCTGGCGCGCCTCGTCGCGTTGCTGCGAGCCGCGTGGGCGACGTTCGACGCGGCCGCCCAGGAGGCGAGGGGCGTCTCGCTGACCCTCGGCCCACGCGGCGGCGGTCGGCAGGTCCCGAAAATGACGGAGCACGTCCGCGAGGCGGAGGCCGCGTACCTCCATCAGCTCGGGTCGAAGGCTCAGCGCGGCGCTTCGATGGACACGCTGCGCGACGCGTTCGTGGAGGCGCTCTCAGCGCGTGCCAGCGGCGAGCCGGTCCCGAACCCGAACAAGGTCCGCACGCCGTGGGTCCCGCGCTACGCCGTGCGCCGATCGGCCTGGCACGCGCTCGACCACGCCTGGGAGATCGAGGACCGCTCGGGCTGATCCTGCCGGGCGGACCGATATTTCGGTCGGATCCTGCGCAACGCGCTCGTTCCGCGTCGTGAGACCGAAATATCGGCTCAGGGGTGGCTCAAGCGCGCGCGAACGGGGCTCCCGTGCCGAACATCGACCGGTATTTCGCTCTGGACCCGCCCGAGTGCCGGCTCGCGCCGATCCACGCCGAAATATCGCGCGAGCCCACTCAGCCCAGCCGCGTGAGGATGGCCTCGCGGTCGAAGATCCAGTTGCCGAGCACGAGCGCCAGGCCGATGAGCACGGCGACCACCAGGTTGCCGATGAGCACCTGCTGCATCGTGAAGCTTGCCTGACCGCTGAAGAAGCCGGCGATCGCGACGCCGATGATGGGGATCACGATGAAGCCGCCGATCTGCTGCGCCGTGCGCGCGTCGGTGACGCGGCTGCTGACGATGATGCCGAGCAGCACGCTGAGCAGGCAGATGAGGGGCACCAGGCTGAGCATGGCGACCTGCCACACGTCGTTGAAGATGAGCCGGGTCAGGACCGGATCGGCGATGGCGCCGTTCACGAGGCCGTAGAGCCCGAAGACGGCCCA
>CAYVCE010000060.1:0-20610 GCA_964449915.1 uncultured Steroidobacteraceae bacterium | reverse complement strand
GGCCGGTGCAGTGGCGGCGTGTGGTACCGTCCCGCACGGACCTGCCCGATGGGCGGCCCGAATCCGGTAAGACCTTAGGAGGGTCGGGCGGTATGGATCTCAGCAAGCTCAACTCGAACGAGAAGATCGCGGCCATCGGCGCGGCGCTGGCCATCGTTGGGTCGATCGTCAGCTTTGGTGCCGGGCCCTACGGGGTGCTCACCGGGATCGCAATGCTGGTGATCATCTTCCTCCCGCAGTTCTCACCCGCCACCAAGCTGCCCGGCTCGAAGGGCAGCCTGATGCTGATCGTCGGCGGAGTCGCAGGGATCGGCGCGGTGCTGACCCTCCTTGCGTGGCTTCCCTACATCGGAAGCATGGGCAGCTACTTCATCGGCGGACTGCTCGGCATCGCCGGCGGACTGCTGATGGGATGGGGCAGCTGGCAGGAGTTCCAGGCCGAAGGCGGCAAGTTCCAGCTTGGAACGGCGCCCTCGTCGCCCAGCGCGCCGCCGCCGGCAGCGGTCGATGCGAGCCGTGAGGCGGCTCCCGAGCGCCCTGCCGACGCAGTCGTGGACACCGCGTCCGACCCCCCACGCCCCAGTGACGTGGGCGACCCCGTAGATCGCGACGACCGCCCGACCTCCTGATCGGCCAAGCTCAGGCGGGCTGCACCAGCCCGCTCACCCGGCGGCGGATGCGAGCGCTCGCATCCGCTCCTTCGCCGAGCGCCCGCGTCAGCCGCGCGATGGTCGCATCTGCCGCCAGCCCGTCGTCGACCGCGTCGACCGCCTCGCCGAGGAGGCGCCGATGCGCCTCGTCCGGATCGTGCTCGGCGAGGTGGCGCACGAGCGCACCGATGTCACCGTGGGTCGCCGCAAGGTCGTCAGGCGGTGGGTCGAGCGACTCCTCGAAATAGGCCAGGGCCAGGGCCAGCAGGTCGCCGGGATCGGCCTCGACCTGCCGCGGCCCGCCGGGGATGGCCCCCACGACCAGCGCGTACCTGTCGTCCAGCGTGGGTGCGAAGCCCACCCACGGGCCGTCCGGCCCGATGCGGCCGACAACGCAGGCCACGAGCTCCACGGCCGACGCCCCCGAACGGGTGTGAGGCTACTCCTTGACCTGGCCCGCCGGTAGCACCACGATCCGGCGGTTCGGCTCGACGCCGACACTCTGGGTTCGGATCCGCGGGTTCTCGAGCAGCGCCATGTGCACCACCCGTCGCTCGATGGCCGGCATCGCCTCGAGCTGGATGATCTTGCCGGTCTGGATCACCCGCTTGGCCGCCCGGTCCGCCACGTCGCGGAGCTGCTCCTCGCGTCGACCACGGTAGTTCTCGACGTCGATCGCGATGCGGTGATGCTGGCCCTCGCGCCGGCCGACGATGAGGTTGACGATGTGCTGGAGGCTGGCCAGCTTCTCGCCGCGGCGGCCGATGAGCACGCCGAGGTCGTCGCCGCGCACGTTGAGCCGCGCGGTCTCGCCGCCGCTGGCGATCTCGACCGTGGCGGTCAGCCCCATGAGCTTCAGCATCTCGGTCAGGACGGTCTGCGCCGTCTCGAGCGTCGAGCGCTCGGCTTCGGACAGCTCCTCGAGGGGCTTGCCGGAGACGAAGGGTGCCGGCTCACGGCCCGGGCGGTCGGTCCGCGGCTCGCGCGGCCCTCGGTCCGGGCGCGGCTCGCGGACGGCGTGCTCGCGGTCTCGCTCGCGGCCGTTCCGGCCCCGTCCCCCGCGACCACGACTGCCGCGCGTGCGGCGAGCCGCATCGGCGCGCTCGAGCTCCGCCACCTGGTCGTCCGCATCGGCGGCAGCTCGCTCGAGGTCGACCGGGCCCGCTTCGTCGGTCACGGCGATCGGCTCGAAGGTCGGCGCGGGTTCCTCGACGGCATCGGCGGGCGGCTCCGCCTCGCGCTCGACGCGCGCGGGCGCCGGCGCCGGCGTCTCGACGCGCACCGAGTCGGCCGCGGCGACCGCTGACTTCGGCGCCGCCAGGATGCGGGCCTCCTCGGCCCCCACGCCCAGCACGCCCCGGCTGCCCTGGGCCAGGATCTCGATGTCGAGATCGCCCAGGTCCGAGCTGAACTCGGCCATTGCGGCGCGGATTGCCTCTTCTACGTTCTTGCCGGTGAATTCTCGGAAGGTCATCGCTTTCTGCCTCGTCGCTTGGCGCTCCCCTTCGGTCGGTTCGCCGGGCGCGGGTTATTGCCGCGGTTGCCGGCCGGGACGGGGGCGCGGGAGGATGCGGGCCTGGGCTCTTCGGTCGCGGCGGGCTCGTCATCGCTGCGTTTCGCACGAGCCGCCGGGGTGATGCCCGCCTCCGGCGACGGCGCCCAGCTGGGCTGCCAGCCGAAGATGGGGAAGAGGTTGCCCCAGCCCATGATGAGGAACTGCTGTACCACCAGGTACCCGGTGTACACGATCCAGTACAGGATCAGGCCGGACGGGAAGATGCCGCCCCAGACGATGGTGAGCAGCGGGAACGTGTAGGTCATCGTGCTCGTCATCGAAGAGGTCGGGTCGTCCGCATTGGGGCGCGGGCTCGTCATCTTGACCTGCACGAACTGCAGGATTCCAGCGATGACGGCCAGCAGCGAGAGCGCGAACCCGAGGACGGGGATCGCGAAGACATTATCGACCTTTGCAAGGTCGAGGCCGAGGAGCCAGCCGACGGTCGTGTCGACGTAGTCGTTCAGCTTGACCGGGTCGACGAGCTGACAGTTGAGGGGCAGGAACTGTGGCAACTGGGCGTACGCGGGCAGGTTGCAGGCGCCCTCGAAGGCGACCTGGTACGTGTTCGCCTGGCCGGCGACGGCCGACACCACGTCGGCCTCCTGCAGTGCGGTGAAGGCCGCCCGGTTGTCATCGTTGACCGTGAAGCCCTGGATGACGCCCGAGGCGCGGATGAGGGCCTGGTAGAGCGCGAACAGGATCGGCAGCTGCAGCAGGACCGGCAGGCAGCCGCCGAACTGGTTGACGCCGTGCTCCTTGTAGAGCGCCATCGTCTCTTCGGCGATCTTCTGCCGGTTGCCCTTGTGCTTGCGCTGGACCTCGCGCACCAGCGGCTGCATCCGCTGCATCTCCTTCTGGGAGCGGATCTGCCGCACGAAGAGCGGGGCGAGGATGGTGCGGATGACGATCGTGAACACGATGATCGCCAGCGCGAAGTCGAAGAACGGGATCTGGAACAGGAAGACGAGCAGGTTGAAGAGCGGCAGGAAGAAAACGTCCCAGGGCGGCGTGAAGCTCTCGATCCCCAGGAAGCCTGCGCCGATGATCGGGGTCAACTGGCTCTCTCTCGTCTAGCGGACCGGGTCATAGCCACCCGGATGGAAGGGATTGCAGCGACCGATGCGCTTGGCGCCCATCCACGAGCCGCGCAGCAGCCCGTAGCGCTCGATGGCCTGGTAGGTGTAGTGCGAGCACGACGGCGAATAGCGGCAGCTCGGTGGCATCCACCCGGTCAGCTTCTGATACGCGATGATCAATCCCAAACCGACGTTCCGGCCGATGTGCTTCATCCGCTCCCGATGTCCGATCGAGCCAGGAGCGCGTCGATCGCCGCTCCCAGCTCGGCCTGGCTGGCGTCGCCGGCGGCCGGCCGCGCGATCAGGAGGACGTCCCAGCCGGGACCGATCCTGGCGATCCGCTCACGGAGCAGGCTCCGCAGACGACGTCGTACTCGATTTCGCTGAACGGCGCCCCCGAGCGTTCGGGGAGTCGATAGCCCGATGCGCGTCTCCGGCCGATCGGTCCGCAGCGAGCGAAGGACGATCAGCGGGGTCGATCGCGCGGTTCCGGTGCGGCCGATCGACTCGAAGTCCGCCCGGCGCCGAAGCATCGGCAGCACAGGCATCGCGTTCAGACCGTCAGCTTCTTGCGCCCCTTGGCCCGGCGACGAGCGAGCACGCGGCGGCCACCCTTGGTCGCCATCCTGGCCATGAAGCCATGCTCGCGCTTGCGCGAGCGCTTCTTGGGCTGATACGTCCTCTTCATCGGTGTGTGCCGTTCCTCGTTCAGCGTCCGCGATTCGGCCCATCAGACACACGAATGGCTGGCGTTCCGCCAGCCTGCGCGCGAATACGGATGGCCCTCGTCGCTCTGGCTCGCGATTCTACCGGCGCCCGCTCGGCCGGTCAAACTCGATCGATCCGCTGCGGTTGGGGCAACTTGGGGCCGATGGTCCTGATCCGTTGCCCCGGCGATTGGGCCGCTGCTATAGTGGCGCGACCCCCGGCCCGGACCGCCCGATTCGATGTCCGATCTCGGCCCGGAGGCGGACTCATCAGCCCCGCGGCAACCCCGCACGATCGGTTCGGAGCACGTCAGTTTGATGGATGCGAAGCAGGTGTGGCGCGCCGCCCTCGGCGAGCTGCAGGTTTCCCTGTCCCCGGCCAACTTCGAGACGTGGCTGAAGGACACGCAGCTGGTGGAGATCGACGACAACCGCTACCGGATCTCCGCACCGAACGGCTTCGCACGGGACTGGCTCGACAACCGCTATCGGCCACTCATCAGCCAGACGCTGGCGAAGGTGGTGGGAGGATCCGTCCAGCTCGAGTTCATCGTCGCCGATGCGTCGGGGCCGGTGCCGGAGCAGGTCGACGAGGAAGCCCAGGTGGCCATGCCGCCGATCTCGGCGGGCGGCAACGCGATCAATCTCAACACGCGCTATACGTTCACGAACTTCATCGTCGGCTCCGCCAACCGCCTCGCCCACGCGGCCGCCCTGAGCGTTGCGGAGCGGCCCGGCAACGCCTACAACCCGCTGTTCCTGTACGGAGGCGTGGGGCTCGGCAAGACGCACCTGATGCACGCGATCGGGAACGGGGTGGCCGGCAAGTTCCCACGCAAGCGGATCCTGTACGCGACGAGCGAGAAGTTCACGAACGACTTCATCAACTCGATCCGCGAGCAGAAGATGGAGGACTTCCGCAACCGGTACCGGCGCATCGACGTGCTGCTCATCGACGACATCCAGTTCATCGCCGAGCGCGAGCGCACCCAGGAAGAGTTCTTCCACACCTTCAACGCCATCCACGAGGCGGGCAAGCAGGTCGTGCTCAGCTCGGACCGGCCGCCGAAGGCGATCACCACCCTCGAGGAGCGCCTGCGCAGCCGCTTCGAGTGGGGCCTCATCGCCGATCTGACGCCGCCCGACCTCGAGACCCGCATCGCCATCCTGCGCTCCAAGGCGGAGGACCAGCTGCACCTCATCCCGTCGGAAGTGATCGACTTCATCGCGCGCAAGGTGGTCAGCAACGTCCGCGAGCTGGAGGGCGCGCTGAACCGGGTCGTCGCCTACGCGTCCATGAGCGGCATGCCGGTCAACATCGAGCTGGCGTCGGCGGTGCTCTCCAACGTGATGTACAACCCGCGCAAGAAGTCGATCACGCCGCAGCGCATCGTGCGCGCCGTGGCCGACTACTACGGCGTCAACCTCGACCAGCTGCGCTCTTCCAAGCGCGACCGCGCCATCGTCGTGCCGCGCCAGATCGCGATGTTCCTGATCCGCGAAGAAACCGACATCAGCCTGCTCCGCATCGGGGCCGAGCTGGGCGGGCGCGACCATTCGACCGTCCTGCACGCCTATGACAAGATCGCGCGCGAGCTCCAGGAGAACGACGAGATGCGGCGCGAGATCAGCGCGGTGCGGGAGATGATCTACTCCGAGTGAGCCGCGTCGGGAACGGTTCTGGTGGATAACTGGCCCGTTCTGGTGGATATCTCAGGGCCGATGTGGACAATCGTCCCGGTCGGCATGACCCATCGGTACCCTGCATCCACCACGATGGCCGATTCGTCCCCCGTGGACGAGCAGCAACGGGCCGGATATCCGCCGGCCGCGAATGGTTGTCGACACCGGTGGCGCACGCTCACCCGAGCGGGCCGGCAGTGGCCTCGTCCACACCGTCCACACGCCTACGGGAGACGACGACGGATGAGTATTCTTCAAGGTGAACCGGTAGAGCAACGGAGCGAACCGTGGATATCCGATCCACGGACTGAGCAGGTGAGGTCGGCATGAACATCTCGGTGATGCAGGAGAACCTGGCGCGAGGCCTGGGCACCGTCAGCCGCGCGGTCAGCAGTCGCGCCACGCTGCCCGTCCTGGCCAACGTGCTCCTCAAGACGGAGAACGCCGGGCTCAAGCTGACCGCCACCAACCTGGAGATCGGAATCAATTGCTGGGTGCCGGGCAAGGTGACCGAGGAGGGTGAGATCACGGTCCCGGCTAAGCTCCTCACCGACCTGGTGGCCTCCCTGCCGAACCAGCGCATCGACCTCGTCCTGTCGCCCAAGGACCGCACCCTCAAGCTCACCTGCGGGCACAACCGATCGAGCATCAAGGGCATCGAGGCTGATGAGTTCCCGGTGGTCGCCGCCATCGGCGACGCGCCGGCCACCAGCGTCGACGCTCGCGTCCTGCGCGAGGCACTCGGTGAGGTCGTGTTCGCCGCCGCCAGCGACGAGAGCCGTCCGATCCTGACCGGAGTCCTGACCCGCCTGAATGGCGACAAGATGACCCTCGCCGCGGCCGACAACTACCGCATCGCGGTCCGTACGCTGACGCTCGACCGACCGGTCAGCCCTGAGATCGTGATTGTCGTCCCCGGCCGCTCCTACGCGGAGCTCAGCCGCATCCTGCCCGACACCGAGGCGCCGATCGAGATCACCGTCACCCCCAACAAGAGCCAGGTCCTCTTCCACGTCGAGGGCATCGACCTGGTCAGCAGGCTCATCGAGGGGCAGTTCCCGAACTACGAGCCGGTCATCCCGGCATCGCACAGCTCGCGCGCCGTCATTGACCGCGAGGCCTTCCTGGCCGGGACCCGGCGCGCCAGTATCTTCGCTCGTGACAGCGCCAACATCGTGAAGATCGAGATCGGCGGCGCGGATGCCGACGGCGCCGGCATCGCCATCACCGCGCACGCCGCCGACGTGGGCGACAACGCCGATACCGTCGAGGCCGCCATCGAGGGCTCCCCGACGAGCATCGCCTTCAACGCGCGCTACCTCATCGATGTGCTCAGCAACCTCGGCTCCGAGGAGGCCGCCCTGGAGCTCTCCGGGCCGCTGGCGCCCGGCGTCATCCGCGGCATCGGCAAGGACGACTACGTGCACGTCATCATGCCGGTGCGGACCGCGTCGTAGACGCGCCCATGGCCCGGGGCGCCGTACTGGGCGCGTCGCCGCGCGTCGCCGACGCCCCCATGGTGCTGGCGCGGCTGGCCCTCACCGACTACCGCAGCTACGCGGCCGCCGAGATCGCGCCGGAGGCCGGACTCACGGTCGTCGCCGGTCCCAACGGCACGGGCAAGACGAACCTGCTCGAGGCGATCCACGTCGCCATCGCGGGCCGATCCCATCGCGCCGTCGTCGATGCCGAGCTCGTGCGCCACGACGCGCCATTCGCCCGGGTCCGCCTCGAGCTGGCGGGCGGCACGGTCATCGAGCTGCTCCTGCCGGGGACGGCGCCGCCGGCCGGCGTTCGCAAGCGGCTCCTCGTCAACGGCGTGCCGCGACGGACCGCGAGCCTGTCGGAGGTGGCGCGCGTCGTCCTGTTCCGCCCCGAGGAGATGCTGCTGCTGGTCGGATCGCCAGGCGACCGACGCCGCTTCCTGGACGGCATCGTGGGCCAGCGCGACCGGCGCGCGGCGCGCGACCTGGTGGAGGTCGGGCGGGTCGTGGCGCAGCGCAACGCGCTGCTGCGCGCCATCCGGGCCGAGGAGGCGCCGCTCGACGCGTTGGGATTCTGGGACGAGCAGCTGGCGATCATCGGCTCGCGGGTCATGCGCGCCCGCCTGGAGGTCGTCGCCGAGCTCGTCGAGCGCACCGGCCCGCTGCACGACGCGGTCGCCACGGCCGGGGAGCGCGGTGCGGCCGTCGCGCTTGCCTATGCCGATGGCCTCAAGGAGGCGTGGGTCGATCGTGCCGACCCGACCGAGCGCATCCCCACCGATGGCGAGCTGGCCGATGCCTATCGCCGGCGGATCGGCGAGGTTCGCCAGAAGGAGGCCTGGAACGGGGTCAGCCTCGTCGGGCCGCAGCGCGACGACCTGCGCGCGGCGCTCGGCGGCCGCGACGTCGCCACCCACGCCAGCCGCGGCCAGCAACGCACGATCATCCTGGCCATGAAGCTGGCCGAGACCGACCTGCTTGCCGCCGATGGGCCGCGGCCGATCGTGCTGCTCGACGACGTGTTCAGCGAGCTCGACCCCGACCGAGCCGTCCGCCTCTCGGACCTGCTCGGAGGCCGCGGCCAGGTGATCGTCACCACCGCCGACCCCGCGACGCTCGAGGGCGCGCGACGCCGCGACGCCGCGGTGTGGCGGATCCTCGACGGCGCGCTGGAGCGTGAGGCATGAGCTCGCGCGAGGAGGCGGGCGCGGCGGTCCAGCGCGCGCTCAACACTTGCATGGGGCCGGCCGCGGCCGAGCAGCTCGCCCTCGCCCAGGTGCGCGTCGCCTGGGCGGAGGTCATGGCCGATGCGCGGCTCGAGCGCGGGCCGCTCACCAGCCGGGTTCGCCGCGTGACCGGTGGAACGGCGCACGTCGAGGCCTCCGACCCGATGCTGGCACAGGAGCTCACCCTGCGCGCCGACGCGCTCACCTGGGCGGTGAACGAGCGCATGCGCGGCCGGCCGGGGGCGACCATTGTGCTCATCGGAGTGGCCGTATCGGTGGGTCGAATCCGGGCCTGACCCCTCCGTATACTGGCCGCCAGAGCACTCATCACGAGCACCGCGCCGGCCACATGAGCAATCGCGTCGCGACCAGGATCGGACTCCCATCCGCCGAGGAGCGGCCCGCCGACGCGTTCGATCTCACCGCGTTCCACGAGCCGGCCGTGGGCGCCCTGTCGCGAACGAAGGGCAGCCTCTTCCTGGTGGCACAGCTGACCGGCGGCAGCGCATCGCTGGCGAAGTCGGCCCGCGAGGCGCTCGACGCCATCCAGCGCGACTACTACTACGACCTGTCGGCCGGCGTGGTGGTGTCGCTGGCCAAGGCACTGTCGGGCGCCAACCGGCGTCTCTACCACGACCGCAAGCGGCTCGGCATCCCCAGGCGCTCAGGCGTGAGCGTCGTCGCGGTCGTGGTGCGCGGACACGAAGCGCACGTCGCGAAGCTCGGTCCCGCGAGCGCGGTGATCGTCCGTGACGGGCGCATGTATGAGGTGCCGCCCCCGCCGGCGGTGACCGAGGAGGACCCGCGCATCCGCCGCCGGCGCGTGGCCGCCACCCTGGGCGAGGCGCTCGAAGTCGAGCCGTACACCTGGCAAGGGGCGCTGGCGCCGGGCGACAGGGTCGCCCTCGTCAGCCGCCACTTCGCGCACATCGTCGGGGTCGAGGAGCTGAAACGGACGCTGGGGGCGATGCGGCCGGCCCAGGCCGTCGAGCACCTCCAGCACGTCTTCGCCATCCGCGGCGGCTCCGGATCCGACGGGATCATGGCCGTCGAGGTGCTCGAGCTGCCGTCCACGGCGACCACCCATCAGCTCGAGCCGGTGCGCCCGGCCGAGCCGTTCGCCGGCCTCCCCGACCAGAGCCCGGTGCCGCTCGCCGACGCCATTGGGCGCGGCCTGCACCGCGCCGGCGACGCAGCCGAGGACGCCAGGTCGGCCCTCGGGCGCGGGCTGCTCACCGTCATGAGCTGGGTCCTTGCCTTCGTCCCGCACCGGCGTCCCGAGTATCCGCGCACCATCCCGCGCACGGCGGAGCGCGAGCAGGGCCGGCGCCGCCGGATCGGACTGGCCGGCATGGTCGTGGTGGCCGCCATCCTGGCCGTGGGCTCGACCGTCGCGGCGCTGCCGACCGCCCGTCCGACCGACGCCATCCCGCGCGCGTCGGTTGCGCGCGAGTCGATCGGCGAGGCGGTCGAGCTCCTCGGTGCCGTCGAGGAGCGGGTCGAGGGGGCCGACCTGGTCGACCGCGACCCCGAGCGCGCCATCGAGCTGCTCGGCGCGGCCCACGCGGCAGTGGAGCGCGCCTCGAGCGTCGGCGTCGCCGGGGCCCAGCTCGCCCCGCTGCTGCGCCGTATCGACCGTCGCCTCGACGCGCTGTACCAGGTGGCGCGGGTCGAGGTCGGCCCGCCGGTCGTCGACCTCGCCGCCTCGCTGGAGGACGTGGATGCTACCGACGTGGTTGCCGCCAGCGACGGCTCCCTGTGGATCCTGGACTCCGGGCGGGGGCGGATCGTGCGCGCCGATCCCGCAGACGGGTCGGCGATGGTGCTCTACCGCGCGGGCCAGGCGCTCGCGACCGGCGAGACCCCCGGCGACCCATGGCTGATCGCGACGGCCGCCACCGACGTGGTCGTCATCGACCGCCAGCGCACGGCGTGGAGGATCGACCTCGCCGAGCGCGTCCCGCGCCGCATGCCGCTCGCCGGCGCCGAGCTGCTCAGCTCGGAGACGACCCTGGTCGGTGCCCTCCAGCATCGGCCGCCACTCGAGATCTTCAACCTCTACCTCGTCGACGGCGCCACGGGCACGATCCATCGCTGGACCCCGCCCGCCGTCATCCCGGTCACCTATCCGGATCCGGCCGAGCCATTCCTGACCGAGGAGCCGGATCTCGACCCGCGCGAGGCCCGCGACCTGCGCGTCGACGTCAACGCATGGCTGCTGCACGCCGACACCGTCACGCGCGTCGACTTCGGCTCGCCCCGCGACCAGGCCGACTACTCGCTCGACGCCCCGCCCGATGCCGACCTGCGGCCCGAGCTCGACTACCGCCTCCTCGACGGCGCGACCGTCGGCGACCGCGATTTCCTCTACGTCTACGACGCCGCCAACGACCGGATCATCGCCTTCCAGCGCGCCGACGGCGCCTTCGTGCGCCAGTGGATGGCGAACGCCGACGGCGGACTCACCGACGTGCGCGGACTGACGGTCACATCGGTCAGCGACGGCCCGCCGGTGGCCTATCTGCTCACGGCCGACGGTGTGCTCCGGCTCGTCCTCGAGTAGCCGACGCTAGAATCGGTCCATGGCTGAGCAGCCCTTCGGCCGGGTCCGTCTCATCGAGGTCGTGGTCGAGAGCGTGCGCGTGCACATGCTCTCGAGCCAGCACGTGGTCATTCTCAAGGAGTCTGAGCGGGACCGATACCTCCCGATCTGGATCGGCTCGTCGGAGGCGAACGCCATCGCCATGCGCCTCCAGGGCCTCTCGGCTGAGCGTCCGCTGACCCACGACCTCATGGTCAGCGTGCTCGGCGCCCTCGGCTCCCGGGTCAGCCGGGTCGTGGTCACCCACGTCACAGAAGGCACCTTCCATGCGCGGCTGTACCTCGAGAACGCCAGCGGCGACGAGAGCGAGGTCGACTCGCGCACCTCGGACGCGATCGCGGTGGCCGTGCGCACCGGATCGCCGATCTACGTCGACGAACGGGTCCTCGACGAGGCCGGGGTGGAGCCGGACGGCGGCGAGGAGAACGGGGAGGACGACGAGCGGCTCGCGGTGTTCCGGGAGTTCGTCAACTCCCTCGACGTCGACCTCGAGTCCGGCGAGAAGGGACCGCCGGCCGAGGAGTCCTAGCGGCGCCGAGGCTCGCCCAGCACGGCGCGACGCCGCGTCCAGAGCGCCCAGCGCAGCCTGGCGATGTCGCGAAACGTGCGCAGGATCTTGCGGAACGAGGCGCCGGTGTTGGTCCCCGCCGCTCGCGGGTAGTGATTGACCCCGACCTGCGCGATCCGCTCCCCTCGGGCGCGCAGCTTGATGAGCAGCTCGGCCGACAGGAACGGCGAGTCGGTATCGAGACGCAGCCCGTCGAAGACCTCGCGTCGGAAGAGCTTCATGGCGCAATCGATGTCCCGCACGCGGAGGCCGAAGAGGACCGACACGATGGCGTTGTAGGTCTTGGCGATGAAGACCCGGTGCGGCGGGTCGCGTCGCTTGATGCGGTAGCCGATGACGGCGTCCACCGGCGAGTGTGCCGGGTCGTCGAGCCGCTCGAGCAGGCGCGACATCTCGGCGAGGTCGAACTGCAGGTCGCCATCGCTGAAGCCGATGAGCTCGCCGGAGGCGTTCTCGAAGCCGGCGCGCAGGGCGCCGCCGTAGCCACGGTTCGGCTGGTGGTGGACCCGGACGCGCGGATCGGCGGCCGCTTGCGCATCGGCCAGCTCGGGGGTGCGGTCGGTGGAGCCGTCGTTGACGACGAGGACCTCGATCGAGCCGTCCACCAGCGAACCGACTTCGGCGAGGGCGCGCCGGACCGTCTCGGCCACGTTCTCCTCCTCGTTGAAGGCGGGGAAGAAGAACGTCAGGCGCGGGCGAGCGGAGGCGGCAGGGGTCACGAGCGGGGTCCCTCGACCAGGAGCAGGCGGGTGAAGCCGGGGCGGGTGTCGACCGTGCTCAGGTTCCAGCGCTCGGTGACCGCCTCCCGCTCCCATTCGGGGAGGACGACGTAGACAGGACGCTGGCCGAAGTGGGCCCTGATGGCGTTGTTCATCGTACGGTACCCGTCGTCGAGGACGTCGCGTTCGTCGATGATCGTGACGTCCGGGCGCTCGCCGAGCACCCAGCGGTGATGCCACAGCGCCGTGCTGTAGCTCCACCAGCTGACGATCACCGAGTTCGGCGGAAGCAACGCGTGGACCGCTGCGACCCATTCGTCGGCGGAGCGGTCCTCGCTCTCGTCGTGGGCGGCGTAGCCCGTCACCAGCGCCGCGCCGGGCATCAGCGCCCCGAGGCCCACCACCAGGCCGCCCGCAAGGCCGGCAAGGCGGCGGCTGCCGGCGGTCGTGGCCACGCGCCGCCGCCCGACGGCGGCGAATGTCCGAGCGCAGGCCATGCCGGCGGCGGCCAGCGCGACCCCAATGAGCGGTGCGACGGTCGCGACGGTCGGCATGTAGTAGCGGTCGATATCGCCGTCGCGGAAGTTCATCGAGTACAGGACGTTGAAGACCACGAAGAGCAGCAGCACGGCGAAGATGCCGAGGCTGCGGGCCGCGACGATCGCGGCGCCGACCGCCGCCAGCAGCCAGCCGGGCGCCTCGAACTGGGCGGAGAGGACGCGCTCGGCGCCCGACCACTTGTCGGCCAGATCGGCCAGCGGCGCCCGGAAGTCCCTGAACAGGCCGCTGAACTGTTCGGCGAAGATGAGGTACCGAAATCGATCCCACGTGTCGGGGCGCGCGTAGAAGAGCGGCGGCTCGGGGTCGCTGACGGCACGCAGCCAGAGGAACGCGTAGGGACCGACGACCCCGATGGCCAGGGCCAGGGCACAGGTCCCGATGAGGCGCCAGCGACGCCAGATGCCTCGATCCACCACGAACAGGAAGACGCCGATGCCGATGGCGAGCAGGCCGACGAGCGGGTGGACGCCGAGGCCGACCCCGAACGCGGCCGCCGCGCCGACGAGCCAGGCGCCCGCCCGTGGTGAGCCCGCCCGCTCGGCGGCGCGCCAGGTGAAGAGCAGCCAGATGACGACCGTGACGAACAGGATGTTGACCGCGTGGACGTCGGCGCGGCCGGCGTTCTCCCACGGCTCGGACGCGAAGGCGAACGCCGCGCCGGCGATGCCTGCCGCCCCCGCGCGCAGTGGCCGGCTGCGCGTCTCGATGAGGTGGCCGGCGGTGAGTGTGACGAACGCGGCCGCCAGCGCGACGGACACGCCGGACAGCAGGTTCATGCGCCACGCGACCTCGCCGAACGGCAGCCTCGTCCAGAGCCACCCGATCAGCTCGTAGGTTGGGAACCCGGTGGGGTGGAAGATCGAGAGCGTGGGGGGCACCGTCTGCGCCTCGCCGGTATCCCAGAATCCGGTCGACGGCAGCATCGTGCGCACGTAGATTCCGATGGCGAGCAGCACCACCGCAGCCGCCGCGAGGGTGACCGCATTGTCGCCGTGCGGGATCCAGGCGGATGCAACCCGCGGCGTTCGGGAGCCGTCCGGGGCCCGATGTATACTCACCGCCACCTTGGCGCGCGTAACGATGCGGCGCCCCCTCGGAGGGCGCCGAACCTGATGGCCCGTGGCCCCGTCGGCCGACGGGGCGTGGGGGTGCTCGAACTGGCCCGGCGCCTCGATGCCGGCACGATCCTCATGACGCTCCTCGTCCTGGGCCTTGCGCTGCGCGTCTTCATCGCCGGTGTCTACCTGCCCCTGAGCGGGTTCGCCAACGACGTTGGCACATTCAACGCATGGGGCCAGCGACTCGCAAGCCTTGGACCAGCCGAATTCTATGAGCCGGGCCAGTTCGCAGACTACCCGCCCGGGTACCTGTACGTCCTGTGGGTGCTGGGGATCGTGGGGGGAGCCCTCACGCCGCTCGTCGGCCAGAACGCGACGGGAGGGCTGGTCAAGGTACCCGGCATCCTCGCCGACATCGGCGTCGCCTGGCTGCTCTTCGTCATCTGCCGCCGCTGGGGTGGAGAGCTGATCGAGCGCGCGAGGTTCCGCGTCACCGGCGAGACCCTCGGGATCGCCGCCGCCACGATCTACCTGTTCAACCCGGGAACGATCTTCGTTTCCGCCGTCTGGGGACAGATCGACGCGGTCGGGACGCTCGTCCTGCTCGCCACGATCTATGCCCTGGCCAGGGGCTGGACCGAGATCGCGGCGTTCGGAGCCGTCGTGGCGCTGCTCGTCAAGTTCCAGTTCGCGTTCCTGATCCCGATCGTGGCGATCGTGGGCATCCGTCGCCATCTTCTCGGCCGCTCGAGCGACCCCGCGCTCGATGGCCAGCGCGACCGCCTGCGCGTGCTGACGTCCGTCGCGGTCGGCGTCGGGACGCTGATGATCCTGATGCTCCCCTTCGGGATGCTGCCGTACGTGCCGCTCGAGGGAGGCGATCCAAGGGGTCTGGTCGGCTTCCTGCCCGAGGCCGATCCGAGCCGCAGCCTCATCGGCAAGCTGATCGAGGCGGCAGGCACCTACACGGGACTCACCGAGAACGCCTTCAACCTGTGGCGGAACCCGTGGAGCGGCCTCGGCGACACGATGCAGCGCGGAAGCGACGCGGGGGTGGCGCTGATCGTCGGCTCGCTGTCAGTGAGCTGGCAGCAGGTTGGCATCATCCTGTTCGCCCTCGTGGCGGCCCTCGCTCTGGTGCAGGTCGCGCGGCATGACGACCTGCGCGGGGTGCTGGTGGCGGCCCTGCTGCTGGCGATCGCATTCTTCGTGCTGCCGACGCGCGTCCACGAGCGCTACCTGTTCCCGGCGCTCGCCCTCGCCGCGCCGCTCATCTTCAACGGCCGGGCGTGGCCGTGGGTCCACGGGGCGATCTCGCTCGTGTTCTTCATGAACGTGTACTGGGTGTTCACCGAGGACTGGTCGTTCGCCGGCACGGTCATCAACCAGGGCGCCTTCGGGGAGCCGATGCCACAGAGCACGCTCCTGACCTCGACGCTGCTGACGGACTGGGGCATCTGGCTGCTGTCGCTCACGGCGGTCGTCGTGCTCGGCGTCGTCGCCTGGCACGTACTGCGACCGCGGACGTTGGCCGACGCGATGGAGCCCATGACGGCGCGCGTCAGCCCTCGGCCGGGCCCGAGGGCCGAGGAGTGGGCGCCGCCGCCCGACGCGGCCCTGGAGCCCGTCTGGGGCCGGCGGCCACTGGCCTGGCTGGCGCGCGACCCGGCCGACGCGTATCTCCGAGAGCCGACCCGCCGGCTGGACCGTCGCGACGCGCTCATCGTGCTCGGGCTCGTGCTGTTCGCCCTCGTCTTCCGCCTCTGGCGGCTCGACGTGCCGCGCGGCCATCACTTCGACGAGGTCTACCATGCCCGATCCGGCGCCGAGTGGCTCTCGAACTGGCAGAACGGCTGGACGCGCGACGTCTACGAGTGGACGCACCCGATGCTGGCCAAGTACCTGATCGCCGCCGGCATCGTGGTGGCCGATCCGAACCGCGTGGTCGGCAGCTCCGATCTCGACGGGCCGTCGCCGGCCATGGCCGTCGCGCCGCCGCGCTCCTCGATGGGATGGCATCGCTCGATCGCGTTCACCGTGCCGGCCAGCGGGTCGTCGATCGTGGCGCGCGACGCCGAGACCGGCGACGAAGTCGCCCGTTGGGACGCCGACGGGCCGATTGCCAGCATCGCCTACGACGCGACCGCGCCGCGGCTCCTGGTCGGGCTCGCCGACCGCGGGACGGTCAGCACCTATGAGCTCGCCGGCCTGCTTGGCTCACCGGACGGCCGCGCACCGCCCGCCGGCCCGCCCATCGAGACGGAGCTTTCGGCCGTGATCCAGGTCGAGGTGCCGCGCGACGGCGGCGTGATCCTCTTCCGCGGCCCCGACGGTATCGCCGTGGTCGACCGCGCCACCGACGAGGTGCGGGGCACCGGCGAGGGCTCGTACGGCGGCATGGCGTACGTGCAGGCCGTCGGCGAGGACACGGGCTCGGTGGCCGCCACCGACCCGGCGCGCAACGCGATCGTGTTCCTGGATGCCACGACCGTCGAGCTCGGCAGTGACCCGTCCGGCGAGGAGCTGGGGGTGGTGCGCATCGAGGCTCCGTTGATCGGGCCGCTGCTGACGCGGGGCGGTGGCGACGACCAGCAGCTGCTGGCGCTGACCGGGCCGCTTCCCGCCGACCAGGAGCACCCGGCCACCGGCGGCGGCCTGGCATCGCTCGACGCCGACGCGCAGACCATCACCGACGTCGTGCCGCTTCCGGGTGCACCGTCGCTCATCGGCCGCCAGGTCGTGGCCGACCTCGTGTACGTGACCGGCGTCAACGACGCGGGGGACCCGGTGGTGTGGCCGATCGAGCCGCACATCGATGGCCGGGACTGCGGCGGCTGCAGGCCGGCGAACGACTCGAGCGCCGGCCTCGCGGCCTTCGACGAAACCGCGCTCCCGGGTCCGGCGCTGGCGATCGCCTTCGATGCGACGACCGACGACCAGGACGACGACCACGGGCGGCTGCTGGTCAGCACCGGCGACGGGACGCTGGTGCGCATCGACGCGGGGTCCAACGCCTTCGCGTGGCGCCTTGCCGGTGTCGTGTTCGGCGCGCTGCTGGTGGCGCTCGTCTACCTGCTGGCGGCGACCATGTTCGGCCGTCGGCGGATCGCCATCCTGGCCGCCGGCTTCGTGGCGATCGACGGCATGAGCTTCGTGATGAGCCGCATCGCCATGAATGACATCTTCGTGGCCGTCTTCATCGTGGCGGCCTACCTGGTCTTCTGGCAGGTCTGGTCGGGCCGTTGGGCGCGCAGCGCCTGGTGGGCGCTGCCGCTTGTGGGCGTCCTCATCGGCCTGGCGGCCGCCACGAAGTGGGTCGGCTTCTACGCCCTGGCCGGGCTCTGGGTGCTGGCACTGGCCAGATCCGACCTCGGCCGCCTGCTGCTGGTTGCGCTGGTGGCCTTCGCGGTGGTGGTCGGCGGCATCGGCGCACCGTGGCCGTTCCTGGCCGTGATGCTGCTGGTGCTGGCCGTCGCCCTAGCGATCGTCCATGCGCGACCGATCCGTTTCGATGCTGACGCCGCGCGCCTGGCGTTGCCCGCCACCGGCGTCGTGCTCGGCGGTGTGGGCCTCGCCTTCGCCGTGGCGTACGACAGCGTCGAGGGACGCACGCCGGGGAGCGCGGTCGACTACCTGTTCAGCGTGCTGGCTCGCGGCGCCGAGGCGGGCTGGCCGGCGGTCGTCATGCTCGCGGTGGCGGCCGCGCTGCTGGCGTGGCGGGCGTGGGCGTCCCTGCGGGAGCCGCGCTCGGACGCGCGCTGGTGGGATCCGACCCAGATGGGCGGCTTCGCCTGGGCGTGGATCGGCGCATGCCTGCTCGTCATCCCGCTCACCGTCTACGCGCTGAGCTACGTGCCGTACCTCCAGCTCGGGCACGCCTTCGCCGCCGGGCCGAGCGGGCCGGGCTATGGCTGGTCGATCGACGAGCTCCACTCGCAGATGTTCGGCTACCACTTCGGGCTGACCGCCGGACACGCCAGCTCGTCGCCGTGGTGGAGCTGGCCGCTGGCCCTCAAGCCCACCTGGTTCTTCAACGCCAGCTACGACGCGCGCCAGATCGCCGTCATCTACAACGGCGGCAACCCGATCCTGTTCTGGGCGGGGGTTCCCGCCGTCGCGGCCTGCGCGGTCTTCGCCTGGCGACGTCGTTCACCCGCACTCGTGCTGCTCGTCGCCGCCTTCGCGTTCCAGCTGGTGCCGTGGACGCGGATCGAGCGCGCCACGTTCGCATACCACTACCTGACGGCCGTCATCTTCGCCATGATTGCGCTCGCCTACCTCGTCGACGAGCTCCTGCGCCGGCCCGCGTGGCGCGACCTGGCCATCGGCTACCTGGCGCTGGTAGGGGTCGCCGCCGTGCTGATCTACCCGCTCGGCTCCGCGCTGCCGATGCCAGACTGGTACATCAACGCCGCTCGCGCCCTTCCACCATGGAATTACGCGTTCCAGTTCCCCGATCCGCCGCAGGGCGAGCGTGGTGAGCTGCTCAGCCTGTCGGGCCTGAAGATGGTCGCGGGCGCGCTGGTGGCCGTCGCCGCCGTGGCCTGGTCGCTCACCGGCCGTGCCTGGATTCCACCCTTGCGTGAGCTCATCGCTCGGCGCCGGGTCGCCACCGAGTAGCCGGGCGCCGATCTATCGGCGAATCCTGGCCCGGGTGCCCGGTCAGGCGAGGTCGCTCCGAAATATCGGTTCGGACCACGCTCGAACGGCACCGTCGGGTGCCACTCACGCTCACGGTTGACCGATGGATCGGCGCCACCCAACCCGGAGAGCATGTCGCGCCGGATCGCGCCGATCTATCGGCGGCGCGTGGTGGTCACGAGGATCAGGACGCCGGCGGCGACGAGCAGGAGCGGCCAGACCAGGCCCCAGTTGAAGTCCGGCAGGTACTCACGCAGCAGGAACCACAGCCCCAGCACGACCAGCCCACCGCCCACCAGGAGGGCGGTCCGCCCGTCATCGGTCCGTGTCGGCTCGGCGGCGCCAGCCGGCGCAACCGTATCGCCGTCGGCCGCGGCGGGCGCAACCGTCTCGCCGTCGATGCCGGTGGACGCCGCCTGCCGTGGCTCCTCGGGGACGACGATCCAGGCGACGATGTAGGCCAGCAGCGCCGCGCCCGCGGTGAGCGGGACGAGCAGCGCCCAGGCGATGCGCACGAGGGCCGGATCGGCGTTGATCCAGTTGGCGACCCCGGCGGCGACGCCGCCGACCATGGCATCGCGGGATCGGGTCAGCCTGCGGTTCATTCGCAGCCTCCTTCGGGATTGAGCGTGAAGCTCGCCGCGTTGCCGTCGACCTCGAGGGTGATGTCCGCGTCGCCATCGCCGGTCGACCAGGTGTCACCGACACGGCTCAGCCCCAGGTCGTCGAGGTTGTGGCTGAACGTGACGTTCGGATCGTCGATCGTGATCGCCACCACCGACCCGTCGGACGTGCACAGCTCGAGCGAGCCGGCGTTCATTTCGACCGAGCCGTCAAGCGTCGTCGCGTCATCGGTCACGATCGACAGCGACCCGGCGTTGGCGTCGATCCGTAGCTCCGCCACCGTCGCGCCCGCCAGGCCGATGTTCAGGTCGCCGGCGTTGGCGTCGATGCCCAGTCGCGACAGGTCGGCGTCGTCGAGGTCCAGCTGCGAGGACGACGCGTTGGCGTCGACCGTCAGGTCGAGCGTCGCCTCGGTGGGCAGCACGACGTCCCATTCCTGGCGGCCCTCGCTGAAGCCGATGAACCCATCCCCACCGGCGCTCACCCGCAGCGAGTCGCCGTCGGAGCTGATCTGCGGCTCGCGGTCGGAGCCATGACGCGCCACGACGCTCCAGTCGGTCCCGTTGCCGGTCGACACTGCCAGCTCACCACAGTTGAAGTCGAGCACGACCTGCGCGTCGCCCCCGAACGTGCCGTCGGCGGTGACCGTCTCGGTCGCTTCGCCGCCGCAGCCGACGCCGAAGCCGTCGCCGACCCCCGCGACCAGTGTGCCCGCCAGGCCACCGGCCACCAGCCCCGCGGCCAGCGTCGCCACCAGGGCGAACGGAGTCCTCGCCGCGATGATCGAGAGCCCGATGACGACGAGGACCACCGGCCACAGGCGCCACGCCTGCCGCGCCGAATCCGCCGGGATCAGCTCTGCCTGGATGGCCAGCGCCACGACGCCGGCGGTGATGAGCGCGACGCCCCAGAACGCGAATCCGCGATTGACCTGCATGGTGCTCGTCTCTCCTGCTCAGGGAGCCATACGATACCCCGCCTCCCGCAGCCCAGGACAGGGCCGAATGACTCGGAATGCGCTTGACGGGGTAGTAGATAGGGCGGGCCAAAGTTGCCGGTATCGCCAGATCCGGACGGCGGCCGATCGGATGCACGATGAGTCGACGATGTAGCACGGTATCGTGCCAGACTCTTCGCATAATGCTTGTGAGTGCCATCTCGGCTCGCGGCTTTCGGAACCTCAGTGGCCGTATACCCCTTGCAGGCCCTCTCGCGGTGCTCATTGGGGAGAACAACGCCGGCAAGTCGAACCTCATCGATGCCATGAGGTTGCTCTTCGTGCCGGAGTCCGAGCCACGCGGGCGACGGTGGATCCGCCCCGAAGACTTTGCACATGATGGCCTCGGAAGTCGCACGTCTAGACGCTTTGAGATCGAAGCCGAGATAACTGGTCTTAGCAACGACGATGCTGCGAGGCTCGTTACTTGCCTTGCACCATCGCTCGGCCCGCAGG
>CAYVCE010000059.1:0-12152 GCA_964449915.1 uncultured Steroidobacteraceae bacterium | reverse complement strand
GGTGCACCTGACCGACTACCCGGCGACCGTCGCGGGTCGGCGCGAGCCCGCCGTGGACGAGGCAGTCGATCTCGCGCGGCGGACCGTGGCCCTCGGGCGCTCGGCGCGCTCGGCTTCGTCCGTTCGCACCCGCCAGCCGCTGCGCGTGGCGCGCGTCAAGCTGCCCGCCGGGCGGACCACGTTCGCCGATGACCCGGCCGTCGACGCCGAGCTGCATCGCCAGATCGGCGAGGAGCTGAACGTGCGCGGCATCGAGCTCATCCCCGACGAGTCGGAGATGGTGGAGCGCACGCTCTATCCGCTGCTTCCCGTCATCGGGCCGCGCCACGGCGCGGCGGTCGGCGCGATCATGGCCGCCACGCGCTCGGGTGACTGGCGACAGGCCGACGATGGCACCGTCGAGGTCGGCGGCGTCACGCTGCAGCCCGACGAGTTCCAGCTGACGGCGCGCGCGCGACCCGGCCACGAGGTCGCAGAGGATGGCGACCTGCTCGTGGCGCTCGACACCGGCGTGGATGCCGAGCTCGCCGCCGAGGGCCTGGCGCGCGAGGTCGCCCATCGGCTGCAGGCCATGCGCAAGGCGGCCGGATACGAGATCAGCGACCGGGTACGGGTGGCCATCGCCGGCGATTCCGACGCCACCGGGCGGCTCGATGCCCATCGCGACTGGCTCGCCGACGAGGTCCTGGCGACGGCGGTCGCCATCGCGCCGGACGCGACCCTCGAGAACGCCGATGCCGCCGAGTCGGTCGACGTCGACGGCGTGACGCTCCGGCTCTCGCTCGGCCGCGCCTGATCGGCCTCCGAGTCGGCTAGAGTGGGGCCATGGAGGCCGCCACCCGCGACGCGTCGCTGAGGCCCGTGCTCGTCCTGGCGGGCACGGCGCTGGCCCTGTACGTGGCGGACCAGGTGACGAAGGCGCTGGTGGTCGCCAACGTCGCGTTCGGAGCGCGCCATGACGTCATCGGCGACCTGGCGCAGCTGTGGCACGTCCGCAACGACGGGGCCGCGTTCAGCATCCTGCCGGGCGCCACCTGGCTCTTCATCCCGGTCACCGTGGTGGCCCTCGGCATGGTCGTCTACTTCCACCGTCAGCTGTCCGGCCGCGGCCCGTGGATCCAGGTCATCCTGGGCGCCATCCTGGCGGGTGCCCTCGGCAACCTGACCGATCGGATCCGCCTCGGCTACGTGGTCGACTTCGTGAGCCTGGGCTTCGGCGACACCCGGTTCCCGACCTTCAACGTCGCCGACTCGGCCGTCGTGCTCGGGATCGGGGCGCTCGTCGCCTACCTGACTTTCTTCGAGCAGCCGCGGGCGGCCGAGGCTCCGCGATGACCGTGGGGACCGGGGACCGCACGGTCGAGGGCATCGCACCGTCGGGCCGCGTCGACATGGCCGTGTCGGCGGTGGCCGGCATCAGCCGCGCCCACGCCCAGCGCCTCATCGGCGACGGACGGGCCGTGGTCGATGGCGCGCGCCGTCGATCGAGCGACCGACTGGCCGGCGGCGAGCGGGTGACCGTCGAGCTCAGCGCGCCGCCGGACCCGTCGCTGGCCGCCGAGTCGATCCCGCTGTCGGTCGCCTACGAGGACGCCAGCATGCTCATCGTCGACAAGCCGGCAGGGCTGGTCGTGCATCCGTCCGCCGGGCACGGCAGCGGGACCCTGGTCAACGCCCTCCTCGGGCGCGCGCGGGACCGCGGCGAGCCGCTCGGCTCGATCGCCGGCGTCGGGAGGCCGGGGATCGTGCATCGGCTCGACAAGGAGACGAGCGGGCTGCTGGTGGTGGCCAAGACCGATGCCGCACAGGCCAGCCTGATGCGCCAGTTCGGCGACCGCTCGATCGACAAGGAGTACCTGGCCCTCGTGCGCGGCGAGCCGTCCTCGACCCGCGGCCGGGTGGAGGCGCCGATCGGCCGTGATCCTCGCGACCGGCAGCGCATGGCGGTCGTGGCCGGCGGGCGGGCATCCACGACCGAGTACGAGGTGCTCGGCACCGGCGGCGGCTATGCGCTCCTCGCCCTCCGTCCGCTCACCGGACGAACGCACCAGATCAGGGCCCACCTGTCGTTCCTCGGCCTGCCGATTGCCGGGGACCTGCGCTACGGCGGCGGGGAGGGCCCGGGCGGGCTGCGCCGGCAGTTCCTGCACGCTGCGCGGCTCGGGCTCCAGCGACCGCTCGACGGGCGTCGGCTGAACGCCTGGAGCGAGCTGCCGGCCGACCTGGCCGATTCCCTCGCGGCCTCGGGCGTGCGGATCACGGGCGACCGGCTCCCAGCCGGCGTGGGAGCCGAGGTGCAGGAGGCGTGACCGACCCCGGCAAGCGGATGACGTTTCCGAACCCGATGCTGGTGGTGGTCTCAGGCCCATCGGGCGTCGGCAAGAGCACGATCGTCGCCGAGCTCGCCCGCCGACATCCGCAGGTGGTGCCGATCGTGACCGCCACCACCAGGTCGCGACGCCGCGGCGAGGTGGACGGGGTGCACTACCACTTCCTCGATCGGGCGGGGTTCGAGGCGCTGCGCGAGCGCGGCGGGCTGCTGGAGTGGGCCGAGGTGCATGGGAACCTGTACGGCACGCCCATCGACCAGGTGCGCGGCATCCTCGCGGCGGGCCGTGACGCGATCCTGACCATCGACCCCCAGGGCGCCCGCCAGGTCCACGCGCGGGTTCCCGACGCGCTGCTCGTCTTCGTGAAGCCGCCGAGCATGAAGGACCTCGCGAGGCGCCTCAAGCGGCGCGGATCCGAGTCGGCCGAGTCGCTGGCGCGACGGCGACGCGATGCGGAGAAGTGGATGTCCGACACGGCCGACTACGACCACGTCGTCGTCAACGAGACGGGGCATGCCGAGGAGGCAGCCGAGCGGATCTGGGAGATCATCCAGGCCGAGGCGCGCCGTGACCCGCCACGACGGCCGCGGATCTGATCCACCGGTGAGGCCGGCCCCGCTCGCCGTGCGGGTCGCCGTGGATGCCATCGCCGACCGTCCCGAGCGCACGTTCAGCTACCTGCTGCCGCCGGACGAGGCTCAGCCCGCCGCCGGGTCGCTGCTGTTGGTGCCCTATGGCCGCCGCCTCGCTCTCGGCGACCTGCTCGACGGCGCGGCCGAGGCGACCGGCAGCGAGCTGCGGCCGATCGAGGCCGTCGTGTCGGAGCCGATGCTGACGCCCGACCTGCTCGAGCTGGCAGAGGAGATCGCGGCCTACTACCGCGCACCGATCGGCACCACGCTGGCGGCCATGCTGCCGCCCGGCCTCGAGTCGCGTGTCAAGCGCCGATGGCAGGTGCGGCGTCCCGACGAGCTCCCGCCCGGCACCATGGACGCGGCCGATGCCGACGGGTGGGTCGCGGACGCAACGCTCCTGCGCGCGGCGCCGAAGCGCGGGCGCGACGGCTGGCTGGAGCGCCTTCGCCGCAGCGGCGCGATCCGTGCCGACTGGTCGCTGCGGCCTGCCGAGGTCAACCCGCGCCGCATTCGCACCCTGCGCCCGCTGCCCGGCGACGCCGAACCGCCGCGCCGCGCCCCCGTGCAACGAGCGCTGCTCGAGGCCCTCGGCGGCGAGGAGCGCACGATGGCCGAGCTGGCCGAGGCCCTCGATGCGGAGCCCGGAGCGCTGCTGGCCCCTGCGCGCCGGCTGGTGGCGCTCGGGCGCGCCGAGCTCGCCTGGCGGACCGTGGAGCGCGACCCGCTCGCGCACCGGACGATGGTGTCCGACGTGCGGCACACGCTGGCCGAGGAGCAGGTGGCCGCGCTCGACGCCATCGCGGCGCTGCCGCCCGGGGGCGAGCTGCTGCTCGAGGGCGTCGCCGCCTCGGGGAAGTCCGACGTCTACCTGGCCGCCGCGCAGGAGACACTCGCCGGCGGGAGGGACGTGATCGTCCTGGTGCCCGAGATGAGCCTGGTGCCGCAGCTCGCCGACCGCCTGCGCGCTCTCGTGGGCGACCAGCTGGGCGTCCTGCACTCCGGGCTGTCGGCGGGGGAGCGACATGACGAGTGGTGGCGCATCCTGCGCGGCGAGGCACGCGTCGTGATCGGGACGCGCACGGCGGCCTTCGCGCCGCTGGGGGCGCTCGGGCTGATCGTCGTCGACGAGGAGCACGACGGCGGCTACAAGTCGGACCGCACGCCTCGCTACGACGCGCGCTGGGTCGCGCGGCGCCGAGCCGGCCTGGCGGGTGCGCGAGTGGTGCTCGGCAGCGCCACGCCGGACCTCGTCAGCCTCGCCCGCGTGCGGGGAGGCCACGCGGAGCGATCCCGGCTCGCCGAGCGCCGGGTCGGGTCGCTGCCGGAGATCGAGGTGGCAGACCTCCGCGCCGAGCTGGCCGGCGGCAACCGCTCCATCTTCTCGGGGGTCCTCGCGGACGCCATCGGTGGACTGCGCCGGGGCGCCGAGCAGGCGGTGCTGCTCCTGAACCGCCGGGGCGCTGCCACCTTCATCCTGTGCCGTGACTGCGGCGAGAGCCTGCGCTGCCCGGACTGCGAGCTGCCGTTCGTGTACCACCTGGACGGCGTGACGCTGCGCTGCCACCACTGCGGCCGCTCGGCCGCGCCCGCCGAGCAGTGCCCCGCGTGCGGGAGCAACCGCATCCGCTATTTCGGGGCAGGAACCCAGCGCGTCGAGGCGGAGCTGCGAGCGCGCTTCCCGGGCCTGCGCATCGGCCGTCTCGACTCGGACGCCGTGAACGCCCGGCGCGGGTTCGAGACGATCTACGACGACTTCCGCGAGGGCCGCACCGACGTCCTGGTCGGGACGCAGCTGGCCGCCAAGGGCCTGGACCTGCCGTCCGTGACGCTGGCCGCCGTCATCGCAGCCGACGTGACGCTCAACCTGCCCGACTACCGGGCCGCCGAGCGAACGTTCCAGCTGCTGGCCCAGGTCGCCGGCCGCGCCGGGCGCGGACCGCTGCCCGGCCGCGTCATCGTGCAGACGTACCTGCCCGGCCACTACGCCGTGCGCACCGCGGCCGCGCTCGACGTCGATGCGTTCGCCGACGAGGAGCTCCTGCGCCGCCGCCTGCTCGGCTACCCGCCGTTCAGCGTGCTGGCACGTCTCCTCGTCGCCGACGCGGACCGCGGCCGCGCCGAGGAGCGCGGACGGGCGGCGGCGGCGGCGGTCGAGACGCCCGGCGTCGAGGTGCTCGGCCCGCTGCCGTCCTACGTCGCGCGCCGCGCCGGGCGCTACCGGATGCAAGTCGTCCTGCGCGCGCCGGATGCCGATGCGCGCGCGGCCGCGCTGGAGCGCACGCCGGCCGGGGTCGCCATCGACGTCGATCCCGAGTCGCTGCTCTGAGTCGGTACAATGCGCACCGCCATGGCCATCCGTCGCATCCTGACCGCCGATGAACCGATCCTGCGCGAGCGCGCGAAGCGCGTCTCCAGCTTCGATGCCAGCCTGCATCGGCTGCTCGACGACATGCTCGAGACCATGCGTGACGCGCCCGGCGTCGGGCTCGCCGCCAACCAGATCGGTGTGCCGCTCCAGGTCGCGGTCATCGAGGTCGACGATCGGATCACCGAGCTGATCAACCCGCAGGTCGTCAAGGGCTCCGGCGAGCAGCTCGACTGGGAGGGCTGCCTGTCGATCCCCGGCTACGTGGCCGAGGTGGCGCGCCACGAGAAGGTGACGGTCAAGGCGCGCGACCGGCATGGCAGGGAGTTCCGGGTGAAGGGCACCGAGCTGTTCTCGCGGGCGCTCCAGCACGAGATCGACCATCTCAACGGCGCCCTGTACATCGACTCGCTCGAGTCGCTGGACGAGCTCGTCCACGTCAGCGAGACCCACGAGGAGGTCACCGAAGAGGCGGCCGCCGGCATCTAGGTGGGCGGGATCGGTCGCATCTGCTTCCTGGGCACCGGAGCCTTCGGGGTCCCGTTGCTCGCCCGTGTCGCCGAGCAGGCCGACGACCTGGTCGTCATCAGCCAGCCCGACCGCCCGGCCGGCCGTCGTCTCCAGCTGCGGGCGACGCCGGTCGCCAGCTTCGCCCGGGAGCATGGCATCCGCGTCCTGACGCCGCACAGGCTCCGTTCCGACGACGGTCGCGAAGCGCTCCGCCAGTGGGCGCCGGACGGCCTCCTGCTCGTCGCCTACGGTCAGTTGGTGCCGCAGGACCTCCTCGACATCGGCTCCCGCCCGCCGCTGAACGTCCATCCCTCGCTCCTGCCGCGCCACCGCGGCGCGGCACCCGTGGCGGGCACGATCCTGGCCGGCGACCCCGAGGGCGGGGTCACCCTGATGGTCATGACGGCCGAGCTCGACGCCGGCCCGATCGTCGCTCGCTGGCAGGTGTCCCTGACCGGCCGTGAGACGACGCCGGAGCTGGAGTCCAGGCTTGCCGACCTGGCGTCGGAGGTCGTGCCGGCCGAGCTCGAGCGTTGGGCGTCCGGACCGATCGAGGCCGAGCCGCAGGACGAGCGCGCCGCGACCCACGTGCACCCGTTCACGCGCGCCGACGGCTGGATCGACTGGCGCCGACCGGCGATCGAGATCGACCGCCAGGTGCGGGCCCTTCAGCCGTGGCCCGGCGCGTGGACCACCATCGACGGCCGGCGGGTCCACGTGCGTCGCGCGCAACCGGTGGTCGGCGTCGACGACGTGCCGATCGGCGCGCTCCTTCCCGGCGAGGTCCCGTGCGTCGCGTGCGGCAAGGGAGCGCTCGCCCTCGAGGTCGTCCAACCCGAGGGTCGCGCCACGATGCCGGCCGATGCATGGCGCCGCGGCCTTGCCCGCGATCACATCATGCTCGGCACCGGGCGCCCCGAGGAGACCGCCCGCTAGCCGCGGCGTCGTGGCGTCCCGTTGCTCGGTTGCGACAACGCAATGCAGCCCTCACCGAACCGCAATCGAGGGTCGGATATACTCGCGCCAGCCCGCAGGAGGTGGGCACATCAGATGATCTTTGATCCGATCTACATCGTCGCAGTCCTGCTGCCGACCCTGGCCATCACCGGCTGGGCGGCGTGGCGAGTGCGCTCTACCTACTCGAAGTGGTCCAAGGTCGACTCTGGGATCAACCTCGACGCCTTCGACTTCGCGCGCCGGCTGCTGGACCGCCATGGCCTCGCGCACGTGAAGATCGAGCCGACGCCGGGCCAGCTGACCGATCACTACGACCCGCGCGGCAAGGTGCTGCGCGTCAGCACCCAGGTCGCCGATGCATCCGCCCTCACGACGGCAGGCGTGGTGACATCGAGCAGCCGCCTCTCGGTGGCCGCGGCCGCGGTCATCGCGCACGAGGTCGGCCACGCCCTCCAGGACCACGCCGGCGAGCCCGCCATGAAGCTGCGTCAGGCGATCGTGCCGGCCGCGCAGTTCGGATCGGGCATCGCACCGTGGCTCATCATCGCCGGCGTGTTCACTCAGATCACCGGGCTGGCGATCGTGGGCCTCGTGGGCTTCGGCGCCGCGGTGCTCTTCACGTTCGCAACCCTGCCGGTCGAGATCGGCGCATCGGGGAAGGCGCTCGCCTTCGTGAACGGCCTCGGCATGGTCGGTGAGCGTCAGTCCGGGGCGCGCGAGGTCCTCAAGGCTGCGGCCTGGACATACGTTGCGGGCGCGCTGACCGCACTGCTGACGTTCCTGTACTACGCGTGGCTGATCTTCGGACGGCGTGACTGACCTTCCGCTCACCGGGGTTACGCTCGCCGGGCCGCTGCCGGCGATCAGCGAGATCGACACCGCATCGCTCGCCGCGTGGCTCGCAGCCCGCGGCGAGCCCGCGTACCGGACCGGCCAGGTGCTGGCCGGCACCCACCGGCCCGACGCCTCCGGCTTCGACGACCTCAGCGACCTGCCGGCCGGGCTGCGGGCCGAGCTCGGACGGGCCTTTCGATTCAGCACCATCGCCGACAGTCACGTCATCGGCGCCGACGGCGGCATGACCGCCAAGGCGGTCCACGAGCTCGCCGATGGTCAGCGCATCGAGTCGGTCCTGATGCGCTACCCCGCTCGCGGGGCGATGTCGGAGCGCACGACGATCTGCATCAGCTCACAGGCCGGCTGTGCGGTGAACTGCCCGTTCTGCGCGACCGGCCAGTCCGGGTTCGGGCGACAGCTGACGCCGGGCGAGATCGTCGACCAGGTGCTGCACTGGCACCGGCCGCCGTGGAATGCGCTCGGCGACGCCAGGCGCGGGCACTACAACATCGTGTTCATGGGGATGGGGGAGCCGCTCAACAACGCCGACCGGGTCTTCGAGGCGGTCCGGCTGCTGAACGATCCGGCACGGCTCGGAATCGGCGCGCGCCACATCACCGTCAGCACCTCGGGCGTCGTGCCGGGCATGGACCGCATGGTCGGCGAACTGCCCCAGGTCAACCTGGCGATCAGCCTGCATGCCGCCACAGATCCGCTGCGCGACGAGCTGGTGCCGATCAATCGCAAGTGGCCGATCCGCGAGGTCATCGGCGCCGGCCGCAGCTTTGCCGCGCGCACGGGTCGGAGGGTGAGCCTCGAGTACGTGATGATCGACGGCCTCAACGACACCGGTGAGCAGGCCGATGGGCTCATCGAGCTGGCGCGCGGCTGGCTCACGCACCTCAACCTGATCCCGCTCAACCCGACGCCGGGCTCGCGATGGACGGGCACGCCGGCCGCCGGGATCGAGCGGTTCGTGCGGCGCCTGCGCGCGGGGGGCGTGTCGGTCACCGTGCGCGACACGCGCGGCCGGGAGATCGAGGCCGCCTGCGGGCAGCTTCATGCCCAGCTCTCGGGCCGATCGCTGCGCGAGGCTCGCGAGTCCGCATCGGTCCCGCCGGCATGAGCGGCGCGCCGCAGATCAGCGCCAGCATCCTGAACGCCGACTTCGGCCGCCTCTTCGACGAGGTGCGCCGCGCCGACGCAGGCGGCGTCGACTCGATCCATCTCGACGTCATGGACGGGCACTTCGTCGACAACCTCACGATGGGACCGATCGTCGTGGAGGCCGTGCGCCCCGCGAGCCGGCTGCCGTTCCACAGCCACCTCATGATCGACAACCCGCTGGCCTATGCCGCGCGCTTCGCCGACGCAGGCAGCGACCTCATCGTCTTCCACGTCGAGGCCGGCGACCGACCGTCCGCGGTCATCGACGCGATCGAGGCCTCCGGGAAGCGCCCGGGCATCGCGCTCAACCCCGAGACACCGGCCGACGCCGTCCTCGACTACCTCGACCGGATCGACCTCCTGCTGGTGATGACCGTTCATCCCGGCTGGGGCGGCCAGGCGTTCATCGACGGGGTGCTGCCCAAGATGCGGGTGCTGCGCGACGAGATCGACCGGCGCGGCCTGGCCGTCGAGATCGGTGCCGACGGCGGCGTGAACCTCGACAGCATCGGACGGGCGCATGCCGCCGGCGGGGAGGTGCTGGTGGCCGGCAGCGCCCTGTACAGTACCGATGGCGACCTGGCGCCCACGGTCGCCGCCCTGCGTGCCGCCGCCCACGGCCGCGCCTGACGCCTGACGCCGAAAGGACCACACCGCTGCTGCCGCGCCGCCTCCCGTCGCTCGCGATCATGGCGCTCCTCGTCGGCCTCCTGGCCGCCTGCGGTCAGGACGCCCCACAGCTCCCGTTCCTGCCGACCCCGTCGCCGACGCCCGAGCAGCCGCGGCAGGTCGCCGTGTCGATCGTGTCGCGGGGGACGGACGAGCCCGTGCCGGCCGCCGAGCTGACCGTCGACGGGGCATCGAGCTTCGCCGATGGGGTCGGCAGCGCCACCATCAGCGCCCTGCGCGGCGCGACCGTCACGGTGAAGGCCGCCGGCCACGACGAGGCCGAGGCGAGCGTGCCGGACGACGGCGACCTGCTCGTCGAGCTGCGCCCGAACGTCGTTTCCGGCACCATCACCGGCCCGGACGGCGCGCCGATCGCCCGCGTGCGCGTGTTCGTCGAAGGCGCCGAGCTCATCACCGAGACCGGTGAGGACGGCACGTACCGGCTGGCGGGCGTGCCGGCCGACGCCGAGCTCGTCTACAAGATGCCCGGCTACCGCCTGGCGGAGCTGCCCGTCGGCGACCAGATGACGAAGGACGTCGCCATGGAGCCGTTCGAGGCGCGAGCGCTCTACGCTCCATCGGCCGTCTTCGAGGCGCCCGGCCGGCTGGACGCGATGCTCGGACTCATCGAGCGCACGGAGGCGAACGCCATGGTCATCGACGTCAAGGAGACCGATGGCCGGCTCTACTACGCCACCGACCTGCCGTCCGCGGTCGAGGTCGGCGCTGTGCGCGAGACGCCGGTCTTCGAGCTGGAGGAGCTTCTGCCGATGCTCAAGGAGCGCGGCATCTACACCATCGCGCGGATGGTGGTCATGAAGGACAACACCTCGGCCGCCGCACGCCCTGAGCTGGCAGTCCGCAACAGCGCGACCGGTGAACCGTGGCGCGACAACATCGGCGGCGCGTGGCTGGACCCATCGGCGCCCGGCGTCGCCGAGTACATCGCCTCGATCGCCGGCGACCTGGCGGCCAGGGGCTTCGACGAGGTGCAGCTCGACTACATCCGCTTCTACAGCGACGGCCCCTACGACGTCGCCGATACGAACCTGCCGAACACCCAGTCCTTCCGACTGCCGGCCATCCAGCGCGTCCTGCGCGTCGTGAGCCAGGAGCTGGACGCGACCCGGACCTTTCTGGGCGCCGACGTCTTCCCGATCAGCTTCATCGTGCCCGACGACCAGGGCATCGGGCAGCGCCCGGAGGTGATCATGCCGTACGTCGACTACTTCTGCCCCATGGTCTACCCCTCGCACTACGGCCCCGGCGTCTTCGGCTTCCCGGTGCCGAACGAGTACCCCTACGAGGTGATCGACCGCACGCTCGAGATCATGAACGAGCAGCGCGAGGGCCTGTCGGTCGTCATCCGCCCCTGGATCCAGGACTTCGGCTACGGGCCGTTTCCGCCGTACACCGCGGCGCAGGTGCAGGCCGAGTTCGCGGCCGCCGCCGACAACGGCGCGCACGGGTGGATGATCTGGAATGCCCGGGCGATCTTCACCGAAGCGGCGCTCGGTCCGCCGGTCGACGGAGAGGATGCGGGACCAGTGGTGGTGGAGCCTTCGCCATCCGCGTCGCCATAGCGTGAATCAGATGGACGCTGGATTGGGCTCCTGGAGGCTTCACTGGCTGGGGCGGCGCAACCAGTCAGCGTGTATATCACTACTGATATATTCCTTGACGCGGGGCGAGCCGAGCCGCCGGCGCAGGTCCTGGACCTAGGCCGATGCGCCTCGTCGTCCAGCGCGTGACCCGCGCCTCGGTCCGCGAAGGGGATGAGCTGCTCAGCGAGATCGGGCCGGGTGCCGTGGTGCTGGCCGGCATCGGCGTGGGCGACACCCCCGAGATGGTCGACCGCATGGCCGCCAAGCTGGTTGGCCTGCGCTACTTCGAGGACGTCGGGGGGCGCACGAACCTGGCCATCGCGGACGTCGGAGGCGAGCTGCTGGTGGTCAGCCAGTTCACCCTGTGTGCCGACCTGTCACGCGGCCGGCGGCCGGGCTTCACGGCCGCGGCGCCGCCGGATGTGGCCGAGCCGATGGTGACGCGCCTCGTGGACCAGCTGCGCGACGCAGGCGTACGCGTCGAGACCGGCAGGTTCGGCGCCAGGATGTCCGTGGAGCTCGTCAACGACGGTCCCTTCACGCTCGCGCTCGACTCGGAACGGGACCTGGCATGAACGGAGCTGCCAAAAGTCGCTGTGCGCGACGTTAGGTGCTCTTCAGCGAGTTGAGGGCCCTGAGAACCTCGGCAAATCTATGTCGAGGGCAGCTCCAGCTGTTGGGATGGTCCGCCTAACGTCGTCGTGGGCGTCATCTGGCGGTTCGGCGGTGATGCGCCACCGGCCGTGGACACAACGACGCCCGCGTCGGGTGACGCGGGCGTATCGGCCTAGTCGAGGAGCGAGGTCAGATTTTCTGGGCGGTCCGGATGCAACGGCTGCAGGCCTTGACCTTGGTGACCTTGCCGCCGGCGACGAGGGTCATCGGCTGGAGGTTGGGGAGCCATCGGCGAAGGGCGCGCTTGCGGTTCATGCCGACCGACTGGGGGTTCCAGCCGGTGATCGGGCGCTTGCCGCAGATGTCGCAGACGCGGGCCATGGTCGCAGTGCTCTCCAGTCATGAAACGACCGGCGCAGGGCGCCGGAGCGACCGCGATGGTAGCACGCTACGATCGGGCCAT
>CAYVCE010000058.1:0-16817 GCA_964449915.1 uncultured Steroidobacteraceae bacterium | reverse complement strand
TCGAAGTGGTCGGATCCGATGAGGTCGTAGTAGACCTTGCCGCTGCACAGCAGGAGCCGCCGCACCTTCGCCGACGCCTGGTCGTCCCCGGCGAGTCGCGGGTCGTCGACCACGGGCCGGAACGAGCCGGCGGCCAGCTCGGACGGCCGCGAGGCGGCCTGCGGCAGGCGCAGCAGGGACTTCGGGGTCATGACCACCAGCGGCCGCGCGTCGTGGTGGCGTGCCTGGCGCCGGAGGAGGTGGAAGTACTGCGCCGGCGTGGTGGGGTAGACGACCCGGATGTTGCCCTCCGCGCCGAGCGCCAGGAATCGTTCGAGCCGGGCCGACGAGTGCTCGGGACCGGAGCCCTCGTAGCCGTGCGGCAGCAGGAGCGTCAGCCGCGAGGTCTGCCGCCACTTCGCCAGGCCGGAGACGAGGAACTGGTCGATGATGATCTCCGCCCCGTTGACGAAGTCGCCGTACTGGGCCTCCCACAGGACCAGCGCGTTGCGGGCCGTGACCGCGTAGCCGTACTCGAAGCCGAGCGCCGCGTACTCGCTCAACGGCGAGTTGTGGAGCTCGAACGAGGCCTGCGCGCCGGGGAGGTGCTGGAGCGGAACGTGGCGCTCGCCGGTGGCGGCGTCCCAGAGCCCGGCGTGGCGCTGGCTGAAGGTGCCGCGCACGGTGTCCTGGCCGGTGAGCCTGATCGGCGTGCCCTCCGACAGCACCGAGGCGAAGGCCAGTTGCTCGGCGTGTCCCCAGTCGACGTGGGGCTCGTCGGAATCGAGCGCTCGCGCGCGGCGGTCGAGCTGCTTGACGAGCTTCGGATGCAGGGTAAAGCCTTCCGGCATCACCGCGACGGCGCCGTTGAGCTCGCGCAGCCGGTCGAGGGGAAATGCGGTCTCGGGCTCGGCGGCCTCCTCCCGTGGGATCGCCTCGGAACCGCGGTCGAGCTCGCCCTCGCCTTCCTCCGCGCCCTTGCGGACCTGCTTCTGACGTGCCGCGAGGTCGGCCCGGGCCTCTTTGATCAGCGACTCGGCCCGCTCGTCGGTAATCGCGCCGGCCGCCACCAGCTCGGCCTGGTAGCGCTCGCGCACGCTCGGGTGGTCGGCGATGAGCGCGTACATCGCCGGCTGCGAGTAGGCCGGCTCGTCGCCCTCGTTGTGCCCGTAGCGGCGGTAGCCGACGAGGTCGATCACCACGTCGTGACCGAACGCCTCGCGGTACATCATCGCCAGGCGGGCCGCCGCCAGGCACGCCTCGGGGTCGTCGGCGTTGACGTGGACGATCGGCGCGTCAAAGCCCTTGGCCAGGTCGGACGAGTAGTCGGTCGAGCGGCCCTCGCGCGGGCCGGTGGTGAAGCCCACCTGGTTGTTGGCGATGAGGTGCACCGTGCCGCCGGTCGTGTAGCCGTCGAGGCGCGCCAGGTTGAGCGTCTCGGCGACCACGCCCTGCGCCGCGAAGGCCGCATCACCGTGGATGAGGAGCGGCAGCGTCGACGCCGGGTCGAGCGTGGCGATCGGGCCCGATCGGTCCGTCTGCTCGGCCCGGGTGCGTCCCGTGATGACCGGATCAACGGCCTCCAGGTGGCTCGGGTTCGGCGAGAGCACGACGCGCACCTCCTCGTCGTCGGCGGTCAGATAGCCGCCCTCGGCGCCGAGGTGGTACTTCACGTCGTCCAGGCTGCCCTTCGGCGTGGTGGCCCCCTCGCCGCCGGCACGTCCGGCCTCGAACTCGGCCAGGATCGCCTCGTAGCTGACGCCGACGACGTGGGCCAGGACGTTGAGGCGCCCGCGGTGCGTCATCCCGATCATGACCCTGCGCGCGCCCTGGTCGGCCGCGTCGCCGAGAATCACGTCGAGCATCGGCACCATGGCATCCAGGCCCTCGATGCTGAACCGCTTCTGGCCCAGGTAGGCCTTATGCAGGAAGCGCTCGAGCGTTTCGACGCTGATGAGCCGCTCCAGCAGCGCGACCTGGTCCTCGGCCTCCATCGGCCGCCGATGCTCGCCTGACTCGATCACGCGACGCAGCCAGACGCGCTCGTCGTGACTGCCGATGTGCTCGACCTCGTAGGCGATCGTGCCGCTGTACGTCTCCTCGAGGTGAGGCAGCGCCTCGGCCAGCGTCGCGCCCGGGACGTAGATGCGCAGCAGCTCGGCGGGGACGGTGGCCATGCTCTCCGGCGTCAGTCCCAGCCGACCCGGGTCGAGCGCCGGGTCGCCGGGCGGCTCCGCGCCGAGGGGGTCGAGCCTGGCGGCCATGTGGCCGAAGTTGCGATAGGCCTTGACCAGCGCCATGCCGGCCGCGACAGCCTTGAGCTGTTCGGAGACATCTCCAGTCGGTGCTGTCACGCCCGGCGCGCCGGCCGCCTCGGCCGGCGACGGCATCGGCTCGTCGGTGGTCACGTCCGCGGCTCGCGCGCCGAGGGCGGCGAACACATCGGCGTAGAAGCCGTCCTCGCCGGACAGGAGGCCCTCCATGCGCCGCAGGAAGGCGCCCGACTCGGCGCCCTGGATGATGCGGTGGTCGTACGTCGAGGTGACGAACATGCGGCGCTCGCCGCCGACCGTGCGGATCGTGCCGGTGGCGACGATGGTGCCCTGCTTCGGCATCAGCCGCGGCACCGATGCGGTGGTCCCCAGGGTGCCCGGGTTGGTGAGGGTGATCGTGGCCCCGACGAAGTCGTCCGGGGACAGCCGGTTCGTGCGGGCGGCTTCGACGAGCTCTTCGTAGCGGCCGTGGAAGTCCGCGAAGTCCATCGCGTCGGCGCCCCTGATGACCGGCACGACCAGGAAGTGCGATCCGTCCCTGCGCTCGACGTCGACCGCCAGCCCCAGGTTGATGGCCTGCGGGTCGACGCGGTAGGCCTGCCCGTCGGCCTCGGTGAAGTAGTGGCTCATCGAGCGCTGCTCGATAGCAGCGCGCACGATCGCCCAGCCGATGAGGTGCGTGAAGCTCACCTTGCGCGGCGCGATCTGTCCGTTCAGCTCCTTCCGCCTGGCCTCCAGCGTGGCGACGTCGAGGTCCCGGAAGCTCGTCGCGGTGGGCACGCCCAGGCTGGCGGTCATGTTCTGCGCCAAGCGGGCGGCGGGGCCCTTGATCTGCGTCGCGCCATCCGGGACCGATGCAGCCGCCGCCGGTGCTGCGGGCGCCTGTGCGGCGGGCGCCGGTGACGGCGGCTGCGCCGGCTCGCCTGCCCCGTCTCCGTTCGGTGGCGCGGGCTCCGCGGTCGCGACGGGCTCGAAGCCGCCTGTGCCCGCGTCGAACAGGCTGCGCCATTCGGGGTCGACGCTGGCCGGGTCCTGGCGGTACCGGTCGTAGATGTCGGCCACGTAGCCAGCGTTCAGCAGGTTCAGGGCGTCGGTCGGGTCGTTCGAAGGCATGTCTGGGTCAAGGATACGGTGCGGCGCGCCGCCTCGGGGCGCATGGGGGAGGTGCAGACGCCGTCCGCCGGGCCGTGCCGTCACGGCATGCATCAGCCACCGAGGGTGGGCTCATGCGCCGCGGTGTGCCGGGGCGAGGGATCGGGGCTATGCCTCGCGCCGCTCGAGCAGGCCCCGCCCCAGGACCACGACACCGATCCCGATCACCGCCGCCGGCAGCA
This sequence comes from uncultured Steroidobacteraceae bacterium, assembly GCA_964449915.1. Taxonomy (GTDB): domain Bacteria; phylum Chloroflexota; class Limnocylindria; order QHBO01; family QHBO01; genus JACDBZ01. The sequence continues at coordinate 13,231 of CAYVCE010000058.1, read as the reverse complement.
CCCATTCCGGCAGGTTCAGCTGGTCGCCGCCGATACCGATCACGCCCTCGAAGAAGAGGAAGCCGACGGCGAACAGGGCGAGCCCGCCGAGCAGCCCCCAGGTCCCGTTGCGCACGTCGCCGCCGTTCCCGCTGCGGGCGCCCCACAGTGCCAGCCCCAGACCGCTCGCCGCGGGACCGACCAGCGCCCACGCGTAGGCCCACGACTCCCAGCGGTCGGTTTCGTTCTGGTAGAGGAGCACGAGACCGACCGTGGTCGCGATCGTGCCGCCGATGACCATGCCCTGCTCGTTGGCGACCAGCAGGCCGACCGCCAGCACCGCCAGGCCGGCGGCGATCACGAAGAACGGCCAGCCGATATCGTCGATCCCGACGTCGAGCAGCTGTCCCGCGAACAGGGCGACGCCGAGCAGCACCAGGACGAGGCCGATGGCCAGGGTCGGCATGCCCGGACCGTCGCCGCTGCGCTCGGGCGGTGTGGCCGGAGCGGTGGGCTGCGGTTCGGTATCGGTCATGCGCCGATCGTAGCTCCCGGCGCAAGGGACCACACGCGTAGCATGTCGCCCGATGGACCTCAACGCCGATCTTGGCGAGAGCTTCGGACGCTGGACGCTCGGCGACGACGAGCGCCTGGTGGCCCACATCACCAGCGCGAACCTCGCCTGCGGCTTCCACGCCGGGGACTTCCGGGTCATGGAGACCACCGTCGCGCTGTGCCGGCGGGCCGGCGTGGCGGTCGGCGCCCAGCCCGGCTATCCCGACCTCCTCGGCTTCGGGCGGCGCCCGATGCCGTTCGAGGCCGACGAGGTCGAGTCACTGGTGCGCTACCAGGTCGGCGCGCTGGAGGCCTTCTGCCGGGCCAACGGCGTCGAGATGCAGCACGTCAAGCCCCACGGCGCCCTCTACAACCAGGCCGCCGCCGATCCGGCCCTGGCTTCGGCGGTGGCGCGGGCCACTGCGCGCTTCAGCCGTGACCTCATGCTCTACGGCCTTGCGGGATCGGAGCCGATGGCATCGGCCGCCGCCGATGCTCACCTGCGCTTCGTGCCCGAGGCATTCGCCGACCGGCGCTACCTTCCCGACGGGGCGCTCCAACCGCGCTCGGAGGCGGGATCGGTCCTGACCGATGCCAGCGCCGCGGCCGCCCAGGCGGTGGCCATCGCCACCGGCAAACCCATCGAGACGGCTGAGGGCGGCGCTGTCGCGGTGCGCGCCGAGAGCATCTGCTGCCACGGCGACACTCCGGGGGCGGTCGAGATCGCGGCTGCCGTCCGGCGAGCGCTCGAGGCCGCCGGCGTAACGGTGGCCGCTCCGCGCGTCCCGTGATCCGCCCCTTCGGCGAGGCGGCAGTGCTGGTGGAGCTCGACACCCCGCAGCTCGCCCAGGCCCTGGCCGCGTCCCTGCGACGCGAGCCGCTCGACGGCATGAGCGAGGCGGTTCCCGGGCTCGACTCGGTGCTGGTTGAGCTGGATCCGATCGGTCCGGACCCCGATGCGGTCATTGCGGCGCTCGAGGACCGGCTCGCGGCGTTCGATCCCCGGCCGCAGGCAGATCGACTGCACACCATCCCGGTCGTGTACGACGGTCCCGATCTCGACGACGTCGCGGAGCTGACCGGCCTGGCGCGCGAGGCGATCGTCGAGCTCCACGCCGGGACGGAGCTGCACGTCCTGTTCTGCGGCTTCGCGCCCGGTTTCGCGTACCTCGGCGACCTGCCGCCGGCGCTGCGCGTCGAGCGCCTCGCCACGCCCCGGACGCGAACGCCGGCGGGCTCGGTTGCCATTGCCGGCGGCATGAGCGGCATCTACCCGGCCGACCTGCCCGGCGGCTGGCGGGTCATCGGCCGGACCGACCTCACGCTCTTCGACCCGCGCCGCGACCCGCCGGCGCTGCTGCTCCCCGGCGACCGCGTCCGGTTCGAGCCCGCCCGGTGATCGAGATCCTCGAGCCCGGGGCGCTGACGTCCGTGCAGACCGCGCGAGGGCGGCCGGGCTGGCGCCACCTCGGCGTGCCGCTGGGCGGAGCCGCGGACGCGTGGAGCGCGCGGCTGGCGAACCGGCTGGCCGGCAACGTCGACGACGCCGCGCTCCTGGAGATCACGCTCGCCGGGCCGACGCTGCGGTTCCACGTTGCTGCCCGAGTGGCCATGGCGGGGTCGCCGTTCGAGGCCTCCATCGACGGCGTCGGCCTCCCGCCGTTCATGGCGCGTGCCGTCGGTCCCGGCTCTACGCTGAGGATCGGCGGCGGCGGCTTCCGCACCTACCTGGCGTTCGGCGGCGGGGTCGCGGTCGAGCCGGTGCTGGGGTCCTCGGCCACCGACCTGCGCTCCGGGTTCGGCGGGCACCAGGGTCGCGCGCTTCGGGCCGGCGACACGATCGACATCGCGCGGGTCATGGGCGCGGCGCATCGCTGGACGGGCGCGCGCCACCACGGACCGATTCGGATCGTCGCCGGACCTCACGCCGACCGCCTTGCCCCCGACGCGCTGACGGCCGACGCATGGACGGTCTCCTCCGCCGCCGATCGCACAGGCGTCCGCCTCGACGGGCCGATGCTCCGCACCAGCGACGCCGAGGTCGCCTCGATGGGCCTGCCGCTCGGCGCGATCCAGGTCCCGCCAGACGGTCGCCCGATCGTGATGCTGGCCGACCGGCCGGTCACCGGCGGCTATCCGGTGCCGGCCTGTGTCATCGGCGCCGACGTCGGCCGCGTGGCTCAGCTGCGGCCCGGGGATGCGCTGCAGTTCGCATCGGTCTCGGTCGAGGCGGCCCGAGATGCGTATCGCCGGGAAGAGGTGGAGCTCGCCGCCCTGGTCGCCGCGGGTGCGCCGCCGGACGACGAGCTCGGCTGGGCCGGAGCCCTGGAGTGAGGCCGGGCTAGTTCTGGAGCGCGCCCTGCGGCCGGAAGATGATCCGCGGCGTGCCGTCGTCGCCGGTCACGTCGATCGCCGCATCCTCGAGCGGTGCCGCCAGCTCGGGGGCGACGAAGACCTTCAGCCCGTCCCGCTCGGTCACCTGGTCGCCATCGAGCGGCCTGTCGGTGAACCCGAGTCCGATGGTGACCTCGCCCGGCGCGGTCGACTCGGGGAAGACGCGGAGGCCGTACGTGTCGGGCACCTCCTGGCCGCGTCGGAGCTCGGACAGGAACGTGGCGGCGCCATGGGTGATCTGAAGCACTGCTTCTCCTTGGGGAAACCTACGGGTCCGTCAGTGCCGCAAGACCGATACCACCCACCGCCGACCAGCCCGTCCAGCGCTCGACTTCGACGACGATCGCCGGACCGATGAGCTCCACCGCGGCGTACTGCGGGTACCGCGCGCGCAGAAGCTCGAACGCCCACTCCATCTCCGCGCCGCCGCCCACCACGTGGGCCCGACCGTCGGCGCGGACCCACCACAGGGCGCGCCAGTCCTCGTCGTAGTGGTCGGCCAGCAGGGACACACGCTCGTCGCTCGCGATGTTCGCGAGGCGGCCGATGCGTCCGGGCCGCTTCGGCTTGGCGTCAATCGCGGTCACGATCCGTTCGCCGGCGACCGCAAGGGTGACCGGCACGAGGTGCGGCGTGCCGCCGGCACCGACCGTCGCCAGGCGTGCGACGCGGGCCGCGGCGAATCTCGAGCGAGCCTCCTCAGGCGTCATCGGCGAGGACCGAGCGCAGGGTATCGGCGCTCACGTTGCGGCCGGTCGTGACGACCCCGACGTTCCGCCCGGTCACGTCGACCGCGCCGGTCCGCAGCGCGGCGATGCCGAGCGCCCCACTGCCCTCGAGCAGGATGTGGGCGGTCTCCATCGCCCAGCGCATGGCCGACGCGATGGCATCCTCATCGACGACCACCACCTCGTCGACGAGCTGGCGGCACAGCTTCCAGGTGATGCTGTGGCGCTCGATGTTGCCGGCCACGCCGTCGGCGAGGGTCGGCGCGATCGGCATCGGATCGGTCGTGCCGGTCTCGAAGTGCGCGTACATCGGTGGCGACGCCGCCGGCTGCACGCCGATGAGCCGCAGTCCCGGCCTGATCGCCTTGGCCCATAGGCCGATACCGGCGATCAGCCCGCCGCCGCCGACGGGCACCACGATGGTGTCGACCCCGGGCCAGTCCTCCAGGATCTCGACGCCGACGGTCGCCTGGCCGGCGATGACGTCGGCGTCGTTGTAGGGCGGAATGTAGATGGCGAGGCCTGCGTCGTCGCGGCGGCGGGCCTCGGCCTCCGCGTCGTCGCTGTCGTTACCGGTCAGCTCCACCGTGATGCGGCTCGTCTCCAGCGCGCGGAGTCGCTCCAGCTTGGCGGGCGATACCGATCGGCCGACGAGCACGGTGAGCCGCATCCCGTGGCGGACGGCGGCCGTCGCAACCGCGATGCCGTGGTTGCCGCTGCTGGCCGTCACGAGGGCCGCCTCGGGGCGCTCGTCCGCCACGACGGCCACCTTGTTGTGCGCGCCGCGCGTCTTGAAGGCGCCGGTCGGCTGGACCTCCTCGCGCTTCAGGCGCACCTCGGCCGCGCCGCTGACCGTCGCCAGCTCAGGGCTCGGCTCGAGGGGCGTGTGGAGCGCGATCCCGCGCAGTCGCAGCCGGGCAGCGTTGACGTCGGCGAGGGTCGGCATGCGCGGCATGGGCGTGAGTCTATGCCCGAACCGACATTTCGGTCCCAGCCCGCGCGGGGCGCCGCTCGTGCCGGGTCAGACCGTTATTTCGGTTGAGGTTCCGCGTGGACGCGCCCCACGCCCTGCGTCACGCCAACACTGAGCCGATACTTCGGTCCCGGCCCGCCCCGGGCGCCGCTCGTGCCGGCTCAAACCGATATCTCGGTGGAGAGGCCGCAGGTCGTCTACGCGGCCGGTATCGGCTCCGGCGTGGGGCCGACGGTCGGCGCGTCTCGCAGGTCGCGCAGTCGCATCCCGACCCGCATCAGCGATCCGAGTCGATCCTCCACCCGCGCGCGCTCGACCGGCGTCGCCCAGTGGCGCAGCGTGTACTCGATCTCGTGCTTGTGGCGGGTGGCGGTCGTGAAGAGATCCTCGACCCGCGTCGCGACCTCCTCGCTCGGCGCCGAGGCCAGGACGGCCCGGCGCGACTCGAGGATGTCGAGGAAGTAGCTGGTCGACAGGCGGTCGAGATCGCGCTGGGCACCGTGCTCCCACGGCTCCGGCGGACCCCCGAACCCGTACTTGCGCCACTCGTGCGGCTGACCCTGCTGCATCGATCCCTTCCGATGGTGTGGATGAATGGACCCCCCAGGCCGATGACGGTACGGGCTTGTTCGCTCGGCGACGAGTGCCCGTTCCGGCTATCGGCATCCGTTACCAACGGCGACGGCGGTCCTCTCCGCACCGCCGCAGACCGATCCGTGCCCGCCACGGTCCTCCATCGGGCGATCACAATTCGCTCACAACCCCGCGTCAGTCTGAGAATCGAACGGTCGCGAGCGGCGATCGAACACATTCGACACGAAGGAGACGCATTCACATGTTCGGACGAGGGTTCTTCGGGGTATTCATCGCGATCGTGCTGGTCGCGATGATCGCCGGGATCGGCATCGGTGCCTACAACGCCGGCGTCAACGAGGGCATTGCCGAGGCGGCACGTGCCGCGCAGGCCGCCGGCGACACGCCGGCGGTGGTCTATCCGCCGTACGTCGGCCACTACGGCTACGGCTGGGGCGGAGGGTTCGGGTTCTTCGGGATCCTGTTCTGGATCCTGGGCTTCTTCCTCATCCTCGGCATCATCCGGGCGGCCTTCGGGGGGCACCGATGGGGCGGCGGCGGCCGCGGGCCTGGAAGTGGCTGGGACGCGCGACGGGAGCGCATGGAGGAGTACCACCGCGAGCTGCACCGGCGCGACGAGCCGCAGGGCTCGTCCAGCTGACCTCGACGGCCGGACCGATGGCGCGGCGGGCGAGAGCCCGCCGCGTCGTCGCGTAGGATCGGCGCACCATGGCCACCATCCTTGTCGTCGACGACGAGCCGAAGATCACGCAGCTGGTGCGCGACTACCTCGAGAGCGCGGGATTCGGGGTGGTGACCGCCGGCGATGGCCGCGAGGCGCTCATGCGCGCCCGCACCGAGCGCCCCGACCTCGTGATCCTGGACCTCGGCCTGCCTCAGCTCGACGGTCTTGACGTCACGCGCAGCCTGCGTCGGGACGGCGACCTGCCGATCATCATGCTCACCGCCCGCGACGACGAGACCGACAAGCTCATCGGCCTGGAGCTCGGCGCCGACGACTACGTCACCAAGCCGTTCAGCCCGCGCGAGCTCGTGGCGCGCGTGCGCGCCGTGCTGCGACGTCGCGACCGGGGCGCCGCCGACGACCTGCTGCGGGCCGGCGCCCTGACCCTCGACATGCCGCGCATGCGGCTGGAGGTCGATGGTCGCGCGGTGGAGCTGACCTCGACCGAGTTCAGCATGCTGGCCGCCATGGCCCGCCAGCCGGGCCGCGTCTTCACCCGCTCGCAGCTGCTTGACGCCATCCACGGCGTCGCGTTCGACTCCTACGAGCGCGCGATCGACGCCCACGTCAAGAACATCCGCCGCAAGATCGAGCGCGACGCCCATGATCCGCGACACCTGCTGACCGTGTACGGCGTCGGCTACCGGCTGGCCGATGCCTGACGCATCCGATCGCCGCGACCGGCGCGGCTGGCGAGGCTGGGAGGCCGGCGGACGGCGGCCGCCGTGGTGGCCCGAGGGCGAGGCCTGGCCGCCGGCCGACGGGGCGCCGTGGCGCAGGGTCCGACGACGGTTCATGCGGCGCTTCGCGTTCGCCATGCTGGTCTTCCTGGTCGTGCTGTCCGTGGTGGTCGCCTTCCTCGTCGAGGTCATCACCAGCTGGCTGGGTGGACGCCCGTCGTTCGCCCTGTCGGCGGTGCTGACGATCCTGATCCTCGTGCTCGTCGCCGGCGGTGCCAGCCGCCTCTTCCGCCGCGGGGCAGGGGCGGTCAGCGACCTCGTCGAGGCGGCCGCCCGGGTCGAATCCGGCGACTTCGCGGCTCGCGTCGAGGAGCGCGGGCCGCGGGAGGTGCGCAGCCTGGGCCGCGCCTTCAACGCCATGAGCGCGCGCCTCGAGGAGACCGACGCGTCCCGCCGCCGCCTCCTCGCCGACGTCAGCCACGAGCTGCGCACGCCGCTGACCATCATGCAGGGCACGCTGGAGGGCATGCTCGACGGCCTCTACCCGATCGACGAAGCGCACCTGGCCCCGGTGCTCGAGGAGACCCGCGTCCTGGCCCGGCTGGTCGAGGACCTGCGGACCCTGTCGCTCAGCGAGGCCGGCAGCCTGCGCCTTCACCCGGAGCCCACCGACCTCGCGCTGCTGCTGGGCGAGGTCGCGGCCGCCCACCGTCTGGCGGCCGATGCCGCCGGCGTCGCGCTGACCCTCGATGCCGCCGCGGACCTGCCGACCGTTGAGGTCGACCCGGCGCGCATCCGGCAGGTGGTCGGCAACCTCATCGCCAACGCGCTGCGTTTCACGGCGGCCGGCGGGCGAATCACGGTCAGCACCGCCCGGACCGATGCGGGCGTGCGGGTCGCCGTCCGCGACGATGGCGCCGGCATGGAGCCCGAGGCGCTCGAGCACGCGTTCGACCGCTTCTACCGCTCGCCCACCTCGCCGGGCAGCGGGCTGGGCCTGTCGATCGCGCGCAACCTGGTCGAGGCCCACGGCGGCAGGATCGAGATCGACAGCATGCCCGGCCAGGGCACGGTCGTCACGTTCACGCTTCCGACGGCGAGCCCGCGCGCGTCGCCCTCGGCCGTTCGTCCCTAGGAGGGCTCTTCGGCCACGACCTCGGTGGCGCGGAAGATCGGTCCGATCTGGCAAATGGAGCTCATGTCGTCCGCGACCCGCCCGCGGACCGTCACCTCGTCGCCCAGGCGCGCCACGCGCTCGCCCTCCGGGTCGAAGAGGTCGCCCCTGTCGTCGAGGCGCCAGCCGGACGGCCACAGCACCTGGTACCGGGTGCCGTCGGCCAGCACGTAGGGGCAGCCGCCCTCGATCGACTCGTAGCCGAGCAGGCCGGTGATCGTCACCGCGTCCTCATCGGGGAGCGTCCGCGTCGGCTCGGCCGTCGGCTCCGGCGTCGGCTCCGGCGTCGGCTCGGGCGTCGGCGCACTGGCGCTCGGCGTCGGCGATGCTCCCGGTCCGTCGCTCACTGCACAGGCGGCGAGGAGGACGACGAGAGGCAGGATGATGAGAAAGCGCATGGCAACCACGGTTGACGCGTTTCGGCGCAGTTTGGTTCCGCACCCATGGACGCGCCAATGGTACGGCTGGGGTCAGCGGTCGTGAGAGATGGTTCGGGACCCGCCGGAGCGGGTCCCGAACCGTATGAGGTCGCGGAGGCCGCGAAACGGTTACTCCAGGTCGTAGGCGCGGTGGATGAAGGCGACCATCTGCTCGCGCGTCACGGGGTTGCTGGGGCAGAAGTTCGTTCCGCCGCAGCCGGTCGTCACGCCGACCTCGAACAGGATGTTGATGTCGCCCTCGTGCAACGACGCTTCATCATCGGTGAAGTGGTCGCCGGTCGCAGGCCCTGGGATGTCAAAGCCCCTGACCAGGAAGCTGGCCATCTGCTCCCGCGGTACGACCAGGTTGGGGCAGTAATTGAACTTGCCGCACCCGGTCGTGATGTTCGCCTCGAACAACGAGTTGATGTCACCCTCGTGGATCGACCCCTCGTCATCGAAGAAGTAGTCGCCCGTCGGCGGCGGCAGATCGAGCGCCCGGACCAGGAAGCTGGCCATCTGCCCGCGGGTCACCGGGGCCTTCGGACAGAACAGCGGCGGATCGGTGGAGCAGCCGAAGGTGATCCCCTCCTGGTAGGCCCATTCGATGTCGTCAAGGAAGATGTTCCCGTTGACGTCCTCGAACGGGGTGGGATTCGGAACGCCGTCGACCGAGACGCTGTCGCTGGCCGTCGCCGGCTCAGCGAACGGATCGTCGGTGGTGTGCACGGCGGCGTTCGTGTACGTCCCCGTGAACGCATTGTCCGCGACCGTCACGTCGTACTCGACCGTGATCGGATCGAAGCTCGGTCCGTCGTAGTCGAGGCAGATCGTGCCTCCGGCCGTGAGCGCCGCGCTCGGGTTGGCGGCGTTGACAGCCGCCGTCGCGAGCGTGCCGAGAATGTTCTCGGTCCCGATCGTCGCGAAGGCCGGCAGGTCACCGATCGAGCCGTACTCGAACGTCATCTCGGGACGTGTGTCGGAGGCCGTGGTGTAGATCCACGCCTGGAACTGCCCGACCGACGGCCCGACCGTGTCGTCGAGCGTGAACTCGAACAGGTTGTCCCACTGGATGACCGCGACCCCGGCACCCGAGGCGAGGATGATGCCGCGGTCGTCAGCGACCGAGGCCTCCAGGTCCGACCACAACGGCGCGAACACGCCGCTGGGCAGATTGGCGTTCGGTATCGCCTGCGCGACCCACGGCGCGCCACCGTAGCCGCCGGTAACGGTTGCGATCCCGTCCTCAGCGACCGTGAGGTTGGCGAAGTCCTGGCCGTAGTGCTCGAACGGACCGACACTCGTGAACGCGGTCGCAGAGATCGTGTCGCCGTCGAAGGCCGGGTTCGGTGGGAAGTTGAAGGGCGGACCGCTCAGGTCCAGGAACCCGGACCAGTCCGCGCACTGCGTGCTTGTCGCGGGGGTCGAAAGCACGTAGTCGCCGACGACGCCGACCGGGGTCGGCACCTCGATCTCCCACGTGATCGTCTGTCCGGCGACGACGCCGCCTCCGGTGACCGAGCTCTCATCGATCGTGAGCCCCGCCGGAACGGTATCCACGATCGTGTACGTCAGGTCCTCAGGCGTCGAATTCGGTTGGACGGTGATCTCGTATGAGATCGTGTCGCCCGCCCCGGCCGTGTCGACCGACGCGGCCTTCGTGACGTCGTCAGCCAGCCGATGGATGTCGACGGGGAACGATCCGATGTCGCCGGGCGTCGCCGGAGACGAGCCGAGGATCGCCGTCCCGTACCACACGTCGCCGGCCTCCATGGCCAGCTCGTCCCAGGTGACCCGGATGTCGTACGGCTCGCCGGCCGCGACGACTCCGTCCGGCCCAACGACGCCGGCGTTCCCGGAGCTCGTCCCCGGAACGGCCGCCGTGGCGAGCGTGTACGCGTCTGGTGGCGCGGTGGTGTCTGCCCAGTTCTGGATCAGCACCCACCACGTGCCGGCCGTCGGGTCGCTGACGTCGCAGTACTCGTCCGAGCTGCCGCTCGCCGAGAAGCAGACCTCGGTCGCGAGGCTCGGCGTGGAGCCGGTCCCGACGTACAGGTCGGCATCGGGCATCTCCGCCGTCACGACGTCGGCGACGAGCCGGCTCGCACCCGCGGGCACCTCGACGGTATAGAAGTCGACCTGGCCGAGATCGTCGTACGGGTCCCCGTTCGTCGGATCCTGGTCGAGCTCGCCTGCGTGGATGGTCCCTTCGACCAGTCCGACAACGGAGCCGGTGAAGTCGACGAGGGCGATCGACTCGATGTCGTTGACCGGGTACGAGCCGGCGTCACGCCGCGTCTCGATCGTCACCGAACCCGGCAGGATGCCGGTGGTCGGGACGACCGCGACCGGCATGGTGACGGTCGGGACGGCCGCGTTGTCCGGGGTCAGGGTAATCCGGCCGAAGAGCGTCGCTCCGCTCGGTGCACTCGCCACGTCGGCGGTCACGCCGATGCCGATGCTCTCGCCCGCTGAGACGATGCCGTCCGGACCAAGCGTGACGCCGAGCGTCAAGCCCGGGTCCGCGGTCGTGCTGGCCGTCCAGGTCACGCCGGCCGGAGCTCCCGTCGGAGCCACCGCCGTGCGTGCCCACGAGCACGAGCCGAGGCATTGCGTGTCCGCGAAGGACGGCAGGTTGAGGGTCTTCGGGTCGCCGCCCTCCGCCGGGTTCGCCGCGTTGTAGTTCGCGAACGTCTCGTCGAAGAGGAGGCCCGCCATGGCGGCGGCGCCCACGTCGATGTGCCCGGAGCCCTGCGCGTATGGCGTGGCGGCCTCACCATCATGGTTCAGGACGGTGGGCCGTGCGGTTGTCATCAGTGCCGATTGCTGCTGCGCCGGCGTCCATGTCGGCCGCGCCTGGCTCAGGAGCGCTCCTGCCCCAGCCACGTGCGGGCTCGCCATCGACGTACCGGAGATGAACCCGTGGAGGTCATCGGTGTACGAGTCGTTCCCTACGGCAGCCAGGATGTCCACGCCGGGCGCCGTCACGGACGGAGCGATCGTGTCGATGGCACGGTTCTGCCCGCGCGACGAGAAGCTGGCCATGATGTCGCCGAACCCGTCGGCAGTGGTGAACGTCGTGCCCGCAATGGTCCCCATGTGAGGACCGGCCTCGGTTGCCAGCCAGGCCTTCAGGGCCTCGCCGTCATCGAACGAGATGAAGACACCCGGCACCGCGTACTCGTCGCCCAGGAGCGAGTCGCCGTGGTCTTCGGAGTTGTGGAGCACGAAGCCCAGGGCGCCCTGGTCGTCGACGTTCTCCGACTTTTGAACGCGACCGCTGGCTCCCCCGCGATCGCAGACGACGATGGCGCCCGCGAACTCCGCGTGGCCGGTGGTGTCCTCGCAGAAGGGATCCGGGTCGGCCACGTCGCCGGCGTACACGATCGGCGTCGGCGTGGGGAGAGCACCGGTGACGGACTTGCCCGGGATATCGGCGAGCGGATCCCCGCCGCTCGTCAGCCCGGTGAGAGCGTTGCCGTTGTGCCGGTTGTGCGTCGAGGCGCCGACGGACGTGATCCATGGCGCATCGGCCGGTGAGCCGAGCGTGTTGTCACCCGGGCCGGCGTTGCCGGCGGAGGTGGCGACGAAGATGCCCGCCGCCCTGGCGTTCAGGTACCCGACCGCGTCGAAGTCATCCCACAGCTGGGACGGCGAGTCCGATCCGATCGAGTAGTTGATGACGTCGACTCCGTCGGCGATGGCCTGGTCGATCGCGGCGGTCAGGCCGCCGAGCGTGCAGCAGGCCAAGTACGAAACGACGTTGGCGTGTGGCGCCATACCCGAGATGTCGAATGGCGGCGTCGTGAACCCTGAGGCCGTCGCGACCTCGACGTCCAGGACGACGTTGCCACCCGAGGTCGACGAGGTGTGCGACCCGTGGCTGTCGTAGTCGAGGGCGGTGTCGTTGATGTCGTCGAAGACGTAGGCGCCGATGAGCTTGTCATTGCACGGGAATGCGGCGTCGAAGCCGCCGAACGCGGCGGGGTTGTCCGCGTCGCAGACGCCCAGGTAGTTCCCGGCGCCGAGCGGGTTGGTGTGGTCGTACAGGTCGCCGCCGACATCGGCGAACGAGCTGTTGCCCGGCATGATGCCGGTGTCGATGGTCCCGATGATGATCCCCTCACCCTTGTAGTCGGCGGGGAGGCCAAGGTCGGGATCGGCGTTCCACAGTGCGTCGGCGTTCGACCACTCGGGGCCTGAATCGGTGTGCAGCTCGCGCTCTTCGTCGAGCGCGATCGAGGCAATGGCGGGATCGGCGGCGATGAGCCGCGCCTCGTCCGGCGTCAGGACCACCACCAGGCCGTTGACGGCGAACTTGTAGGTGAACGGGACGTCGACCGCGTGGCCGACCGTTCGCTCCACGCGCGTGATGAACTCTGCCTGGACCGCCTCCAGGTGGCCACGATACGCCGCCACCGCACTGCTGTCGGCGTCGAGCTTCGTGGCGCCGTCGGTTGCGGTCGCGACGAGGCCCGGCTTGCCGCCCTGGTAGGACGGAACGGCCGGGTCGTGGAAGCGGACGAGGTACCTGCGCGGTTCGGTGCCCGTCCCCAGATCAGGCTTCTGCTCGCGGTCGAGGCGGGTCACTTCACCCACTTCGGCCGGCTCGAGGCTGAGGGCGTCGCGAGGGTTGCTCGGCTCGACAGCCGAGACGCTCGTGATGCTCATGGCAAGGATGGCGAGCGTCGCCAGAATCGTCAGGAACCGTTTCACCCCGTGCCCTCCTCAACCGGGTGGACGCGCCGTGACGGGCGACCACGCCGGGACTGCATCGCCCGCATGGTCGTCCGAAAGCTCGGTTGCCTCAGGGGCGAACACGTCAACCGGCCTGTGCATCGCGCGCGCTCTCAGCGTGGCGCGAGGAGACGCCAGCCTCCCATGTTGAGTAAGGCGGTGATGGTACACCGACGACTTGGGTGCGAACGATCGAATCTGCGGTCATTTGTGGGGCGATTCTCGAATCGGTAGAATCGCCCAGCACGCGCGCGGCTCGCAGGCCGTGGCGCTC
>CAYVCE010000057.1:0-7664 GCA_964449915.1 uncultured Steroidobacteraceae bacterium | reverse complement strand
CGTCGTCGCCTCGAAGCCGAGCACGGCCCGGGCCTTCGACACGTCCGGGACGCGGAGCTGGACGTCGTGCTCGAACGGCGCGTCGTGCACCAACCTCAGCGGCCGGTCGGGCCCGTGGATCTTGCGCCAGATGGCGGTCGCGAGCTCGGCAACCGTGGTCTGCTGCGCGGTCGACAGGTTGAAGTCCTCGTTCACCGCAGCCGGCGACTCCATCGCCATCCGGATCCCGCGCGCCAGGTCGCCGCCGTAGGTGTAGTGCCGCACCTGCGTCCCGTCCCCCAGGATGTGGAGCGGGTCCTGGCCCTGGAGCACCTTGTTGGCGAGGTCGGGCACCACGTGCGACAGCGCCAGCTTCACGTTGCCGCTCATGACGTCGGTATCGCGCAGCGCCCGCTTCTCGCCGATGCCGACGCAGTTGAAGGGCCGCAGGATGGTGTACGGCAGGCCGAACTGCTCGTGGGCGCCCTTGGCGAAGTACTCCGATGCCAGCTTCTGGAAGCCGTAGGTGCTGATCGGCGGCGGGCTCGTCAGCTGGGCGCCCTCGGGCGTGGGAAACACGCTGGCGGACTCGTAGACCATGCTGCTCGACAGGACCACGATCCGCTCCAGCCTGCCGGACCGATGCGCCGCGATGGCGGCATCCAAGGTGGCTGCCAGGATCCGCTCGTTCTCGGCCAGCAGGTCGTACGCGAACTCGTGGAAGTAGCTGATCCCGCCGATCATGGCTGCCGCCGCCACGACCTGGTCCACGTCGGCCGCCAGCTCGGTCAGCAGCGCCACGTCCTTGGCGTCGCCCTCCACGAACCGATACGCCGGGTGGTCGTCGTAGCTCTTCGCCACGCGGCCGTACTTGCTGAAGTTGTCGAGGCCGACCACCTCGTGGCCGTGGGCCAGCAGCTCGTCGACGAGGTAGCCGCAGATGAATCCCGCGGCGCCGGTGACGAGGATCCTCACAGCCGGATCCCCTGCCCGGTCACGCCCCACACGTCGACGACGTCGCGGCCGCCGACGTCGAGGCCGCGGTAGGCCATGTGCGGGGCGCCGAGCACGAGGAGGTCCGCCTCGGCCAGCACCTGATCGAGCGGCAGCAGCCGGTCGTCGCGCACGTAGGGATCGGTGCACAGCACGTGGGCGCCCTTCCATGCCAGCAGCTTCCGGAGCTTGTACGACAGGCTCGAGCGGATGTCGTCCGACTCGGCCTTGAACGCCATCCCGAGGAGACCCACGGTCCTGCCGCGCAGCGAACCCAGGCGGCGTTCCATGGCTTCCACGACGTACGCGGGCAGGCCCTCGTTGACCTGCATTGCCGACTGGCCGAGCGGGAAATGATCCGGCGTGAACGACGCGAGCTGCATCGTGTCCTTCAGCAGGCAGGGGCCGGCAGCGAAGCCCGGCCCTGGCAGATCGATCGCCCGCGGGTAGTCATGGCGGATCGCGTGCAGCACGCTGTTGTAGTCGACGCCGGCCGCATCAGCGATCATGAAGAACTGGTTGGCGACGGCGAACTTCATGTAGCGCCAGGTGTTCGTGAACAGCTTGGCGAGCTCCGCCTCCTTCGTCGTCGTGCGAATGGTCTGCACCCCGAGGCGCTTGAACAGCTCCTCCGCCCGGTCGCCCGCACGCTGGTCGTCGGCGCCGATGATCTGGGGCAGGCTCGTGATCTCCTCGAGCGCATGGCCTTCCGCGATACGCTCCGGGCAGAAGGCGACGTCCACCCGGCTCCCCCGATCGGCCAGTGCCTGGGTCACGAAGACCGTCGTTCCCGGGTAGACAGTGCTGCGCAGCACGACCAGCGTGCCCTCCGCGAGGTGTGGCGCGAGCTGGTCGACGGTGCGCTCGAAGACGGCCATGGAGGGATTCAGGAACTCGTCGATCGGCGTCCCGATCACGACCACCACCGCGGCTGCGCGCTTGATGATGCCCGGCGAGGAGCTGAGCTCGAGCCGGTCGGTGGCCAGAACACTGCGCAGCAGTTCATCGGCGCCGTTCTCGACGAAGGGCATCTCGCCGGCCGCCACGCGGTCCAGGGTGTCCTGCGCGATGTCGAAGATGCCGACCTGCAGGCCGGCCTGCGCGAACGTGAGGCTCAGCGGCAGACCGACGTGCCCGCCGCCACCGACCACCACGACATCGAGGTTCTTTGTTCGGGACGTGGCGGCCGAAGCGGCGTGCGGTTGGGCGCTCGTCACGGGCACTCCTGGCTGCGGGCTCCTGGGACGCGCCCGACTCTAGCAGAGCACGCAGGCGGCGTCAGAGGTAGATCCCGACGATGTCCTGCCGGATTGCGAACACGGTGCCGGCCAGCCCGAGCGCCGGGAGCGCAAAGCGCAGGGCAATCGGCGCACGCCAGCGTTCGAGGCCAAGGGCCACGAGGACGGCGAGCGCGCTGAGGCCGATGAACCCGATGCGCGCCTGCTCCTGCGTGGCGAGGGCGCCCACGATCATCACCGCGCTGATCCCCGCGAGCACGGCGGCGCCGAGCAGCACCACCGCCCCGCGCGGGATCTGTGTCGCGCGGCCGGCCGGTTGCAGCCAGCGCACGAGCGCCAGCGCCAAGCCCGCCCAGAACGGGAAGTAGGCCCAGTCCGGCCACGAGAACTGGTTCCAGCCCGACACGTACCAGAACGACTTCCAGGCACCGCGCGGCACCTCGACGAGCAGGCGCTCGAGGTACCTCCCATCGGTGAACAGCGCCGGGATGACCGAGCGCAGGTACGCCTGCTGCGTTCCCAGCCCGAGCGGGTCGCCATAGGTGAGGACGTTGTAGACGAGCCACTGGCCCGCCACCAGCAGCGCCCCGATCGCCAGCGCCGCCAGGTGCGCCGCCGCGCCGCCCAGGCCGCGCGAGACGGCAACCACCGCCACCAGCGCCGGGAGCACGATGGTCCCCGCGGTCGCCTTGGACAGCACCGCGACGCCCACACAGATCCCGACCACCCCGCAGGCGATCCACCGATCCCGGCCGGACTCCGGCGGCCGGAGCAGCAGGTGAAGCGCCGCGAAGGTCGTCAACGCGCCGGCGAGCGTGGCGAGATTGTCGTTGTTCACCACCCCCGAGAGGAAGACGAACTTTGGAACGCCGGCCACCACGGCGGCTGCGACCACCGGCGTCCACGGGTCGCGCGAGACCAGCCCTGCCGTCGCGGCCGTCAGCAGCAGCGTGATGACCCCGAAGCCGATGCCCGGCATGCGCAGCAAGGTCACCTGGCGGTGGTCGGCGCCGTCGGCGGACGTGTCGTGACGAAAGAGCCCGTTCGCGCTGGAGCCTGTCGAGGTCGCCGATGGCACGCGTGGCTCGACGCCGAGAGCTCGCTGCCAGCCGGCCAGCACGACGTAGTACAGCGGCGCCTGGTGCGACTCGATCCCGGCCCCGATGCGGTACATGTGCCCCGAGGCGATCGTCTGGACGTTGAGCACGTGGTCCGGCTCGTCGTTCGCCTCCCATGGCGGCGTCAACACGGCGACGACTGACGCCAGCGCGGCGTACGCGAGGATCACACCGGCGAATGCCAGCGTCGGACCCTTACCCATTGAGCGCACCGTACCCGCGCACGGCACCGCCGGTCTACAGATAGATCAGGACGATGTCCTGGCGGATGGCGATGACGCTGCCGACGAACCCGAGCGCGGGAAGGGCGAACCGCAGCGGAAGCGGCACGTTCCACCGCTCAAGTCCCAGAGCCACGACCACGGCGATGGCCGGAAGGCCGAAGAAGCCGTGCCGTCCCTGCGCCTGGGCTGTGGTGACCGCGACGACCATGACCGAGGTGATCCCTGCCAGCGCAGCTGAGCCGAGCAGGACGTACGCGGACGGGCGTGCGGAGAGCGGCTCGCCGGTCCTTCTCAGCCAGCTGCCCAGGGCAAGCGAAGTCATTCCCCAGAACGGCGCGTAGGCCCATGTCGGCCACTGGAACTGGTTCCAGCCCGACATGTACCAGAAGGACTTCCAGATGAACCTCGGGCCGTCGACCAGCCGCGCCAGGTAGTTCCCCTCGTGGAAGACGCCGGGCTGGACCTGCCTGAGGTGCGCGACCTGCGCATGCAGCGCCAGCGGGTCACCGTAGTTCAGCCCGTTGAACGCCAGCCAGGGGCCAGTCACCAGGAGCGCGCCCACGCCGAGCGCCAACACGGCCGCCACCGTCGGCCCGACGCCGCGGGAGATAGCGACGGCGGCGACCAGCGCGGGAAGGACGATCGTCGCCGCGCTCACCTTTGCGAGCATCGTGCCCCCGACACAGGCCCCAAGCAGGCCGAACGCCATGAGCCGGTCGTGACCCGCCGACGGCGGCCGGAGCAGCAGGCGCAGTGACACGTACGTCACCGCCGCGCCACCGAGCGCGGCGAGATTGTCGTTGTTCACGACCCCGGAGACGAAGACGTACTTCGGAACGCTCGCCACCACCGCGGCGGCGACGACCGGCGTCCATGGATCGCGCGAGACGAGCCGCGCGATAGCGGCGGTGAGGAGCAAGGTGAGCACGCCGAATACGACGCCTGGAAGGCGCAGTGCGGAGACGATTCGCTGGTCCGCGCCATCGGTCGGTATGTCGTGCAGGAACAGTCCGGCGCCCTCCACGCCCAGCCCGACCGGGCGCGGCAGCCGAGGCTCGATGCCGAGCAGCTGCTGCCACGCGGCCAGGATCCCGTAGTAGAGCGGCGCCTGGTGCGACTCGATGCCGCTCGCGTCCCCGATGCGGTACGGCAGTCCTTCGACCAGGCTCTGGACGTTCCGAACGTGGTCCGGCTCATCGTTGGCCTCCCAGGGAGGAGTGAGCACCACGACCAGAAGGGCGAGGATTGCGTACGCTCCAATGACGACGCCAGCTCCCGCGCGGGCTCGGGCGGGAGCGAAATCGGACGTCATGCGGCCGTACGCTACCAGTGGCCTGTCGCGTCAGGTGGGCTTCGTGACCTCCACTGGGTCATCCGGCGCACCGACCATCACCCACGTCACGTCGTACAGGAACGAGCGCGGCAGCGCCAGGACGACGACGGCGCTCGACGCAAGCCAGGCCCAGCGCGTCCGCGCCAGCCACAGCGCCGCGCCGATGGCGGCGGCCACCACCACGCCGTACACGACCGGCCAGTCCCACAGCAGCGCGGCGCCGCCCGCGGTGGTCACGTAGTTGCCCAGGTCGTAGAGCAGGAACGGAGCGAGCAGGATCGCGGCCACCGCCGCCGTGATGGCAGCCCGCCACCACTGCCGCCGGCCGAGATAGGTCAGCACGAACAGGATCGGGAACAGCTTGAGGCTGGCCGCCACGCCGATCCAGACCGGCCCGCTGCGTCGCTCGACCGTCCACACCAGGGACGCGATGAGCAACGCGTGCACGTTGCCGCCCGCGGAGATGCCGATCAGGATCGGCAGGAAGAAGGCAACCCCGATCCATGCGCCGCGGCGCGCCATCGGCCACACGGCGGCCACGCTGGCGGCCAGCAGGACGGCGGACCAGGCCACCTCGACCGCGAGCCGCGGCAGGTTCGTGAGCGGCGCCCACAGCCATGCGAACCACGGGCTGTATCGGTAGACCTCGGACGCCAGCACGTCACCGACCGGCGGGAAGAGCGGCTGGCCGGTTCGCAGCCGCACGCCGGCGTCCCAGTAGGCGTTCATGTCGTCGAGGTGCCAGTCGGCGATCGACCACCAGACGTGGTTGAAGCCGATGCCGATGATCACCGCCAGCGCCACGATGCGCGCCAGCCGCAGGCCGAACCCCGGTCGAAGTGCGCGTCGACGGGGTGCGGCGTCGACGAGATCCGTCACCGGAGGGTCGGGTGGCGCGTGCCGTCAGGGCGCCGAAAAGTCATCGAACCCCGGCGCCTGGATCTGGACGTCCGGCATGGCGGGACCGCGCCCGTCATAGATGCCGATCGGCCCGATCGGGTAGTCGATGATCGGCAGCCGTACGCCGGCCGCCTTGAGGCCGCCGCCGACCACGACGACGGCCAGGACGAGGAGCAGGAGAGCCTTCATCGCGCATCAGCATGCGCGACGCGTCAAGACGGACCCGCGTCAGTCCCCGCGTCAGTCAGCTGGGCGATCGGTCGTGGGCGCCTGCGCCGCGGGCGTATCGGTCGTGGCAGCCCCCGCATCGCGGGCCTTGGCGCGCTGGAGGTAGAAGTAGGCGGCGATCAGGACCGCCATGAACAGCAGGAAGAGCGGCAGGTATTGCATCGGTTGTTCGCGCCCCTTTGGTGGTGGCTTCCGTCGCCCGCAGTATCAGCGGGGTGGAGCACCGTCCCCATGGCCCTGACGGGTCATGCGTACCCCGGACCGATGGCCCCATTCATGCTATGACTGATGGTGTGTTCACCGCACGATTCATCCTCTTCGGTTTGGTGGCGGCCCAGCTCGCCGACGCGTTCACCTTCACCTACGGCGTCTCGCGGTTCGGGATCCACCTGGAGAGCAACGGCCTGGCGGCCGGCATTTTCAACGCCGGCGGGCTGGACGCCGTCCTGCTCGTCAAGGGCGCCGTGATCGTGGCCACCACGATGCTGCTCGCGTACACCGCAACCCGCTTCCCGCGCCTGCTCGTATGGGGCGGCGCGACGGCCACGAGCATGGGCCTGCTGGGCTTCGCGGCCAACACCGCCTCCATCGCCCTGCTGACCTAGGGAATCTCGCCGCGCCCTCCCTACCGCGCCCTCCCTTCCGTGCCGAACCGTTAATTCGATCCATCCTGGCACGAGCCTTACCTTGCGCGGCCCAGGGCCGAAATATCGGTTCAGGCTTGGCGTGGGGTGGCGCGGGACGGGTGCTCGTGCCGACCCTCAACCGAAATATCGGCACCAGCCGCCCCAAACCGAGGTTCGTGCCACTTTGAGCCGAAATATCCACCGGCACGGGCCGCTTTGACGAACAGAGCGGCCGATCCTAGCATCGACGACGTGAACTCCCATCGGCCGCACCGGGCAGGCGTTCCCGACCACGAGGGCGCCATCGCCGGAGCGGCGTACACGCGCCATCGGCGCATCCATCGGTCCAGGAGCCATCCCCGTCCGCGGATCCTCCAGCTGCTGGCGACCGGCGGGAACGGCGGCGCGCAGGAGAGCTACACGGGGCTGTTGCTGCGCCTCGACCGATCGCGCTACGACGTCCGCGCCCTCTCGCTCTCGGCCGGCTCCGCGGTGCAGCGTGTGCACGCGCTGGGCATCGCCGTCGACGTGATCGACGAGACCGATGACGAGTGCGCCGTCCGCGAGCTCGCGGCCTGGCTGCGGCGCGAGGAGATCGACCTCGTGCACGCGCACATGTACCGCGCCGAGGTGCTCGGGACCCGCGCGGCGGTCGCGGCGGGCACGCCGGTGATCACCGCCACCGTCCACTCGTCGCGGGTCCGCTCGTCGCAGGACACGGCACTGCTCGCCTCGCTCACGCCGTCGATGGACCGCCTGATCGTCCCGTCCGAGAGCATCGCCCACAAGGTCCGCGCCGAGGGGCGCCTTGGCGCGCGGTTCGCCGTCATCCCCAACGGCGTCGACCTGTCGCGTTTCGCCACGCCCGCGCCGGCGTGCGGCCTGCGCGGCGAGCTCGACATCCCACGCAGCGCCCCGTTGATCGGGGTGGTGGCGCGTCTCGAGCCGGAGAAGGGGCACCGCCACCTCGTCGACGCCATGCCCGCCATCCTGGCCGCCTGCCCGGATGCCCGGCTCGTCATCGT
>CAYVCE010000056.1:0-2819 GCA_964449915.1 uncultured Steroidobacteraceae bacterium | reverse complement strand
CGTCGATACGGCTTCGAGCGCATCGAGACGCCGCTCTTCGAGCGCGTCGAGCTGTTCGCACGCGGCCTGGGCGAGAGCAGCGACGCCGTCGAGAAGGAGATGTTCGGGGTCTCGGGCGCCGCCGGCAGCGAAGAGGAGGCGGCACCCTGGGCGCTGCGACCGGAGCCGACGGCGGGGATCGTGCGCGCCTTCATCGAGCACGGCATGCACGTGCGGCCCGGTCCGCTGCGCCTGGCCCTCATCGGGCCCATGTTCCGCTACGACCGGCCGCAGGCCGGGCGCTACCGGCAGTTCAGCCAGTGGGACGTGGAGGTCATCGGCGACGCCGGGCCGGCGGTGGATGCCGAGCTCATCGAGCTCGGCCATCGGTTCTACGCGGAGGTGGGCCTGACCGATGTCGTCGCGCGCCTGAACTCCATCGGCGATGCCGAATGCCGCCCGGGCTACCGCGAGGCGCTCATCGCCTACTTCGGCGCTCACGACGACCGCCTGACCGATGACTCCCGTCGACGCCTGCGTGTCAATCCGCTCCGCGTCCTCGACGACAAGGAGCTGGCCGGCGACCTGGCCGCAGGTGCGCCGCGGGCGATCGATCATCTGTGCGACGCGTGCCGCGCGCATCTCGACGGCGTGCGAGCCGTGCTCGATGGGCTCGGCGTCCGCTACGAGCTCGATCATCGGCTCGTCCGCGGGCTCGACTACTACACGCGCACCGCCTTCGAGTTCTACGTGGCCGGACGCGAGGGCCAGCAGCAGGCGCTCGGCGGCGGCGGACGCTACGACGGGCTGGTCGAGCTGATGGGGGGACGACCGACGCCGGGAATCGGGTTCGGGATCGGCCTGGACAGGACGATCCTGGCCATGGGCGAGCAAGGGGTGGCGCTGCCGGCGCGCGCTCCGCTCGTCGCGGTCGTGAGCGCAGAGGACGACCAGGTCGCGCGGCTCCGGGTCGCGGCCGGCCTTCGCGAGCATGGATTGGCCGCTCGACCCGACGGGAGCAGCCGAAAGCTCGGCCGCCAGCTCGAGTCCGCGGCGAAGGCAGGCGCCCGCTGGGCGGTCATCGTCGGCGCGGACACGTCGCAGCTGGCGCTCAAGGATCTCGACAGCGGCACGCAGCGCGACGGGCTGTCGTTGCAGGCCGTCGTCGCAGCCGTCAGCGAATGATGCGGGCCGCGATGGTGACCGTGACGCTCGCCACGGCGCCCATGAGCACGACCATCGTCACGATCCCGGCGGTGTAGCCGAAGGCGTACCGCCGAGGCCGGTCGCCGAGCTCGTCGCGGATCGCCGAGAGTGGCTCGATCGCGTCGCCGCCCGACGTCGCGGCGCGTCGCGCCTCGGCTGCCGCGAGCATGACCCGAGCCGCCAGCCGGCGCTCGGCGTCCTCGATCTCGGGCAGTGCGCCGCGCATGCGCGCACGGTCGCCCGGCTCGTCGGCCCACCAGGCCACCCACTCGGCCAGCGCCGCCCGCTCGAACCGCTGCCACGGGGTGTCGTCGGGGAGCTGCGCGAGGCGTTCCCGCGCCTCGTCGAGCCGGCCGCTGGCCGCCAGGAGCTCGACGCGCAGCGGCCGCAGGCCCATCGTGTCGGGCAGGGCGTCGATGATGGCCGGGGTGGCGCGCGGTAACGCCGTCAGCCGCCGGCCGATCTCTTGCTGCCAGCGCTCGGTCTCCCAGCCGTTGAGCCAGATCAAGACGTCGTGCGCGCGCCGCACGCCGGCCGGCTGGATGAACAGCCACAGCGGCGCCATGACGGCGACGAAGGCAATCGCCGCCGCCACCTGCCGCAGCGGGGTGCCGAGGATGGGTGCCAGCAAGGCGTCGGCGGCGTACGACGCGAGCAGGCCACCGGCGAGGCCGACGACGGCCGGCCGGATGGGCCCGACCGACTCGGCGCGCTGGAAGGCATCCCGCAGGGCCCGGGACCGGTCGGGCCGGTTTGGCGTGTCCGTCATGACGCCGCGCAGCATGACACGCGGCATCGGCTACCATGGCGGGCCCATGTCGAGCACCGCCTTCCGCAGCCATACCTGCGGCGAGCTGCGCGCCGAGCACGTCGGCGAGCGCGTGACGCTGGCCGGCTGGGTGCATCGGCGCCGCGACCACGGCCATCTCGCCTTCTTCGACCTGCGCGATCGCCACGGCATCACCCAGGTGGTGACCAGCGCCGAGGAGGGGGCCGGCGCGCACGCCGCGGCCGAGGCAGCCCGCGCCGAATGGGTGGTTCAGGTCTCCGGCACGGTGCGGCACCGGCCCGAAGGGACGGCGAACGCCGAGCTGGCCACGGGCGCCGTCGAGGTTGCGGTCGATCGGTTCGAGATCCTGAACCCCTCGAAGGTGCCGCCGTTCTACGTCAACGAGGAGCAGCCCGGCCTCGACGAGTCGCTGCGCCTGAAGCATCGGTACCTGGACCTCCGCCGTCCGCCGATGCAGCAGCGCATGCTGCTGCGCTCGCGCCTGGCCGCGGCCATCCGCCACGCGCTGGACGACGAGGGATTCGTCGAGATCGAGACGCCAACGCTCATTCGCTCGACCCCCGAAGGCGCACGCGACTTCGTCGTCCCCTCGCGCCTGCGCCCCGGCGAGTTCTACGCCCTGCCGCAGTCACCCCAGCAGCTCAAGCAGCTGCTCATGGTGGCCGGCTACGACCGCTACTACCAGCTCGCCCACGCCTATCGTGACGAGGACCTGCGCGGCGACCGCCAGCCGGAGCACACGCAGGTGGATCTCGAGATGAGCTTCGTGAGCGAGGAGGACGTCATCTCGACAGTCGAACGCGTCGTCACCCGCGTGGCGAAGGAAGTGCTGCCCGAGCGGCCG
>CAYVCE010000055.1:0-4385 GCA_964449915.1 uncultured Steroidobacteraceae bacterium | reverse complement strand
GGCTGGCCCAGCAGCAGGTTGCTCGGGTCGCGCGCCGCATGGTCCGGCATGGCCTCGACGTTTCCCTTCGACACGAACAGGTCGACGAACGTGTCGTTGTTCACGTCCTCGAACTCGGCGTGCCATGCGGTCGACGGAAGCGTGGTGTCGCCGGCGAACGGCCGGTGGGCGGTCACCCCGGCCTCGAGCGCCATGTCGGTGTAGGTGGGCCGGCCCGACGCGACATCGGTCAGGGTCTGGAGCTTGTTGTCGGCCTGGCTGGTGAGGTAGACCTCGGGGTGGCCGTCGCCAGTCAGGTCGTGGCTGGCGATGCCCATGCCGAACACCCGGAGCGTCTCCCAGCCCTCCGCGTGGGTCCACAGCCGGGGCGGAGCGCCGCCCTCGACGCGCCACAACTGCTCCTCACCGTCGCGGTAGTAGTGGCGGTCGTTCGAGACGCGCAGGTCGCGGCGGCCCGATCGGTCCCAGTCGCTGAAGAGCATGGACAGCGCGCACCACCCCGGGGCGAGCGACGTCGGTGCCGCATACCCGTCGCCGTCCTCGGCGGGCCGGACAAGCTGGTTTTCGTGACACTCGAAGTTCGCCGCTCCCTCCTCGTCGAGGACCAGGTAGTTGCCGATGGCGAGCGTCGGCAGCGCCGCGTCGCCCTCCCAGGTGGCGCTGAAGGCCGCCGTCCATGCGTCGCCGCCGTCGAATCCCAGCAGCTCGTTTGCGCGCTCGAAGCGGCAGTCACCCAGGCCGCGCAGCAGCACGTTCTCGCCGACGCGCAGCACCGCGAGGTCGGTGTGGCGATCGCCGTCGACGTCGAGCGGGTAGGCGCCGGTGACCTCGGTCATGTCCGTGGCAGGATCGGGCAGCTGCGTGAAGCGCAGCGCGCCGCCCGCCGGGCTGGCGTTGCGGTACAGGGCGGCTGGCTCGGCACCGCCGGCGAGATAGAGGTCCGCCAGCGCGTCGTCGTCGCAGTCGAAGGCCGCCACCCCGCCGCCGACGAAGAAGGTGAACTCTCCGTCGTAGCGATGCTCGATGCCGGCCGCGGCCGACTCCTCCACGAAGCGTGGTGCGTCCAGCGCCGCGGAGCTCAGACGGCCGGACAGCGCGCCGGCCGCGAGCCCAATTGCCCCGGCCAGCACGGCGACGGCCGCGGCGACCAGCAACCGGCCGGCGGCCGGCGACCCGGTGGTGCGCCGAAGCATGGCCCTCAAAGCGAGGGGATTGTAGGCATCACCTGCGGTCGACCCTGCCCGTGCGAATGGCTCAGGCGTCACCCTCGGCCGCCGCGAAGAGGTGCTCGATGACGCGGAGGTTGGCAACCGCATCGCGCGGGTCGACCGGCGCGGGCCGGTCGGCGAGGATGGCCGTCGCGAAGGCCTCGGCCTCGACCGTGTAGGGGTCGGCGGTCGGGAACGTGAGGACCTCCCGATGCGGCGCGACCGGCGGCTCCCCGCCGGCGACGAGCGTCACCTCGGTCGGCCGATCCGGCGGGATGTTGAACGGGATGCCGACGGAGATCCGCCCGCTGGTCCCGTACACGTCGACCCGCTGGTCGTCCTCGGCGCGCGTCGAGCAGGTGAAGGACGCCACGCCCGCGTCGAACTCCAGAAGGCCGCTGGCGAGCACGTCGGTGCCGTTTCGCGGATCGCGGCGGATGGCGGCAGCCACGCGTCTCGGCTCGGCGTCGAAGAGCATGCGCGACAGGTTCACGCAATAGCAGCCGATGTCGTACAGGGCGCCTCCGCCGGCCTCGGCGATGTTGCGGATGTCGGCCGGGTCGTCGTTGAAGTACGAGAACCAGCTGTGGACCGACACCAGGCTTCCGATGCGCCCGTCGGCGACCATCTCGCGCACCGCGACCCAGGAGGGGTGGAGGCGGTACATGAACGCTTCCATGAGCAGGACCCCGGCGCGCTCGGCGGCGTCGATCATGCGCTCCGCGTCGCGCGCGGTCAGCGCCAGCGGCTTCTCGCACAGGACGTGCTTGCCGGCCTCGGCGGCCGCGATCGTCCACTCGGCGTGGAGGTGGTTCGGGAGCGGGATATACACCGCGTCGACGTTCGGGTCGGCCAGGAGGGCCTCGTACGAGCCGTGGGCGGTGGGGATCGCGTGCTCCGCCGCGACGCGGCCGGCGAGGGCGGCATCTCGCGATGCGATGGCCACGACCTCGCAGTCCTCGGCTCGCTGGATCCCCGGGATGACTTTCCTGCGCCCGATGGCCGCGGTCGACAGGATGCCCCAGCGCACGCGTCGCGCCTCGCTCACGCGAGCGACTCCGTGACGGTTCGCAGGCTGGCGCGCCGCATCGGCTCCATGGCTGCCCTCCGGGTGCGCGCGTATTGACACGCACCGCCGCGATGGACGAGTCTACGGCATCCGATTTCGACAAGAGGATCACAAATTCACGTGATCTCGGCTCGCGACGCGGTTGGGCAACGGAGCGAAACGGTCCGTCGCTCGAACCTGAGCACCATCGCTCGCGAGCTCCACCTGCGCGGTCCGCTCTCCCGATCCGAGCTCGTCTCGCACACCGGGCTGACCCGCAGCGCGATCCGCGGCCTGGTCGGCGAGCTCGTCGGCGGTGGGCTGGTCAGCGAGACGCGCAGCGCCCACGCCAGCAGTCCCGGACGCCCTTCTCCGCTCGCACACCCGGATGCCGAGCGTGCAATGGTCCTCGCCCTCGAGATCAACGTCGACTCCCTGGCGGTCGCGCTCGTCGGATTCGGCGGCGTCGTCCACGCGCTCGTACGCGTCGACCGTGCGCGCGGCGCCGAGACCGTGGCGGACATCGTGGGCGACCTCGTCGAGCTCGCCGAGCCCGTGCTCGCCTCTGCGGACGTCGAGGACTCGCTGGTCGGCATCGGCGTGGGCGTAGCCGGCGTCGTACGTAGGACCGATGGGATGGTGCGGCTGGCGCCGAACCTGGGCTGGCGTGACGTCCCCCTGGGTGAGCGCATCTCGCAGGCCCTGCGCGTGACCGCGCCGGTGGCGGTCGCCAACGAGGCCGACCTGGGCGGCCTGGCGGAGCACCGCCGCGGTGCCGCGGTGGGCGCCGACGACGTCGTGTACGTGGTCGGAGAGGTCGGGGTCGGCGGCAACGTCATCGTCGACGGGAAGTCGCTCATCGGGGCCGCGGGCTACGGCGGGGAGATCGGACACATGGCGGTGAACCCGAGAGGGGCGGCGTGCGGCTGCGGCTCGTTCGGCTGCCTGGAGACCGAGATCGGCGAGCGGGCGATGCTCGTCCGCGCCGGCCGGTCGCCGACCGGGGGCCGCGCGGCGGTGGGCGAGCTCATCGCGGCGGCGGATGCCGGCGAGCCGGACGCGCTCGCCAGCCTCGCGCACGTCGGTCGATGGCTCGGGATCGGCCTCGCCTCGCTCGTCAACATCTTCAATCCAACGCTGGTCGTGCTGGGCGGCGTGTTCGAGCGGATTCATCCGCACATCGCCGGGCACCTGTCGACGGTCCTCGACGAGCACGCGCTGCGTGCGTCGCGCGAGCTCGTCATGATCGTGCCCGGCACATTGGGCGTCGACGCGCCGCTCCTGGGCGCGGCGGAGCTGGCCTTCGAGCCGATGCTGGCCGATCCGGCGGGGAGGCTGGCCGCCACGAGGGCTCGTCAGCCCGCCCTGGCGAGCGCCTGATGGGTGTCATGGAACAGGAAAGAACGTCGAATGACGAAGCGACACGAGGAGGGGCCTTGACAGGGGAGTAGCCTACTGCGGGGCATGCCATCGGATGGCGCAGCGGGGAATGGGGAAGATTCTTCGGAGGAGTGACGAATGGTCAATCGCAGGTTCGCGGCAGCGCTGGGCACCATCGCCCTCGTGCTGGCCGCGTGCACAGGCGGAGGCGGCGCATCGGAGCCGGCCGCGGGCGGCGAATGCACCGTCGGCGTCTCGTGGAACAACTACCAGGAAGAGCGTTGGGCAAAGTGGGATGAGCCCGCGATCAAGGAAGCGCTGACCGCGGCGGGCGCCGAGTACATCTCGAACGACGCCAAGTCGTCGGCCGAGACCCAGGCCACCAACGTCGAGAACCTCATCTCGCAGGGCGCCAAGGTCCTGATCGTCCTCGCGCAGGACGGAACGGCGATCAAGCCGGCCGTGACCAGCGCGATCAGCGAAGGCGTCCCGGTGATCGCCTACGACCGCCTGATCGAGGATGACGGTGCGCTGTACATCACCTTCGACAACGTCGAAGTCGGGCGCATGCAGGCGCGTGCCGTGTTCGAGCAGGTGCCGACGGGCAGGTACATCATCATCAAGGGCAACTCCGCGGACGCGAACGCGGACTTCCTGCGCGCCGGCTATGAGGAGGTCATCGGCGAGGCTGTTGCGGCCGGTGACATCGAGATCGTCGGCGAGTCGTACACCGACAACTGGGATCCGGC
>CAYVCE010000054.1:0-9979 GCA_964449915.1 uncultured Steroidobacteraceae bacterium | reverse complement strand
GCGTCCACGCCGGCCGCTCCGTCCCACAGCCCGAGCGCGTCCCGCGTCTCCCCGGGCTCCAGGGTGACGATCACCCATCGCACGTCGTAGGCGCGCACGACCCGCTCGATCACCGCGAACGGGTCGAACGGCGCCGAGACGCCGGGATGGCCGGTGAGCAGGTTCAGCCGCGCCGGGTCGGCGAACATCACGACCTCCGTCCGCGGCACGGAGGCGGTCAGGAAGGAGGCGGCGGACGCCAGCCGTTCGTTCGCCACGCGCCACGAGGTGAGCAACGCCGCGGAGCTGGCGAGCGACAGCACGACGGCAGCCACCAGCGAGGCAGCCATCAGGAACCGGTGCGTCTGCGGGCGGCGCAGGAACGGCCACCACCGGCCGAGCGCGGACGAGACGGGGGCGACGCCGGCGACGGCGATGGCGAAGGCAATCGGCAGCCACGCCGGGGCCGAGTGGACGAATGCGCCTTTCGGCGAGTGGAACGTGAAGAGCAGCCCCATGGCGGCGAACATCACCAGCCAGTAGGCCAGGAACGGACGCAGCTCGCGGCGGCCGCGGAAGGCCCACATGCCGCCGACGAAGAAGAGCGCGAAGACACCACCGGCCACCGCCAGCGTGCGACCGGCGAGCTCCGCGAGCGCCGCCAGCTTGGAGCCGATGATGAGCCCGGGGCCGGCCTCGAGATAGGTCCGCAACGAGACCTCGTGACCGATCGAGAACTGCTCGTTGTACGAGGTGATCCACAGGGTGTGGCCCCCCGCCGACGGCAGCGCCGCGCCGAAGACATCCAGGTTGCGTGCCAGCCAGGGTGCCATGACCGCCAGGCAGGCCGCGGCGGATGCCACGCCGATGCGCAGCGCGACCGCGGGCCGGACATCCCGCAGGCGCATGAGCCATGCGACGGCCGGCGCGACCGCCAGGAACAGGCCGTCGACGCGTGCCAGCGTCGCCAGGCCGATGAGCCCGCCGGCGAGGACCAGCCACCAGCCCCACCGGCGCTCGGAGCCGACGGCGCGCATCGACGACCACAGTGCCAGCGAGCCGAGGACGCCGAACAGCACGAAGGAGTCGAGCAGCGGCAGCATGACAAGCAGCGGGCCGGCGAAGATGGCGAGCACGCCGGCGACGAGCGCCCACGAGCGCTCACGCCACAGGTCCCAGGTGATGCCGTGGGTGATGCCGACCCAGGCGACTGCGAGGAGCACCATCGGCACCTGGCCGGCGCGCCAGTCGGATGAGCCCAGGGCGGTCATGAACGCGGCGGCCAGGACCGAGGTGAGCGGCATCCAGTGGCCGTTGCTTGCGACCGGCAGCACCGGATCGGCGGGCAGCGTGCCCCCGACCTCCAGGAAGGAGTAGAGGACGGGGACCGTGAAGCCGAACCCGTCGGCCAGACGCTCGGCGACGAGGGTGTAGTAGGCCGCATCGGTGTAGGGCGCCGAGGGCACGAGCCAGGCTGCCAGCGCGCGCGCAGCCAGGGCGGCGAGCAGGAGAAGCCCCAGGTCGCGCAGCGGGTATCGGGCCATCGGTTGGTGAGTCTATCGGCGCCGATGCAGGCCCCCGTTGGTACTTTCGCCACCTTGGGTGGCGATGGCCCTCGCGTAGACTCACCGCCGATGCAGCCACGCCTCCCGAGCCCGTTCGCGATCCTCGCGATCACCGTGGCCGGGCTGTTCGGGATCCTGACGACCGCCCGCGGCCTCGTCGACAGCGACTACTACTGGCACGTCACAGCCGGCCGGCTCGTCGCCGAGCGCGGCGTGCTGAGCACCGACCCGTTCTCGTACACGTGGGGCGGGCAGCCGTGGGTCATGCACGAGTGGCTCGGCGAGCTGCTCATCTACTGGCTCGTCGGCGCGGTCGGCGTGGGCGTCGCCACGTTCATCTTCGGGGTCATCAGCATCTCTGGGCCGCTCGTGGTGGCCTGGACCCTCCGCCGCCAGGGCGTGCCGATGCTGGCGCTGGCCCTGGCGACCGGCCTGGTCGTCTACCTGTACGGCTCGTACGCCACCATCCGCCCGCAGGCGATCTCGTGGCTGTTCCTCGGCCTGCTCGTCTCCGGGATGCTGTCCACCAGGCCCGAGCACCGATGGCGCCCGTGGCTGGCCGTGCCGCTCTTCGTGGTGTGGGCGAACGTGCACGGGCTGTACGTCATCGGCCTGGGGGTGCTGGGGGTCTACGTGCTCTTCACCCTGCTGGGTCGCACGCCGATGGCGCCGCGCCGATGGGAGATCCTCGGCGTCCTGGCGGCCGCGTTCGTCGCCTCCAGCCTGACGCCGGCCGGGCCGGCCGGCTTGCTCTACCCGCTGCGCTACCTCGATGCCGGCGACTGGGGCCTGCGCCACATCAGCGAGTGGCAGTCGCCGAACTTC
Organism: uncultured Steroidobacteraceae bacterium; assembly: GCA_964449915.1. Classification (GTDB taxonomy): domain Bacteria; phylum Chloroflexota; class Limnocylindria; order QHBO01; family QHBO01; genus JACDBZ01. Next base: position 7,610 of record CAYVCE010000054.1, on the reverse strand, counting down.
CACGACCCGGCGCAGTGGGGGCTGCTGGCGCTCATCGTGGCGCTGCTGCTGAACGGGATGCGCGCCACGCCGGGCTGGCTGGCGTTCATGGCGGCCTGCGGGGTCGTCGGCGCGCTGGTGGCGACCCGCAATGTGCCGATCGCCGCGCTCCTGGCGCTTCCGACGCTGGCGCTGGGCCTGGGCGACCGGCTGCGCGAGCGGGTCGCATCGCGATCGCCGCGCGTCGCGCGCACCCGGCGGCTGATGGAGATCGGCCTGGGGGCGGTGGTGCTCGTGGCGGCGGTGGTCATCCTGCCGCGCGTCCCGGCGGTGGCGGGTGACCGGATCATCTCGCGCTCGTTCCCGGTGGCGGCCGTCGATCGGCTCGCCGAGCTGGACCCCGATAGTCGCTTGCTCGCCGAGTACCACTGGGGTGGGTACGTGATCTATCGGCTCTTCGACAGCGGCGCGCGTGTCTTCGTCGACGGACGCAACGACATGTACGACGAGCGGATCCTGGAGGACTACGTCTCGATCAGGAACGCCGAGCCCGGCTGGGAGTCACTCCTGGACTCGTACGGGGCCGATGCGATCCTGCTGCCTCCAGAAACCGCCCTCGTCTCCGGCGCCGCCCAGGACGCGGGCTGGTGCGAGGTCCATCGCGACGACGTGGCGGTGCTGCTCCTGATCAGCACCTGCCCGTAGTCCTGCTGCAATCCCGCGGTCAACCCTCCGAGGGGACCGAGGAATCTCGACGGCGGGCCAGAGCCAGTACGCGCCGAGCATGTAAGGCGAGAGGGCGACGCCGGCAAGACCGACGCGTCCCATGAGGGTCAACACGGCGGCGAACGGAACGCCGACGATGAACCACCAGTTTCCAACCAGCGCAGTCGGTCCAACGTTCCCGTTGGCGGTCTGGGCACTGAGTACCGCGAGCCAGTCATCGGCGTACCCGCTGACAATGACCATGGCCGAGTGGGTTATCACCATTGCGACGAATGGCAGCCGGACGGAAGGCCTCTTCCAGAGCAGCCACGCGGCGAGCGGCAGCTGAAGGGGGCGCGGAACGAGCAAGCACAAGGCGAGGTAGACGAGCGCCCCGGGGCCGCTGCCGCGGAACGCGAGCACGGCGGCGACGAAGACGAAGGTGAACGTGTTACCCATCGCTGCGTCAATCCAGATGCCGGCCGTGATCAGTGCGAGTCCGATCAGGCGCCAGTCGCGGAGCAGCAAGATGACGGCGAGATGCAGCATGTACCAAGGCCAGTAGCCGATGGTCGTCGGTACGGCCGACATCACCCAGCCGGCCACGGGCGACCACACGAATCTCGCCTCGGCGTTCGTGTCGTACATGGCGCCGCGCGCGATGGAGTCCGACAGTGCGCTCCACAGTGCCCAGTCAGGCCCACCCTCGACGGGATACGAGACGATCAGCAGCGCAACGTTGATTGCGAAGTAGATCCCGGTGGCCCACACAAGAAGCGGCAGATGGGTCGGCGATGCATCCAGCGGGATGGCTTCAGCGGGAGCGTGGCTCGAACTGGGGACCGACCTGCGAATGGGCCAGGCGATGTTGGGCAGCATTGCGGCGGGCACGACCGTATGGCGCAGGTCGGTTTCGCCACTCGCTCAGCGCCAGAAGGGCGACCATTTCTGGTCTGGCGCGTCATCGCCCCCGCGGTATGCCCCGGAATCTACCGGCTGCCGCCCGAACTGGCAAGACCGTCAGAGTGAGTCCCTCTTTAGGAACGGACCCAGATGCCGGCGAGGTCATCGGCATAAACGCGCTCCCAGCCGGAGCTGTCGTCGAGCCAGCCGGCCATGAGCTGATCCAGCGCGAAGATCACGTAGTCGATCTCGTATCGGTCCAGCAGCGCCTGTGGATCGGAGCGCAGGTAGACCGCATCGGCGAACTCGCGGATGGGAGCGTCGCCGTAGATATCCGTCCGTCCGTCGATGAAGACCGGGTCCTCGGGCACGCGCAGGCCCAGGTAGCCGCCCCACGAGTACATGTTGAAGGGCCGGTCGCCGGGGTCGTTGGCGATGATCCAGTCGACGGCGGCGACCGGCATGTGGTCGTTCACGTGGTCAACCTGGACCGACGGCGCCACCCGCGACCAGGTCACCGCGAGCCCGGCCAGGACGACCACCGCCACCAGCGCACCGTTGACGAGCGTGAACGGCCCCCGACGGCGCGGCATGCCGAGGCGGGCGAGGATCGGCCCGAAGCGCCGGCCCAGGCGTGACTCGGCGAGCGCGGGCTCGAGGGCCAACCCGGCGGTGGCAGCGATGAGCGGTGCCACCAGCAGGAAGCGAGCGCCGGTCACGATCATCACCGTCAGCCCGGCCATGGTCAGCAGGTCGGCCGCGCGCAGCCGTCGGCGCCCGAGCCACAGCGCCGGCAGAACGAAGAGCACGGTGAAGACGATGAACACCTGGCCGATGAACGTGCCGGGGTCCGGTGGCTGCCACTCGGACACGAAGTCGCGGTGCGCGGCGATAGAGCTGACCTCGATCGGGTACAGGTACAGGTCGAAGCCGTTGGGGTTGACGGCAACGACCGGCACGCAGATCGCCAGGGCCAGGGCCAGGCGGCCGATCTCCGGCCACTCGAGCGGCGCTCCGCGGCCGAGCCGGCGATCGACGGCCTCGCCGACGACGACCGCACCACCCAGCAGGAACACGAACGGCCATCCGGCGTGGAGGTTGGCCCAGGCCAGGGTGATGATCGGCAGCGCGACGAGCCAGCGCGTGCGCCGGTCCGCCTCGTATGCCCACAGGCAGGCCAGAACCGCGGACCCCAAGGTCAGGTCGACGACCTGGACGCGGACTCCGAGCACTGGCCCCGCCACGATCAGCCCGGCCGCGAGCCACACGATCCGCCCCAGCCATCCGGCCGTCGGGTGGCGACGCTTGAACGCCCACCACAGGATCGCAAGCGCCACGACCACCAGCAGTGCCCAACCGATGGACAGGACCGATGGACCGATCTCCCCCAGGCGCCAGCCGAGCGCCATGAGGACGTTGGACAGCCAGTCCTGGCTGATCCAGCGCATTCCCTCGCCGACGATGCTCCACGTGTCGGTCATCTGCACGGTTCCGGTGTCGAGGACCGCCTCGCCGGCGCGGATGTGCCAGTACACGTCGCCGTCGATGAGCGGGATCGCCGGGCGCGGCAGCGCCACGAGCGCGAAGAAGGCGGCCACTGCGACGGCGCTGGCCGGGATGCCCCTCGGGCGGTTGGTGGCGGTCATCGGTCAGTGGTCTGCTTGAGGTGCATTCGGGCAAGCGCGATGATCGCCACCAGGATCGTGAGTCCCGACGACCACGGGACGGGCAGCGCCAGCGTCGCGGCGACGGGCACCGACCATCGCCAGCCGCGCCAGCCGCCAGTCACGGCGACGACCGCGGCTACCGCCGTGCGCGCCCACAGCGGGCCGGGGATGATGGCGATCTCGGTCGGGATGGGGCGGTCGACGTTGCCGGTCAGGACGTCGACCCAGTCGAACCAGGCCTGCGGAGCGACGACGAACGACAGGACGACGATGGCCGATGTGGCGCCCAGGGCGAAGGCGAACGAGCGCCACCTGCGCGCGCCGGCCAGCCAGAGCACGCCGACCCCCGGTGTCACCTTCGTGAGCAGCGGCAGCGCCCACGCGGCGGGCCAGCGGAAGGCGAGCACGATCGCCGCAGCCAGCATGAGGTGGATATTCCCCGTGCCGACCTCATCGATGATCGGCGATCCCGGCACGACGAGCAGCAGCCCGGCGATCGCCGGCCCCGCCATCCACAGCAGCGCGCCCAGGTTCAGCCCCGCCCAAAGGCCGGCGAAGACCTCCCATGGCAGGAGCGTGAGCGGCCACATCAGCTGGGCGAAGGCCGGCGAGTAGAGGTAGGCGTCCTCGCCGCCCACCTCGCCGCGCGCGTAGATGTTGTCGAGGTCGACGGCCCAGTAGGCGCGGGCGTCGTGCTGGTAGTCGTTAGAGGTCAGCAGCCACCAGACGAAGATCACGACTGCCAGGCCGGCCAGGCGAGCCGCATCGCGCGCGAGCCTGCCCCAGCGCGTGCGCGGGTGCAGGAGCCGAAGGCCGAGCTCGGTGAGCCGATCCATCACGTGCCGCATTCCGGCCGATCGACGAGCGACCAGGGCCAGCGCTCGACCCGCAGGTCGAGGCGTGCGCCGGGCGGCTGGCTGGGACCCAGGCTCGCCTCCCGGTAGATGAACTCGCGCAGGGCACGCGGCTCGGGGTCGGGCTCGACCCATGCGCCGATGGCGCGGCGCTCGAGGTCCAGCGCGGCCCGCTCGGCATCGAGGTCACACGCGAACGCCGCGACGGCAGCCACGGCCTGGTAGGCGCGTGCGTCCGTGGGCGCCGCGGCGACGGCATCGGCGGCCAGTTGCTGCGCCTGCTCGAGATCACCGTGGCGCGCGGCGTGGACCGCCCGCCACGCGGAGTCGGCGCCCGCGGGCAGCGCGCCCATCGCCAGCCCGATGTCCCACAGCGCGGCGTCGTTCTCGTGCGGTGCCGGCCTCGGTTCCGCCCGCACCAGCCGCCTCGCCTCCGATGCGACCGCGGCGTCGAAGATGCCGACCTCGTCGTACGGCAGCAGGCGGATGATCTCCGCTCGCAGGGCGACGGCGCGCGCCCACGCGTCGGTGGCGGCATCGGAGTCGCCCTCCTCGGCGAGGGCCACCCCCAGCCGGGCTGCGTCCTGTGGGTCGTCGAGCGTCCGCTCAGAGGCGGCCTCGAGGTTCGCGACACGCTCCTGCGTCGGACCGAGGTGCGCCAGTGCCGCGTACCCGCGTGAGTCCCCCGGCGCGGCCTCGGTGGCGCGCTGGTAGGCGGCGATCGCCCGTGGCGTGTCGCCGGCGTAGGCGTGTGCCATGCCGAGACCGAGCCAGTATCCGCCGCTCTCCGGGTGTGACGCGGTCGCTGTCTCGAACATGGCGACGGCATCGGCGTAGGAGCCTGCGACCATGGCCGTGCGGGCATCCTGGGCTGCAGCGCGCGCCACGTCGACGGCGACGACGCCCGGGAGTGCGGCGACGGCGGCCACGGCCAGCAGCGCTGGCACCAGCCAGCTTCGGGACCCGGCGGCCACCGCGGCCGGGACGAGGAACGCGGCGAGGGCGAGCACGGCGGCGCTGACCGCGGGCACGAAGCTGAAATCGTCGAGCAGCGAGGCGGCCGCGAAGCCCGCCAGGGCCGCGACGGTGAAGCGCTGCGGCCAGCTCCACGCGTGGGCGTCGCGCAGCGCGGCGGCCATCCACGCCGCCAGGGCGACCGCGGCTCCGATGAGTAGTACGACGCCACCTTCAACGAGGGTCAGGAGCGGGACGCTGTGCAGCAGCCGGACGGCGAGGAGGTCGGCGCCGGCCGGTGGGAACTCCAAGCGGACCCACGAGTACGCGCCCGGGCCGGATCCGACGAGCGGCTTGCCGCCGATCATGTGGAGTCCCTGCTCCCAGATGAGGAGGCGGCCGCTGGCCCCGAGGGCGTCGACCAGCCGCGGTCCGACGACGACGAGTCCGATCAGGACGGCGAGCGAGAGGCCGATGGCGCCGGCCGCGAGGGGCCGGCGCGGAAGGCCGCGGACGAACGCGCCGGTCGAAGGGTGGAGTGCTGCAACTGCCAGCGCCGCGACCGCGATGCCCGCGTAGCCCGCGCGCCCGCTGCTGATCGGGATCACCACGAGAGCGCTGAGGCTGACGATTGCTGCCAGGACGGTACGCACGGCGCCTGCCTCGAGCCACGCCAGGAACGGGATGGCGACGAGGACGAGGATGGGCAGCGTATTGACCGACTCCCACGGGAAGGTCACGACGCCCTCGAGCGGAGCGGCACCGATGGCCGCGTACCAGTCGATCTTCTCGCGAAGCAGCAGGTACGCGTTGAAGGCGAGGGTCATGGCCAGGCCGGTCGCCCCGGCGAGGACGATCGGCGCCCGCAGGTCGCCCGCACGCCGCAGGAGGGCGAACCAGGCGGCGTAGGCGGTCGCCAGGCCGAGCGTGCCGAGGCTCTCGGTGCGGTCCCGGCTGAGGAGGCAGACGACGGCGTAGAGCGCCAGAAGGCCGAGGATGGCCCAGTCGAGCCGATCGGTCGGCCCGCGCAACCGGAGCAGTGCCCAGAGTGCCAGCGGCACTCCGTACAGCAGCTGGGTGATTACCCGCAGGCCGGGCTCGAGGTGGATGACCTCAGCCCCGAAGAAGACGATGAAGAGGACGATCCATAGCTGGAGCGCCACCCGGGCGAGCGTGGGCGTCACAGCGTCGGCGGCCCAGTCACCCGCTCCACTCAGGCGGCACCCCACACACCGGCACCGGTCAGCTCGGCGCGCAGGTCGGCCTCGCGCCCGGCCTCCGCGAGCTCCTCCAGCCGGGCGACCCCAGCAGCGCCAACGCCGGGACGGCGGCCGTCTCCGGGGCGCGCGATGAGCAGGAAGGGCGAGTCGGTCTCGACCGCTGCCTCATCGGTCCCGAACAGGGTCTCCTCCAGCTTCTCCCCCGGCCGCAGGCCGGTGAACACGACGCCGATGTCCCGCCCACCGGCGGGCGCAGAGAGGCGAATGAGGTCGCGGGCGAGGTCGGTGATGCGGATCGGCTGGCCCATGTTCAGGACGTGGACGTCGCCGGGCCGGCCGACCGCGCCGGCATGCAGGATCAGGCGCACCGCCTCCGGGATGGTCATGAAGTAGCGCGTCATGTCGGGATGCGTGACGGTGACCGGCCCGCCGTCGGCGATCTGCTGGCGGAACAGCTCGAGCACCGATCCCTGCGAGCCCATCACGTTCCCGAACCGCACGATCACGAAGCGACCGCCGGCAGACGAGCCCAGCTCGCGGACCATCTCCTCGCCGATGCGCTTCGTGGCCCCCATGATCGACGACGGGTCGACCGCCTTGTCGGTGCTGATGAAGATGAACGCCTGCACCTCGGCGCGCCTGGCGGCCTCGGCGACGAGGCGCGTGCCGCGCACGTTGGTCCACACCGTGGAGGCGACGTTCGCTTCCGACAGCGGCACGTGCTTCTGCGCAGCCGCGTGGAAGACGACCTCGGGCCGCTCGCGCTCGAAGGCGCGCGAGACCGAGCCCGGATCGGTGATGTCGCCGATGACCGCCGTCACGTCGACGCCCGGGAATCGGCGACGGAGCTCCTCGTCGACGTAGAACAGCGGGGTCTCGGCGCGCTCGAACAGCACGAGCCGGCCGGCGCCGAGCGCGGCGACCTGGCGGCACAGCTCGGAGCCGATGCTGCCGCCGGCGCCGGTGACGAGGACGGTCCGCCCGCCGACCAGCCCGCGCATCGGCTCATCGGGGATCGCCATCTGCTCGCGGCGTAGGAGATCCTCTACGCGCACCGGGCGCACGCGGTTGACCGACACCGTGTCGTCGAGCAGCTCGTTCACCGCCGGCAGAGTGCGGACCGCGACGCCGGCCGCCTCGCACAGGGCGACCACCTCGCGCAGCCGATCGCCGCCGATGCGGGGGAGGGCGACGATCACCTCGGCCACCTCGCGCTCTGCGACGACGCGCGGCAGGTCCTCGGTGACGCCCACCACCTCGATGCCGTAGATCCGCTGCCCGCCCTTCGTCGCGTCGTCGTCGAGGAACGCGACCGGCTCGAGCCGCAG
>CAYVCE010000053.1:0-3612 GCA_964449915.1 uncultured Steroidobacteraceae bacterium | reverse complement strand
CGTCGCCGACGACCCACATGATCACGCCGCCGAGCGCCTGGTCGTCGAGGGGCGGCAGACCCCAGTCGCGCCCGTTCGTCACGTAGTGCGGGTAGAGCACGGTCGAGGCGGAGAGCAGGGCCACTCCGAGGAACGAGTTCTGGGGCATGGCCAGGAACAGGTAGAGGATGCGGACCGGGTGCGGCAGGCGCCACGGCGACGGATCGGTGCCGATGACGGGCCACCAGAACAGGAGCGCGGCACCCAGGAAGGTTGCGTGCTGGACGTAGTGGAGCAGCTGGTTCTCCAGCGCCTGGTCGTAGAGGACGCTGAAGTGCCAGCCCCAGTTGACCGCCGCGAACAGCACCCACGCCACGATCGGGAAGGAGATGGCGTGCACGATCCGGCTGTGGAGGACGGCGAGCAGGCGACGCCTGATCGGTGGCGTGGCGGCCCGCAGGGCCAGGGTGATCGGCGCGCCGGCCAGCAGCAGGGGCGCGGCGACCAGCTCGAGGAGCATGTGCTGCACCATGTGCACGCTGAACAGCGCGCCCTCGTAGGCCTCGACCGGCGACAGGAGGGCCACGCCGATGGCGGCCAGCCCGCCCCCGAACAGCCACGTCCGATACGCCGGGTGCCGTTTCGCCGGGTGCTCGTGGTTCACCCGCCGCACGGCCCACCCGTAGGCCGCCGCAGCCAACAGCAGGCCGACGACGGGCACGGGGTCGAGCCGCCACGCAAGCAGCACGCCCGGGAAAACCGGCGCCGGCACCTCGCTGCCGTGGGCGAGGGCGGCCGACGGGGCGGCGAGCAGGCAGGCCACCGCGATCAGGGCGAGCAGGGCGGCCAGGGCGGGCGGTCGGCGCATCGGGAGGCATTGTCCCGCGAAGCGGAGGGAACCGTGTGGGAGGCCGCGGCGTCCATGCGCCCATGAAACGAACCCTCCCGGGCGTCCTTGCCATGCTCCTCTTCCTCACCGCCTGTGCCACGTCGAGCGGCGGCTCCCCTGATCCCTCGTCGCCGCCCGCCAGCGACGGCAACGGCGACGACATCGAGCACCCGACCGGCAGCGAGCCGATCCTGGTGGTCGAGAACGTCGGCGGCTTCATCCCGGTCCAGTTCATGGCCACCAGCCTGCCGGTCTTCGTGCTCCTCGGCGACGGACGCGTGATCATGCAGGGCGTCCAGACGCTCGAGTTCCCCGGCCCCGCCCTGCCGGCCCTCATCGAGCGCACGCTCACCGAGGTGGGGATCCAACGGGTGCTCCAGGGCGTGGAGGACACCAACCTGTTCACCGCCGACCTCGAGCTCAACGGAGCGCAGAGCGTCGTCGCCGATGCTCCCAACACCCTGTTCATCCTCAACGCCGGCGGGCACGACGTGACGGTCAGCGTCTACGGCCTCGGGACGCTGCTGCCCGACATGGATGCGCCGCCGGGAATGACGTCGGGCGAGTTCGAGGCCCACCGGATCCTCGGACAGCTCAACGACGGCCTGATGACGATCGACAGCTGGCTCCCGGCCGAGGCATGGGAGTCCGAGGGCTGGCAGCCCTACGAGCCCGAGGCGTTCCGCCTCTACGTCCGCGACGTGACGGGCCAGCCGGTGGAGGGTGGCGACCTGCCGGAGCAGGTCCGCGAGTGGCCGACCGATGACGATCCGGCTACCTTCGGCGACGTCGAGGAGTTCTTCGGCGACGGCACGCGCTGCGGCGTCGTGGACGGCGAGCTCGGCACGCGGTGGCTCACCGAGCTGAACGCGGCGAACCAGATGACGCTGTGGACCACCGACGGCGAGAACCGCTTCAGCGTCACGGCCCGCCCGCTCCTGCCGCACGAGGACCGTGCCTGCCCCGATCTGATCGGCGCCGCGTAGGGAACGAGCGGTCGGGGGACCGCAACCGGGCCGTCGACGCGGGTCGCCCCGCATCGGCGGCCTTCGCTACAATGCGGGGCGTGCCGCCCTCAGCCCGTGCTGAGCGCGCGTGCCTGACACCACGTCGCCCTTCGTGTCGGTCGAACCAGGAGCCTCGAGATCGCCTTGATGCAACGAACGGTGGCCCGGACTCCACTGCGGCTGCTCATCCGCGTGGGCGGTCCCCTGCTCCTCATGCTGCTGCTCGCCGGCTGCCTGCTCCCGCCGGAGCCCAAGACCGAAGCGGGCCGCGACGTCTTCAACCTGTACATCCTGGTCCTCGTCCTGGCCGGGCTCGTCTTCGTGGCCGTCGAGGGCTTCATCCTGTACGCCGTCATCCGCTACCGGCGCCAGCCCGGCGATGAGACCCTCCCCGAGCAGCTGCACGGCAACACCACGGTCGAGATCATCTGGACCCTGATTCCGACCGTGATCGTGTTCATCCTGTTCGGCTTCAGCATCGTGACGCTCGGCGAGGTCGAGGCGCGCTCGGAGGACCCCGGCGTCACGATCCAGGTCGATGGCTTCCAGTGGCAGTGGCGCTTCGTGTACGAGGAGGGCGTCAGCGTGACCGGCACGACCGGGGAGCCGCCGGTCATGGCAGTGCCGGTCGGGGAGCCGGTGCGCCTGATCTTGAACTCCGAGGACGTGATCCACGCGTTCTACGTCCCCGAGTTCCTCATCAAACGCGACCTCATCCAGTACGCCGATGACGCCAAGGACAACGAGATCGAGTTCACCGTGACCGAGGCCGGCACGTACGCCGGCCAGTGCGCCGAGTTCTGCGGTCTCCAGCATGCCGACATGACGTTCGTCGTGGAGGCCATGCCGCGGGCGGACTACGACGCCTACATCGCCGGGATCGCCAGCGGCGCGTCGCCACCCCCGGCCGCGGGCGACTGCGACCTGACGGTCGAGATCAAGGCCAACAACACGCAGTTCGACATCGACGAGTTCGAGGTGCCGGCGGAAACCGCGTTCTGCATCGCGTTCGAGAACCAGGAGAACATCCCGCACAACGTCGCGATCTACGATGGCGGCGAAGCCCTCTTCACGGGCGACATCCTGAACGAGGCGGGAGAGATCATCTACAGCGTGCCGCCGCTGCCGGCCGGTGAGTATTCCTTCATCTGCGACGTTCACCCCCAGGCGATGATGGGCGACGCCACGGTGACCGAGTGAGCGGGGATTGAGCGAGATGGCAACCACGACCCTCGAGCCACGGGCCGCCGCCTATCGGCGCTCATGGGTCCTCGACTGGCTCACCACGGTCGACCACAAGAAGATCGGGATCCTGTACATCGTCAACAGCTTCCTGTTCTTCTTCGCGGCCGGGATCCTGGCCCTCGTCATCCGCTCCGAGCTGATGGTGCCGGGGATGCAGTTCCTGGACGAGGCGACCTACAACCAGGCCTTCACCATGCACGGGACGATCATGATCTTCCTGTTCATCGTGCCGGTGCTGGCGGGCTTCGCGAACTACATCGTCCCGCTCATGCTGGGCGCCCCCGACATGGCCTTCCCACGCATCAACGCACTGAGCTTCTGGCTGCTGCCGCTCGGCGGCGGCCTCATCTTCTCGGGGTACCTGTTCGGCGGGGCTGCCGCCGAGGGCTGGACCCTGTACGTGCCCCTCTCGAACGCCCGCTACGCGGAGGGCGTCGGCACCGACCTGTGGCTCATCGGGCTGACCCTGGTCGGCACCGCGTCGATCCTGGG
>CAYVCE010000052.1:0-19665 GCA_964449915.1 uncultured Steroidobacteraceae bacterium | reverse complement strand
ACCCGGCGGCGCGTTCGGGTCGGGTCCATACGATCGATCGGCGTCGTCGCGAGACCGGGCCTGACGTCAGTCGAGGGTGAAGTAGTCGCCGCCGGAGTATCGGCCGGTGCGCTCCTTGCGGATCTGCATGAGCACGTCATTGAGCAGCGAGCTGGCGCCGAATCGGAAGAGATCGGGTGTCATCCACTGCGGGCCGAGCGTCTCGTACAGGGTCGTGAGGTAGCTGATGGCCTCTTTGGCGGTGCGGATCCCGCCGGCGGGCTTCATGCCCACCACGCGCCCGGTCTGGGCGTGGAAGTCGCGGATCGCCTCGAGCATGACGAGCGTCACAGGCAGCGTGGCGGCAGGCTGCACCTTGCCGGTCGAGGTCTTGATGAAGTCGGCGCCGGCCGCCATGGCCAGGACCGAGGCACGGCGAACGTTGTCGTACGTCTCGAGCTCGCCGGTCTCCAGGATGACCTTGAGGTGCGCCTCCCCGCAGGCCTCCTTGACCGCGATGATCTCGTCGTAGACCGCTCCGTAGTCGCCGGCCAGGTATGCCCCGCGGTCGATGACCATATCGATCTCGTCGGCACCCATGTCGACCGCGGCACGCACGTCGGCCAGCTTGACCTCGAGCGGCGCCTGGCCCGACGGGAAGTAGGTCGCGACCGCGGCCACCTTCACGCCCGAGCCCTTCAATGCCTGGACGGCGGTCGGAATCATGTTGGGGTACACGCACAGCGCGGCCACGCTCGGGATCGCCGGATCGGTCGGGTCGGGCCGTCGGGCCTTGCCGGCCAGCGCCCGGATCTTGCCCGGGGTGTCCTTTCCCTCCAGGGTCGTGAGGTCCATCATCCGGATCGTCAGGTCGAGCGCCCACAGCTTGGACTCGCGCTTGATCGATCGCTTGGCGAGCGAGGCGGCGCGCTCCTCGACTCCGACCGCATCGACCGCCCACACCCGGCCGAGCAGGCTGCCGAGGTGCTGGTGTCGGCCGCTGGTGAGGTCGCGGCCCCGCGTCCTGAGGGCGGGGGTGGTGCGTGCGGGGGTGGTCGTCGTCATAGGCCCCGCATTGTACCGCCGGGGGTGCCTGCTACCCTTCGAAGCCGATGGCCGCCGATCCGATCGTCTACTGCCTGACCCGCGACCGCGAGCTCGCGGCCGCCCTCGATGCGCGACTGGCCGGCGCGATCGCCTTCTTCTACAACGACGCGGCGCGGCTGCACCAGGCGGTCACGCTGCGCGCTCCCGACGTGGTGGTGGTCGACACAGGCGCCGTGCGGGCGGCGTACGGGGACGCGGGCCTCGGCCCGGTCTTCGACTTCCTGCGCGGGCGGGCGCCCGGGGCACGGCTGTCGCTGCGCCCGACCGCCGGGGCCGTCAGCCACCTCGCCGCGGCCGAGGCCGGAGCAGGCGTGGAGCTGCTGCCGAGCGAGCTCGCCGGGTGCGTCGACGCCGTGGCCGCGGGCTGCGGCTGCCCGTGACCGCCGCACAGCTGCTGGCCGCCCACGCCGGCGCCTCGATCTGCCATCTCCAGACCATCGGCCGCTCCAGCGGCCAGCTCCGCACCATCGAGATCTGGTTCGCCACCGATGGCGAGCACATCTACCTGCTGGCCGGCGGCCGCGATCGAGCTCACTGGGTGCGCAACCTCGTGGCCAATCCCCGCGTGCGCGTGCGCATCGGCGGCCGCACGCTCGCCGCGCGGGCACGGGTCATCGAGGGCGAGGAGCGCGAGCCACTCGCGCGGCGCCTGCTGGCGGCCAAGTACCAGGGCTGGACCGAGGGCCGGCCGTTGAGCGGCTGGGCGTCCGGCGCGCTGCCGGTGGAGATCGTCCCGGAAGCCTGAGTCAGCCTCCGGCGGTGCGCGGCCCGGAATGGGCGCGGGCCGGGTCGCCGCCCTCGCCAGTCGGCGCCGGAGGGATCGGACCCGCGCGGTCGAGCGGCCAATAGCGCATGGCGGCGCGCCACGCCACGGTGTGGGCCGCGACGGCACCGAACGTCCGGGCGTCGGTGCTCGCCGCCGGGTTGTCGCCGCGCAGCAGGATGCCCGCGTGGCCGATACGCGCGACGCGCTTGATGAGCTCGCGTCGCCGATCGCGTGGATCGGCCGCGAGCACGACGTCCCCGGCACGCGGCCGGGCGCGGACGACGAGCAGCCGGTCACCGGGCAGCAGTGCCGGCGTCATCGAGCCACCGCGGACCTCGACGACGTCCAGCCAGCGCCTGGCGGCGGCCAGCGCCAGGAGCGCGAGGAGGGGCCGGACGAGACCCCTCCAGCTCATCGGTCCGGCCTCAGGAAGGCCGGCCGTTGACGCGCGTCTTCTCCGGGCCGCCGGTCGACTTCCACATCTCGTCGATGGTGTCGATCATCGAGAGCAGCTCCCTGGCAGCGCCGGCGTCGAGCGACTGCTTGACCTTCGAGGCCTGCTTGCTGGCCTTCCAGAAGGTCTCGTGCAGGTCGGGATGCTTCTCGAGATGCTCGGGCTTGAAGTAGTCGTGCCACAGGACGTCGAGATGGTGCTTGACGAGCTCGGCGCGCTCCTCCTTGACGTTGATGCAGCGGGCTCGGAAGTGCTCGTCGTCGCTGGCGTCGTGCTTCTCGATGATGCGCAGGCAGGACTCGGCCTCGATGCGCGCCTGCTCGGGGTCGTAGACGCCGCACGGAATGTCGCAATGCGCGTCGACGATGCGGGTCGGGCGCAGGATGGAGCGCAGGGTGAGCATCGGTCTCCTCTCGAGTGGGGGATTTCGCTTGCTTGTCGTTGCGTCATCTTAGGTCGTTGCAAGCCGCCTGCCGGAGCGGGGAGATGGGCGGTAGGCGCTGTACCCGGCGGGCCGATGTCGCCACCTGTCGTTGCCAGCGACGTCAGGCAGGCGAAAGCGTCGATGGCTTGCCCCTCCACGCTCGCGTGGGCCTCGTCGCAGGCGCGGATTGCGCTCAGCGCCGCCCAACGACGTTCACAGCGTCATCTGGCGGATTGCGGGGTAGGCGACGGCCAGCCTAGCTCCCCATCACGATGCCGCCGTCGACTCCGAGCACCTGGCCGGTGACATAGCGCGCCTCGTCGGAGGCGAAAAAGACGGCCGCTGCGGCGACGTCATCCACGCTGCCCAGGTACCCGAGCGGCGTCATGGCGATGAGCGCCTCGGTGGCGGCGGGCGGCAGGTCGGCGGTCAGATCGGTCTCGATCAGGCCGGGGGCGATCGCGTTGCAGGTGATGCCTCGGCTGGCAAGCTCGCGAGCCGTCGTCTTGGTGAGGCCGAGGAGCCCCGCCTTGGCGGCCGCGTAGTTGGCCTGCCCGGCGTTCCCCATCCGGCCAGCGGCGGAGCTCATGTTGATGATGCGCCCGGATCGGGCCTTGAGCATGGGGCGAGCGATGGCCCGCGTCATCCAGAACGGTCCCGACAGGTTCGTGCTGATCACGGCGTCCCACTCCTCGGCGTCCATGCGCATGAGCAGGTTGTCGCGGGTGATGCCGGCGTTGTTGACCAGGATGTCGACCGATCCGAGGCCATCGAGCGCGGCCTTCACGATCGCCTCGCACGCCTCGCGCCCGGCCGAGGTGTCGCCCTGCACGGCGAGGCTCCGCCGGCCGCCGGCGGTGATCGCCGCCACGACGGCCTCGGCCGCATCGGCGTTGCCACGATAGTTGATCGCCACGTCGGCGCCCTGGCCGGCCAGTGCGAGCGCGATGGCGCGACCGAGGCCGCGGCTGCCGCCGGTGACGAGCGCCGTCTTGCCGGTCAGGTCGAACATCAGACGGCGGCTTCCTCCAGGCGCCGCTGGGGTTGACCGAGGCGCGTCTGCGAGCCGGGCGCCAGGAACGCGCGGGCGGGGTCGGCGGTCCATTCGACGACCGCCGCGGCGGCCGTGTAGCCGGCCCCGAAGGCCACCATCAGGATCCGGTCGCCGGGCTTGATCCGCCCGGCGGCGACGGCCTCCACGAGCGCCATCGGCACCGACGCGGCCGAGGTATTGCCGTACTTCTCGATGTTGATGTACGTCTTTTCCATCGGCATGTCGAGCTCGCGCGCAACGTGCTCGATGATGCGCAGGTTGGCCTGGTGAAACACGAACTGGTCGATGTCGTCCATCGTGATGCCCGCGTCGCGCACGGCCGCCCGCGCCGACTCGGTCAGCTGGCGCGTGGCGTACTTGTAGACGTCGCGGCCGGCCATGTGGACGGTGTGCAGGTTGTCGGCGACCGTCTGCGGCGTGGCCGGGCAGGCGCTGCCGCCGGCCCGGACAATGATGCCCTCGTAGCCGGTCCCATCGGCGAAGAGCTGGAAGCCGCTCATGCCGCCTGGCTGCTCCGACGCCTGCATCAGCACGGCGCCGGCGCCGTCGCCGAACAGGACGCACGTGTTGCGATCCTTCCAGTTCATGTAACGGCTCAGCACCTCGACGCCGATGACCAGCACGTTGCGGTACATCCCGCTGCGGATGAAGCCGTTGGCGGTGGCGACGGCATACACGAAGCCCGAGCAGGCGGCCTGGAGGTCGAAGGCGGCAGCGTTCGTGGCTCCCAGGTCGCGCGCGACCGTGGTCGAGGTCGCCGGCAGCGGGTAGTCGGGCGAGCACGTGCCGAGGATGATCAGCTCGACCTCGCCGGCATCGACGCCGGCCACCGCCAGCGCGTCGCGCGCCGCGTTCACGCTCAGGGTGGTGGTCGTCTCGTCGTCGGCCGCGATCCGCCGCTCCCGGATGCCGGTGCGGCTCACGATCCACTCGTCCGACGTGTCGACGAGCCTGGTGAGCTCGTCGTTGGTCATCACCCGCGATGGGGCGTACATCCCCCAGCCGGTGATCAGGGCATTCGTGGTCATTCCGGTGCTCCTTGGCTCATCGAGGGTCGACCTCGAGCAGTGGCTGCTTGCGTTTCACGAGCGTGCCGGGCTCCACGAGGATGCGGGTCACGGTGCCCGATGTGTCGGATTTGATCTCGTTGAAGAGTTTCATGGCCTCGATGAGGCCGAGAACCTGGCCCGAGGTGACCTCGTCGCCGGCGGCGACGTAGGGGCGGGCGCCCGGTGAGGGCGCCGCGTACCACACCCCGGTCAGCGGCGCGCTCACGAAGCGCATGCCGGGCCCCGGCTCGCCGAAGGGAGCCTGGCCGTCGCCGCCCGACGGCGGTGCCGGTTGGGCGGGCGTGGTGCCGGCGGGTGGCGCGGGCGCGGCGGCCGATTCCGGCGCGGGGCGCGCGAGCCGCACCCGCAGGTCGCCGACCTCGATCTCGAGCTCGTCGAGGTCGGCCTGCTCGAACGCCGGGCCGAGCAGGTCGACGGCCGCCAGGATCGGGTCGCGGTCGGCCATCAGCCGTCGTACCGGCGGAAGACGAGTGTGGCGTTGTGGCCGCCGAAGCCGAAGCTGTTGCTCATCCCGACCGCCACCTCGGCCCGGCGCGCCTCGTGTGGCACATAGTCGAGGTCGCACTCCGGATCCGGGTGGTCCAGGTTGATGGTCGGAGGGATGCAGCCGGTCTTGATGGCCATGACGGTGGCAATCGCCTCGATCCCGCCGCCGGCGCCCATGAGGTGGCCGGTCATCGACTTCGTGCTGCTCACCGGGATGCGGTACGCCCGCTCGCCGAAGAGGGTCTTGATGGCGCCCGTCTCGGAGCGGTCGTTCGGCGGCGTGCTGGTGCCGTGCGCGTTGATGTAGTCGATCCCGTCGGTGGTGAGTCCCGCATCGGCGACGGCGACGCGCATGCTCTCGACCGCGCCCCGGCCGCCCGGCGCCGGCAGCGTGATGTGGGAGGCGTCGTCGGTGGCCCCGTAGCCGACCACCTCGGCATGGATGGTGGCGCCGCGCGAGCGTGCGTGGTCGAGCGCCTCGATCACGAGCACCCCCGCCCCGTCGCCCATGACGAACCCGTCGCGCTCCGCGTCGAACGGGCGCGATGCCCTCGTCGGCTCGTCGTTGCGCTTCGTGCTGAGCGCGCGCATGGCGCTGAAGGCGGCCACCGGGATCTCGCCGATGCCTGCCTCGGCACCCCCGACGATCATCACGTCCGCGTCGCCGCGGCGGATGATGTTCAGACCGTCGCCGATGGCGTGGTTCGCGCTCGAGCAGGCGCTGACCGTCGCGTAGTTCGGCCCGCGCGCGTTGGCGTAGATCGCCACGTAGCCGGCCGCCATGTCGGGGATGAGCGCGGTGACCAGGAAGGGACCGATGCGCTCGATGCCGTGCTCGGTGGCCTCCACGATGTCGCGGATCATGGTGTTGATGCCGCCGATGCCGGAGCCGATGATGCAGCCCGTGCGCCACGCGAGCGCCTCATCGCCGATCGGGTTCTCGAGGCCGGCGTCGCGCATCGCCTCGGCGACCGCCGCCCAAGCGTAGTGCACGTAGCGGTCGTTGCGCCTGACTTCCTTCCTGGGCATGACCGTATCGGCGTCGAAGCCCTTGATCTCGCCGGCAACCTTGCTCGCCACCCGTTCGGGGTCGAACGAGGTGATGCGGCTGATCCCGCTGCGCCCGTTGACGAGCCCGTCCCAGAAGGCGGCCACGTCGTTGCCGATCGGGGTCAGGGCGCCCATGCCGGTGACGACCACGCGGCGCTCGCCGTCACGCATCGGCCTGCCCTCCGCCCGCGCCGATCGGGGCCTGGTCGCGCGGAATGATGATCGAGAGGGTCGCCTCGACGGCGACCTCGCCGTCCACGCTGGCGACGGCCCGGACGCGGCCGAACATGCCGCGCAGCTTCTCGACGGTCACCTCCAGGCGGAGGGTGTCGCCCGGGACGACCATGCGTCGGAAGCGGCACTCGTCGATCCCGGCAAACAGCCCCAGCTTGCCTCGGTACTCGTCGAGGGTCATGACCGCCACGCCGGCAGTCTGGGCCAGCGCCTCGACCATGAGGACGCCGGGCATGATCGGGCGCCCGGGAAAGTGGCCGGTGAAGTGCGGCTCGTTGGCGGTCACCTGCTTGATGCCCACCGCGTGCCGCCCCGGCGTCAGCTCGACGATGCGGTCGACGAGGAGGAACGGATAGCGGTGCGGGAGGATGCCCATGATGTCCGCCGCCTCGAGCGGCGGCGTCGGCGGGGTGGACGTGGTTGTCGCGGTCGTGGATTCAGTCGTCATCGGTCCCTGCGAAGCGGTGGATCGGTGGGTGCGCGTCACGCTGCCTCGTCATCAGGCCACGAATGCGCCGGGACCGACCCGGTCGAGCAGGTTCGTGCTGACGCGCGCGTTGAGGAATGCGTCGTTGGTGATGATCCCACGATGGAACCCGATATTGGTGGTTACGCCGCCGATCTCGAACTCGGCCAGCGCCCGCCGCGAGCGGGCCAGCGCGATCTCGCGGGTCTCGCCCCACACGATGAGCTTGGCCAGCAGGCTGTCGTAGAACGGCGGCACCTCGTAGCCGGCATACAGGTGCGTGTCGACCCGCACGCCCGGGCCGCCGGGCAGGTTGAGGGCCTCGATCACGCCCGTCTGCGGGCTGAAGTTGTCCCCGGGGTCCTCGGCGTTGATGCGGAACTCGATGGCGTGGCCCCGGAACGTGACCTGCTCCTGGCGCAGGCTGAGCTGGTCTCCGGTGGCGATGCGGATCTGCTCGGCGATGAGGTCGACCCCGGTCAGCATCTCCGTCACCGGGTGCTCGACCTGGATGCGGCAGTTGATCTCGATGAAGAAGAAGTCGCCCCCCGCGTCGAGCAGGAACTCGAGCGTGCCCGCGCTCTCGTAGCCGGCGGCCACCACCGAGCGGATGGCGAGGTCGCGCAGGCGCTCCCGGGTTGCGTCGTCCATGGCCGGCGACGGACCCTCCTCGATGATCTTCTGGTGCCGGCGCTGGACCGAGCAGTCGCGCTCGCCGAAGTGCACGCCGTTACCGTCGCGGTCGACCATGACCTGCACCTCGACGTGGCGCGACTCCTCGATCCACTTCTCGAAGTAGATGGAGTCGTCTCCGAAGGCGGCCTGTGCCTCCGAGCGGGCGAGGGGCAACGCCTGCTCCATCTCCCGCGGCGAGCGCACCAGTCGCATGCCGCGGCCCCCACCGCCGGCCGACGGTTTGAGGAGCACCGGGTAGCCGGCCTCCGAAGCCTGCTCGAGCGCGTCGCCCACGTCCGACACGATCCCACGGCTGCCCGGGACGGTCGGCAGCCCGTTGGCGGCCAGCATGCGGCGCACGGCGTACTTGCTGGCGAATCGCTCGAGCACCTCGGGTCGCGGGCCGATGAATGTCAGGTCGTGCGCGACGCACGCCTCCGCGAACGATGCGTCCTCCGACAGGAAGCCGTAGCCGGGATGGACGGCATCGCAGCCGGTGATCATGGCGGCGCTGATGACGGCGGGCTGGTTCAGGTAGCTGCGGCGGGCTTCGGCCGGACCGATGCAGATGGCCTCGTCGGCGAGCCGGACCGCCAGCGTCTCACGATCGGCCTCGCTGTAGGCCACCACGGCCGGCAGGCCGAGGTCGCGACAGGCGCGCAGGATGCGCACCGCGATCTCCCCGCGGTTGGCGACGAGCACCTTGTTGACCACGGCTAGACCGATGCCGGCGCCGGCGCGACGCCGGCGATGAGGCCCGCCGCCGTGTCGACCCCGGCCGCGTCGGTCACGTTGGCCGTGCGGATGCCTGGCGCGATGCGCTTGACCATGCCCGTCAGCGCGCTGCCCGGGCCGCACTCGACGGCGATCTCGACCCCGTCGGCCGCCATGCGCTCCACGCAGCGCACCCACTCGACCGGCGAGCGGACCTGCTCGGCCAGGAGGGTGCGGATGCGTCCGGCGTCGACGATCGGCTCGGCGGTGACGTTGCTGATGACGGGGATGGTCGCGTCGCGCCACGACTCGGCCTCGAACGCGTCGGCGAGCTCCTCGGCGACGCCGGACATGAGCGGCGAGTGGAAGGCGCCCGACACCGAGAGGCGCAGCACGCGCTTCGCGCCCGCGTCCCGCATCGGAGCCTCGACCGCCTCGAGCGCCGCGTTGCGGCCCGAGATGACGACCTGGCCCGGTGCATTGTCGTTGGCGACCACCAGCTCGGTCGGGCGGCCGAAGCCGTCGACGACCGCCTGGACCGTGGCCCGGTCCAGGCCGAGCACGGCGACCATCCCCCCGTCGACATCGACGCCGGCCATGAGGTCCGCCCGGCGCGCGACGAGCCGCAGCGCCGCCCCGAGGTCGAGGACGCCGGCCGCCACCAGCGCCGCGTACTCGCCGACCGAGTGGCCGGCCACCAGCCGCGGCTCGAGGGCGATCCGTTCGCCGAGCGCCCGGTAGGCGGCCACCGACGTTGCGAGCAGGCAGGGCTGGGTCTGGCGCGTGTCGTTGAGCCGCTCGGCAGGGCCATCCCAGCAGGTCTCGCTCACCGACCAGCCGAGCGTGGCGTCGGCCTCCTCGTAGGTCTGCCGCGCGGCAGTGGACCGCTCGGCCAGGTCGCGGCCCATGCCGACAGTCTGCGAGCCCTGCGGGCTGAACAGGAGCGCGAGGCTCACCTGGCGCTCTCCTTCGGCTCGAGCTCGAGGACGACTTGGCCATACTCGACCGCCTCGCCGCTCTCGGCCACGAGGTTGCGAACCGTGCCGCGACGCGGCGCGCGGACGTCGTGGCGCACGCCGAGCATCTCGACCTGGCCGAGGGGATCGCCCTTCTCGACGGCCAGTCCGGGCCCCAGGCCGTCGGCGTAGACGAAGAACCCGACCGCCGGGGAAGCGACGCTGAAGGCCGATTGCTGGACCGCGGACGCCGCCGTGACCGCCGGCGCGACGGCCGTCTCCGCGCGCGCGGTGGCCGCGGCGCGGGTCGACGCCGGCGCGGACCCCGATGCGCGCGCAACGCGCAGGCGGAGCTCACCGTTGGCGACCTCGACCTCTCCCAGGCCGTGACGGGTCAGCCGATCGGCCAGGGCCGGCACCAGGTCGCGCGCCGCCCGCGCGATCGCCTCGAGGGCCTCGTCCGAATCGGTCATGCACCCTTCTCGCTGTCGTCGTCCGCATCGTCGCTGGGCCAGATGTCGCTCCACCGGGGCCGCCGGGGAACTCCCGGCAGGTGGAGGATGCGACCGAGCCGGCCGCGCAGCGACGTCGCGTCCGACCGGCTGCGGGGTCCCGTTGCCGTCTCGTGATAGGCGCCCAGGCCGCGCAAGCGGGCGTATCGGGTCGCGAGCAGCTCGGACGTCTCGCGTCCGGAGAGGCTTCGCAGGGCCGCAATGATGGCCGCCTTGACCGCCTGGCCGGTCGCCACGTGGTCGGTATGGGCTCCCTCTCCCGGCTCGGCCACGATCTCGTCCACCACGCCGAGCTCGAGCTGGTCGGCGGCGGTCATGCGCATGGCGGCGGCCGCGGTGCGTGCTTCGTCGCGCGATCGCCACAGGATCGAGGAGGCGCCCTCGGGGCTGATCACCGCGTAGACCGCGTTCTCGAGCGCCAGCACCACGTCGCCGACACCGATGGCCAGCGC
The DNA here is from genome assembly GCA_964449915.1 of uncultured Steroidobacteraceae bacterium. GTDB lineage: Bacteria > Chloroflexota > Limnocylindria > QHBO01 > QHBO01 > JACDBZ01. The sequence continues at coordinate 9,266 of CAYVCE010000052.1, read as the reverse complement.
ACCGCCCGAGCCGCCCTCGCCCAGCACGACCACCACGACCGGGACCTGGATGCCGGTCATGAGCTTGATGCTCGACGCGATCGCCTCCGCCTGGCCGCGCTCCTCGGCGGCAGGGCCCGGGAAGGCTCCGGCGGTGTCCAGGAAGGTCACGATCGGCATGCCGAGCTTGTCGGCCAGCCGCATGAGGCGCTGCGCCTTGCGGAACCCCTCGGGGTGAGGCGAGCCGAAGTTGCGGGCGATGTTCGACTCGGTGTCCGTGCCCTTCTGGTGGCCGATGACCATGACCGGCACGCCGTCCAGGCGCGCCGGGCCGCCCACGATGGCCGGGTCGTCGCCGAAGGCCCGGTCGCCGTGCAGCTCGAAGAAGCTCTCGAAGATGAGCGGCACGAGGTCGAGCGTCCGCGGTCGCTGCGGATGCCGCGCCAGCTGCACGCGGCGCCAGGCCTCATCGATCGATGCCTCGGAAGGCGTGGTGGCCGCGTCGACCATCGGGGGGTCACTCATCGGTCGTCCTCGCCCTCGACGCCGGCCGGGGCCTTTGGGCCGCCGCTGCCGTTGCCACCGGCCTCGGTGGTGTCGACGTCGATGCCGATCGTCTCGCTCACCGCGCCACCCAACCGCTCGGCGAGGCCCGACAGGGCGCCGATCGGCCCCCACGCGCGCTCCGCCTCGAGCGGCTGGCCGTCGTCGACCGCGGCGACCGGCAGGAGGTGCAGCAGGCGCCCCAGGCTCAAGCGCAGCTCGGCGCGCGGCACCACGGCGTCCACGAATCCGTGCTCCAGCAGGAACTCGGCGGTCTGGAAGCCGGCCGGCATCTCCTCGCCGACCGTGTCGGAGGCGACCCGCGCGCCGGCGAAGCCGATGAGCGCCTTCGGCTCGGCCACGATCACGTCGCCCAGGCTGGCGAAGCTGGCCAGCACGCCGCCGGTGGTCGGATCCGTCAGGACCGCGATGAACGGAACGCCGGCCGCGTCGAGCCGTACGAGCGGCGCCGTCGTCTTGGCCAGCTGCATGAGCGACAGGGTCCCCTCCTGCATGCGCGCCCCGCCCGAGGCGCTGACCACGATCGCCGGGATCCGCTCGGCCAGGGCCGTCTCGAAGCAGCGTGCCAGCTTCTCCCCGACCACGCTGCCCATGCTGCCGCCCATGAAGCGGAAGTCGAAGATGCCGATGGCGATGCGCCGGCCGTCGATGGTGCCGATGCCCCACACCACCGCATCGCGCAGGCCGGTCTTGGCCTGCGACGCCTCGAGCCGATCGGGATAGGGGCGGTCGTCGTGGAAGCCGAGGGGGTCGACCGACGCGATGCCCGCGTCGCGCTCTTCGAAGCTCCCGGGATCGAGGAGCAGGTCGATGCGCTCGCCGACCGACATGCGGAAGTGATGCCCGCACGACGGGCACACGCGCTGCGTCCGCTCGAGCTGCTTGTTGAAGACCTGCGCGTCGCAGCTCGGGCACTTCGTCCACGCGTCGGTCGGGGCCGCGCGCCGGCTGAAGGGGAACTTGATCGGCAAATCGAGGCTCCTCGTGCGGCCTATCGGTGGAGGAGCCGGACCGCGGGGCTCGAGCGGCGCGTGCTGCGCCACACCGCGTAGGCGGTCACGCCGACCCCGACGGCAGAGCCGACGGCACCGGTCACGATCAGCGTCCCCGGGTGTCGCCGCGCCCACGCGACCGGGTCGCGGGGGGCGGCCGAGGCCAGTCGCGCCCCGAGGCGCGCCTCGAAGCGCGGCGCGACCGGCGGTGCGGCGAGGACGGTGCGGAGATCATGGGCCAGCAGCACCAGCTGCCCGCTTCCCGGCGCGGCGCCGGCGGCGGCCGCGGCGGAGACCGGCGAGAGGCCGTCGAGCACGCCGTCGACGGCGCGGTCGAGGCGCTCGGCGGGCGACGGGGGCTTGCTCATCACGCTCCTGCTAACACCACGGGGCCCGATACGTTACACCGCCCGCTCGGGACTCGCCCCCTCGCGATCGGACCCCATCTGCGTCGCCAGGTCGCGCAGCGCTCGGTGCTGAAGCACTCGCACCGCACCCTCGGACCGGCCGAGCACCTCGCCGATCTCGCGCGCCGAGAGGCCATCCACGAATCTGAGCACGACGACCTGGCGGCGATCGACCGAGAGCGCCGCGACCGCAGCGCGCAGTCGGCGCGCCTCGTCCGCCTGCCCGGCCAGACGCGCCGGGTCGCCGATGCCGACACCCGACTCGCGCACGTCGTCCAGCGGTGACGTGCGATGGCGGCTCCTCGCACGCAGCGCGTTCGCCAGCTGGTTGTGCGCGATGCGGAACAGCCAGGAGCGGAAGCTGGCCCCGGTGTCGCGGTAGCGGTCGATGGCGCCGAGTGCGGCGACGAACGTGCGCTCGGTCACGTCCTCCGCGTCGTGATGGTCGCCGAGGAGGTAGAAGCAGTAGCCGTACACGCCGTCGAGGTAGCGACCGTAGAGCCGTCCGAAGTCGGCCCGGTCGGCCTGAGCGGCGCGAACGTCCTCGAGGTCGGGGTCCGGCGGCGCCCCACCTCGTGCGGTCGCGCGCCGCGGCGGCACGCTCATGCGGGCACCTGCGGCCGCAGGCGCACGATCTCGCCGCTGGCCAGCACGATGCGCCCTGCGACGCCGTCCACCACGAGCGCGCCGTGGTCGTCGAGGTCGACGGCATGCCCGCTGACCCGGCCGGTCGCCGTCTCGACGGTCACGTCGGTGCCGAGGGTCGCGCACGCGGCGCGGTAGCGGTCGATCGGCGATGCGCCGGCCTCGAGCGCCAGGAGCTCGCGGTCGAGCTCGTCGAGCAGCGTGCCGAGGAGCTCGACCCTGTCGATGGGGTGCCCGGCCAGCTCGGCGAGGGACGTCGCGCCGGCCGCGATCTCCGCGGGCATCTCGGCGCGGCGCCAGTTGACGTTCAGCCCGATCCCGAGCACGGCCGAGCTGACGCGGTCGCCCTCGACCGTCGTCTCCAGCAGCAGGCCGCCGAGCTTGGCGCCGTCCGCGGCCACCACGTCGTTCGGCCACTTGAGCGCGACCGGCGCGTACGCGCCGCACGCCGCCCGACTCGCCAGGCCGGCGGCGGCGGCGAGCGTCCATGCCGCGCCGGCGGCCACGGCCGGTCGCACGGCGACGCTCAGCGTGAGGTTCACTCCCGGCGGCGACTGCCAGGATCGTCCGCGGCGGCCGCGGCCGGCGGTCTGCTCCTCGGCCACGACGGCCACGCCCTCGCCGCCGGGCCGCTCGAGCAGCTCGCGAGCGCGGTCGTTCGTCGACCCGATGCTGCGATGCGACTCCACCCCGCGCCCCACTCTGCGGCGTGGCCGGTCGGCCAGCATCCAGTCCGTCTCGGTCGGCAGCATGCGGCACACGATACCGCCTCGGGATCGGGGAAGCCGATGGGCGTGCGCTACACTCGGCGATCCAATGAGCCAGACCCTCGACGTGCGTGATGCCGCGCCCCGTCCGGTGCGCGAGCGCGTCTTCAGCGGGATCCAGCCCTCCGGCGCATCGCACCTGGGCAACTACCTCGGCGCCCAGGTCAACTACGTCGCCCTCCAGGACCGTTACGAGACGATCTACGGCATCGTCGACTACCACGCCCTGACGACGGTCCACGATGGTGCCGAGCTGCGCGGCCTGACCCACGAGATGGTGCTCGACCTGCTGGCCGTCGGCCTCGACCCGGCCCGCAGCGCCCTCATCCGCCAGTCCGACTTCCCCGAGCACGCCGAGCTGGCCTGGATCTTCAACACCGTGGTGCCGGTCAGCTGGGTCGAGCGCACGCCGACCTACAAGGAGAAGCGCCAGCAGGGCGTCGAGAACAGCATGGGCCTCCTCGACTACCCGGTCCTGCAGGCAGCCGACATCGTCATCTACAAGGCCAGCCGCGTACCGGTCGGCAAGGACCAGGCGGCGCACCTGGAGCTGAGCCGCGAGATCGCCCGCGCCTTCAACCGCCGCTACGGGCCGATCTTCCCCGAGCCCGAGCCGGTCTACACCGATGCTCCGATCGTGCTCGGCACCGACGGCGCCACGAAGATGAGCAAGAGCGCCGGCAACACGATCCCGATCTTCGCCGAGCCCGACGAGATCCGACGCCTGGTCATGAGCATGGTCACCGACCCGCAGCGCATCAAGCGCACCGATCCGGGCCGCCCCGAGATCTGCAACGTGTGCCAGCTGCATCGGTTCTTCGGCAGCGACTACCTCCAGATCCAGGACGGCGAACGGACGGCGCGAACCGGGTGCGTCGACACCAAGGCGCTGCTGGCCGAGCGGATCATCGAGCACTTCCGGCCGATGCGCGAGGAGCGCGCTCGGTTGGCCGCCGACTCCGCGGTGGTGGAGGACACGCTGGCCGCCGGGGCCGCGAAGGTGCGGCCGATCCTGGCTGCGACCGTCGCCGAGGTGCACGCCGCGGTGGGCATCGGTCCACGCCGGCAGGTCGAACCATGACCGGCCCGGCATCCGGCATCGGTCCGCGCGAGCGCTGGTGGTTGGTCGTCTTCCTGGTGCTGGGAAGCACCTACCTCGCCTTCCTCCTTGCCGAGCGGCTGCTCACCGTGCTCGGCGGCTTCGCGACGATCTTCCTGATCCTGTTCCTGGCGTGGCTGCTCTCGTTCGTCATGTCGCCGCTCGTCGCCTGGCTGGAGGAGCGCCTCGACCTCCCGCGGCCTGCCATCGTGGTCGGCACGTACGTCGTCGCGCTCGTCGTGTTCGGCTTCCTGCTCTTCTACACCGGCGCGGCGCTCACCCAGCAGGTCGCCGAGCTGGCCCGCAACTACCCCGAGACGGAGCGCGACATCCTCGTCGTGCTTGCCGACTGGGAGCGCGGGCTCGTCTTCGGCCGCCTCGAGATCGACCTGACCGAGCTGTATGGCGGGGCGGTCAGCAGCCTCGAGGGGATCGGTCGCGCCATCGTCGAGCGGTTCCAGGACATCGCCGGCGTCACGATCGCCGCGCTGGGCTCGCTGTTCCTGATCATCGTCCTCTCGCTCTACATGCTCATGGACTCGCGGCGCATCCTGGCCCGCCTGCACGCCGGCGTGCCGCGCCGCTTCCGCGACGAGGCGGAGCTGTTCGAGCGCAGCATCGTGCGCGCCTTCGGAGGCTTCCTGCGCGCCCAGCTCATCCTGGCCGGCATCCAGGCCCTGCTGGTGGCGGTGGTCGGCACGATCTTCGGCATCCCGTACCTGTTCCTGTGGGGCACGATCAGCGCGCTCGCCATGTTGATCCCCTTCTTCGGGCCGCCGCTGGCGCTGGTGCCCCCCGTCATCGGTGCCTTCCTGTTCAGCGGCGGAGCCGCCATCCCGGTGGCGGTCATCCTGTTAGCGGTCCAGACCGTCCTCGTCAACTGGCTGCAGCCACGCCTGATGCGCGGCGCGCTGGGCCTGCACCCGATCCTGGTCCTGGTCGGCCTGCTCCTCGGCGCCCAGGTGGCCGGCGTGTGGGGCGCGCTGTTCGGCATCCCGGTGATTGCGGTGCTGTGGGTCTTCGTCAGCTACGCCCTCTTCCGCACGGTGCCGAACGCGGCGCTCCCCGACACGGAGCGCCTGACCGACGTCGACCAGCACGTCATGGTCAGCGTCGCGAAGGAGCAGGTCGGCGACGAGACGCACCCGCACATCCACGTGACGCGGACCCGCCGCTCGGACGGCACCGAGCAGGTCGAGCTGCGCATGTCCGAGGGACCAGGGGACGAGGAGCCGCGCCCGAGCGGCGCCGAGGGCTGACCGAGGGCTACGCGGGGAGGCTGCCCGCCGGCCGTCGCTCCTCGAGCGGCGTCACGTCCTCGGCGAAATGGCAGGCGCTCATGTGGCCGCCGCCGACGTCCCGCAGGGCCGGCTCATCGGTCTTGCAGATCTCCTGCGCCATCGGACACCGCGTGTGGAAGCGGCAACCCGAGGGCGGGTTCGCCGGCGACGGAAGGTCGCCCTTCAGCACGATCCGCTCGCGGCGCACCAGCGGATCAGGCACCGGGATGGCCGACAGCAGTGCCTTGGTATACGGGTGCGCGGGCTGCCGGTACAGCTCGTCGGCATCCGACAGCTCCATGATCTTGCCCAGGTACATGACGCCGACCCGCGTCGAGAGGTGCTTCACCACCGCCAGGTTGTGGGCGATGAACAGGTAGGTCAGCTGGAACTCGTCCTGGAGGTCGCTCAGCAGGTTGAGCACCTGGGACTGGATGCTGACGTCGAGGGCGGACACCGGCTCGTCGCAGACGATGAACTTCGGACGCAGCGCCAGGGCCCGCGCGATGCCGATGCGTTGGCGCTGGCCACCGGAGAACTCGTGCGGGTAGCGGTGGATGTGGGCCTGGTTCAGGCCGACGCGCTTCAGCAGGTCGCGGACCGCCGCCTCGCGCTCCTTCTTGTTCGTCATGCCGTGCACGTAGAGGCCTTCGCCCACGATCTCACCGACGCTCATGCGCGGGTTGAGGCTGCCATACGGGTCCTGGAACACGACCTGGATGTCGCGCCGAGCGGCCTTCAGCTCGCGGCTCGAGAGCTCGAACAGCGACTTGCCCTCGAAGTTCACCTGGCCGGCAGTCGGCGGGATGAGGCGCAGGATGACTTTCCCCAGCGTCGTCTTGCCGCAGCCCGACTCGCCCACCAGGCCGAGAGTCTCGCCCTCGTTCACGCTGAAGCTGACGCCATCCACGGCGCGCACCGCGCCGATCTTGCTGATCCCGAGCAGGCCACCGCGAATGTCGAAGTGCTTGACGAGGTCGGTCACCTCGAGCAACGGTCCCCCGCCGGTGCCGCCGCGCGCTGCCGTGCGCTGAGCGCTCGTCTGGCCACCGCTCGTCATGCCCCCTTCGGGGGACGGCTCGGCCGTGGTCGTGGTCTGCTCGCTCACCGTGCTTCCGCCGTCAGCTGTTCCGAGGCCTGCTCCGCGTCGGCACCTTCGGCATCCGCGCCGACCGCTGGCTCCTCGCCGGCCGGGGTGAGCCAGCAGCGGCTGAAGTGGCCGGGCTGCACCTCCTGGTACGGGGGTGCCGTGTCGCACACGCGCATGCGGTACGGGCAGCGGCGCTTGAACAGGCAGCCGCTCGGCAGGTTGAGTGGCGAGGGGACGGTGCCCTTGATCACCGCGAGCCGATCGACCTGCTCGTCGATGCGCGGGATCGAGAGCAGGAGCCCCTTCGTGTACGGGTGATGCGGCGACCCGTACACGGTCCGCACGTCGGCGCGCTCGACGACCTTGCCGGCGTACATGACGACCACCTCGTCGGCCATCTCGGCCACGACACCCAGGTCGTGGGTGATGAGCATGATCGCCATCCGGTTCTTCGTGCGCAGGTCGCGCATGACCTCGAGGATCTGGGCCTGGATGGTGACGTCGAGCGCGGTGGTCGGCTCATCGGCGATGAGCATGTCCGGGTCGGTCGAGAGGGCCATCGCGATCATCACGCGCTGGCGCATGCCGCCCGACAGCTGATGGGGGTACTCGCGGGCGCGGCGCTTGGCGTCGGGGATGCCGACCACCCGCAGCATTTCGACCGCGCGGTCCCACGCCTCCCGCCGGCTCACGGCGGTGTGCTGCTGGACGGCCTCGGCGATCTGGTCGCCGCAGGTGAAGACCGGGTTCAGCGAGGTCATCGGCTCCTGGAAGATCATGCTCACCTGGTCGCCGCGGATGTCGCGCATCTCGGCGTCGCGCTTGTCGAGCAGGTTCTCGCCGTTGAGCAGGACCTCGCCCGCCACGATCCGCCCCGGGCGCTCGATCAGTCGCATGACCGAGAGAGCGGTGATGCTCTTGCCGCAGCCCGACTCGCCGACGACGCCGAGCGTCTGGCCATGGCCGATCTGAAACGTCACGTCGTCGACGGCCTTGACCACGCCGTCCTGGGTGAAGAAGTGCGTCCTGAGACCCTTGATCTCGAGCAGTGGCCCGACGTGCCGCTCCGTCACCGTCACTTCTCGACCCGCTGCCGCGGGTCGAGCGCGTCGCGCAACCCGTCACCCAGGAAGCTGGCCGAGAGGACGATCATGATCAGCACGACCCCCGGGTACAACACCTTGAGCGGCCCTGAGTTGAAGTAGTCGAGGGCGTTCTGGAGCATGGTGCCCAGGCTCGCACTGTCGCGCCCGATCCCGAAGCCGAGGAAGCTCAGCGCCGACTCGACGACGACCGAGTCGGCGATGCCGAGGGTCGCGGCGACGACGATCGGCGCCATCGCCGGCGGCAGCATGTGGCGCAGGATGATGCGCTGTGGGTTGGCGCCGAGCGCGCGCGCGGCCTGGACGTAGTCCACCTCGCGAAGGCTCAGGAACTCGGCTCGCACCAGCCGTGCGGCCGTCGTCCAGCCGGTCAGGCCGATGGCCAGGATCACTACCATCACGTTCCCCTGGCCGAAGAATGCGGTGATCATGAGGATCACGAACAGCGCCGGCAGGCTGAGCATGATGTCGACGAAGCGCATGAGCAGGTTGTCGAGCCACCCGCCCACGAAGCCTGCGACCGACCCCACGAAGACGCCGATCCCGACGATGATGACGACCGCCGCCAAGCCGATGAGCAGCGACGTCTGGGTCGCCTTGCCGAGGCGGGCGAACAGGTTCTGGCCGTTCTCGTTGTAGCCGAGGACGGCGAACGTGAATTCGCCCTCCTCGCTGAACAGCTCCGGCGGCGCGTCGTCGCGGAAGAGCTGGGTGCGCGTCCAGGCATCGCCCGACACGGTGGGAACGATGATCGCGTACGCCGCGAGGATGATCAGCATGAAGACGGCGACGACCGCCAGCCGGTGCTTCAAGAAGCGCTGGCGGACGAGCTGCGAGTACGTGCGCACCGGAGTGCGATCGATATCCGCCGAGTCGGCCATGGCCTCCTCGGCTCGGCGGCGCTCGATCTCGGCGGCGTTCGTGTCGCTGACCATGGGGCCGTCCTCTCGACTCAGTACTTGATGCGTGGATCGGCGACGCCATACAGGATGTCGGCGAGGAGGTTGCCGAGCACCACGCCGAAGCCGCCGACCATGACGAAGGCGAGTACCAGCGGATAGTCGCGCTGCTCGACCGCCAGGACGCCGAGCTGTCCGAGCCCGGGCCAGCTGAAGATGACTTCGGTGATGACCGCGCCTGACAGCAGACCCGGCAGCGTCAACCCGAAAAGTGTGATGACCGGGATGAGGGCGTTGCGAAGCGCGTGCTTGTAGGTGACCTTCGCCGAGCTGAGGCCCTTCGCCTTGGCGGTGCGCACATAGTCCTGGTTGAGGACCTCGAGCATCTTCGCCCGCACGTAGCGGCTCCACCCGGCGATCTGCTGGATGGCAAGCGAGGTG